>JBOGED010000573.1:0-16818 GCA_050743625.1 Egibacteraceae bacterium | reverse complement strand
CGGTGTGGCCGGTGAGGGTGGCGGTGTGTTGGCCGGTGGCGGGGTCCCATAGGCGCACGGTCTGGTCGTAGCTGGCGGTGGCCAGGGTCGCGCCGTCGGGGGAGAACGCCACCGCCGTCACCACGGTGTGGCCGGTGAGGGTGGCGGTGTGTTGGCCGGTGGCGGTCGCCCATAGGCGCACGGTCTGGTCGTAGCTGGCGGTGGCCAGGGTGGTGCTGTCGGGGGAGAACGCCACCCCCATCACCACGCCGGTGTGGCCGGTGAGGGTGGCGGTGTGTTGGCCGGTGGCGGCCTCCCATAGGCGCACGGTCTGGTCGGAGCTGGCGGTGGCCAGGGTGGTGCTGTCGGGGGAGAACGCCACCGCCCACACCCCGCCGGCGTGGCCGATGAGCGTCATGAGCGCCGCCCCGGGCCGCCAAGCCGTCCATGACGGGACCCACGGCGCTCCGGAGTGCCTGGTCCCCTGAAGACCGGGCAGGCCGTCTTGCAAGGCCGTCAGGTGCAGCAGCGCGAGGCGCTCGGGCGGGTCGAGGTGGCCGAACTCGTGGACACAGCGTTTGAGGAGGCGGGTCGTGTCACCGCCCACCCTGCCGCGGAATCGGGACACGGCGTGAGCCAGGCGAGCGGCGTCGGCTCGGGTCACAAACTGGGGGTCGTCCAAGAGTGCACGTCATGGTCAGCGGCCACGGCGGGTCTCCTCGCGGAAGTGGTCGGCCAGCGCTTGGTGGAACAGGCGGTAGACGGTCTGGCCGTCCTCTCCCGCCTCGGTGAGGTACCACCCGGCCTCGTTGAGTACCCAGGTGACGTCCGGGTCGCCGTAGCGGGCCGCCGTGGAGGACAGGGCCTCGGCCAGCTCGGGCCAGATCGTGTACCGGGGAAGGCCCAGGCCCTCGGCCCACGCCAGCGCGCGCAGCAAGTCCCGCACCCGGTCCAAGTCGGCGCCAATGAAGCGGGCGGCCAGGTCCTGGTCGATGAGCGCGCCCAGGGCGTTGTCGCGCCCGAACCCAGCGACGCGCGCTCTCCAGTCTTGGTGGGTGGTGACGGGCTCGGGCTGGCCGGTCAGCCAGCGGGCGGCGGCGTGGGCGAACAGGAAGCTGGGGGTCGTGCACACGGCGACCTCGTCGGCCAGCCCAGTCACGTCCAGCCCGGCGTAGGGGGAGCCGGGGGTCGCCCGCAGCACGCTTCGTAGCATCTCGGCGATGTCGTCAGTGGTGCCGTCCAGCTCCTCCAGGTTGCGAAGCACCGCCGGCTGCAGCTCGCCGAGCAGTGGGTCCTCGACGCGGACGCGCCCGGCCACGACTGGGCTCGGCCGGGTGCCAACCACCAGGCGGACGCCGCCGCGACGCGAGAGCGAGCGGAGGTGCGCGGCGATCCCGATGGGCTCGCCGGCGACCGCCTCGTCGAGCGCGTCGACCAGGATCGTGCACTTCTCGGCATCGGCGACATGCGCGAGCTCGTCCTCGACCTGCTCGAGGGTCTTCTGGCGGGCGTGCACGATCACGTCGAACATGCCCTCGGGTAGGCAGGGCCCGCCGTCCAGGCCACGCGCCCACTCGTCGCTCGCGGACTGGCGGGCGAGCAGTCCCATGAGCGCGGACTTGCCGGTGCCGGGGCCGCCGGTGACGACGAACATGCCTCCGCGTGCGGTGCCGAGCCACCCGGCGATCTCGGCTCGTAGGCCGACCCGCCCCACGAACCCCTCTGACCTGTCGAGCAGGTGGGTCTCGGCCCCCGCGCTCAGCCGCCGCAGGCGCAGCTTCACGTGGACGCGCCCCTCGGGCTCGTCGGGGTTGTGGGCGAGATTGGGGATGACCCGCAGCTCGCTCGCGACGTCGGTGAACACGGCCTTGACCTGTATGCCCGCCGCGCGTAGCTCGGCCACCAGTGGACCGAGCTTGATGCGCGCATCCTGGGGTCCCCAGGCCGTCGTGTCTTCGGGGCCGTCGCGCATAAGCCTGAGCAGCGCCTCGACGAAGGCCGTCGTCGGTGGTCTCGAACGCACGGCACGCGGCGATGACCCCGAAGCTCGCGCTGGTGGGGATGGTGGCGAGCATCCGGAGCGCCTGGTCGAGCATATGGGCGATCGCGCCGGCGAAGCAGGTGTCCACGAACAGCATGACGTCGCGGTCGGCTCCGGCGAGTAGCTCGGCGACCTGGTGGGTCCACAGCGCGTTGACCGAGTTCGGCGTGGCCGGCGTCGCGTCCAACGCCGTGAAATGGTCACCGTCCCGCCGGACCACCCCGTGACCGCCGATGTACACCAGCAGCGCCCCCTCTCCGGCGGTCTCCTCGATCGCCTGCAGCGCGGTGGATGGCCCTGTCAGTGGGCAGCCGCGTGACGGTGACGTCGTGGTCCTGGAGCAACGTCGCCAACTGATCGACGCCGCTGGCGAGCAGCGGCAGCGGGCCCCGGCTTCCGTTGCGGTAGTCCGGGCGGATGACGAGGCATGCGACCGTCATCGCCTGTCCCCGCACGCTGGTCCTGACCATCCCCCATCCATAGCCCTATAGTTTCACGGGATGCGTCATCCCGTGCGTGACGTGGTGGTGATCGTCCCCGGCATTCTTGGCAGCCGGCTCGAGCGGGCGGGGCGTCCCATCTGGGGTGCCGCCGGGGTCGCTCACGCGCTGGTGGACCCCGAGGGCGCCCTCGGCCTGAGGGGCGACGGGTTCGCGCCCGAGCCGGACGTTCGCGCGGTGGGCCTGATCGGGCGGCTCGCGCAGTTCCCTGGCCTTTCCAAGATCGACGCCTACGACCGGCTCGTCGACCGGCTGTCGGAGCGGTTCCAGCTCGACGGGAGCAACTTCGTCACGTTCCCCTACGACTGGCGGCTGTCCTGCGTCACCAACGCGCGGCTGCTGGCGGACCGGGTCTAACCCCGTGCTCGAGGCCCGGCGCCGCACCGACCCCAAGGCGGGGTTCGTGTTCGTCTGCCACTCCATGGGCGGGCTGATCGCCCAGCACTTCACCGACGTGCTCGGCGGCGCCGTCGACACCCGCGAGGTCGTGACCCTCGGTACCCCTTTCCGTGGGGCGGTCAGGGCCTTCGGTGTGATCTCACGGGGATGGCCGGCATGGCTGCCGGGGATCCGGTCCCGCTTCCGCCGTCTCGCCCAGAGCCTTCCTTGCGTCTACGAGCTGCTGCCGCGCTACCTGGCGATCGTCGACGGGTCACAGCGCCGCCGGCTCATGGTCGCGGACCTGGCGCCTGAAGCCAGCCTCGAGCTGTTCGAGCAGGCCGCCGCGTTCCACGAAAAGCTCGACCTGCCCGGCGTCCGGCCCTACGGGCGCACGGTGGTCGCCGGGGTGCTGCAGCCGACGCCTCAGTTCGCCCGCATCGAGGCCGGAACCGTGAAGATCCTGACGCGTTGGGAGCGCGTGGACGGCACCGTGCTCGACGAGCGCGGGGACGGGACCGTGCCCCGCCAGAGCCTCGCCCCGCCCGAGTGGCGCGACGACCGCCACGCGGTGCCGTTCGCGCACACCCATGTGGGGCTTCCCACCACTGACGCGGTCCTGCGGACGCTGCACCACGTGCTCACCGCCACGCCCCGGGCCGAGCAGGCCGACGAGCGCGCCAAGCTCGCCCTCGACGTCCCCGACCTCGCCGAGGCTGGCGCCGGGGTCGAGGTCCGCTGCGAGGTCGCCGAGGGCGATCCGGCTATCCCTTTGCTCGTCCGCGCCGAGGCGGTGGACAGCACCCGCCCGCCGGTGGTCAAGAGCCCACGGGACCGTGACGGCCAGCTCACCGCCATCCTCGACGGGCTACCGCCAGGCGACTACCGGGTGAGCGTGGGACCAGCCCTGCCCATGCCCGACGTGCGACCGGTCTGGGACGCGCTCACGGTGGTCGACCCGGCGCACGCCAGCTGACCGGGCCTCGGTCAGCGCGCCCAGGACTCGGTCGGGGCCGACAAGAACTCCTCCAGCGGGATGCCTCCCGTCCCCAACGGGTGTCGAACTCTCGACATGCCACCTCGCCCCGCTCGAGAAGGTGATCGCTCGCACCAGAACCGCAGCGTTGGGATTCTCCCCCGCTGTGCCTTGCATCGCGGATGGCGAAGTTGAGTTGCTGAACCTTGTCCCCCTCCATAGACCCGGACGCGTCGAGGATCCAGATGAAATGAAGTGGACGGCTCGCGATCGGCCCACCGGGTAGCTTCGCTATCCGCACGGGATGCTCGCACGTGCCAAACTAGGCAACTTCGCGTCCCGCTGGCGCACGCCGCTCTACCGATTAACGGTCGTAGTGGCGGCTGCAGGTCAGCAGCCGCTTATGACCGTTGGGCAGCCGCTCGAAGGTCAGGCGCAGGGAAGACGAAGCTGACGCCGACCATGATCCCTCGCGGTCTCCGCGTAGCTGATGGACCCGCAGCGACGGATGCTTCTCGTCTTGATCCAGCAGGCGCAGGGATTTGACGAACGCCCGTCGGTCGGCGGCGGAGAAGTCCTTCGAGGTGAGCGTAAGGAGGAACGTGTCGGTGAAGTCAAGCGTCTCGTACTTGTAGTCGGCGACCACCGATCACTCGCGCTCGGCCTCGGCGAGACCCCGCAGCTCTTGTTCGGACAGCACCCGCACACGGCCATGACGGGAGTCCTCGTGCGCTCGGCGGAGCAAATCGCGGTGGTCAGGGGTGTAGGCCCAGGCATCCTCGCGACGCAAGACCATCACCGGGCGCAGGATCAGCGCGTCCTGCTGCCGATCGACCTCGACCTCGAACTCCGTCTCGTCGTCGAGGCCCAGCTCTCGGCGTACGTCCGCCGGGACGGTGAGGCGGCCCGCCTTGTTCATCACTGCAGTCTTCATGCCGTCAGCCTATCCGCCACATCGTCGAATTGCCATATTGGCGGGCCGTAGCCGATAGCTCCGTCGTGCGATGGCTGGTGCATCGCGAGTGCCTGCCGTGGTCCAAAGCGGGGTGTGTCGGCTCGGATCCGGATTCCGTACCCGAGCCGACACACCCGGATGGTCCTGCCGCCCGAACCGAGGATGCCGCATTGTGAAGGTTCCGTCGTCACTGGCGGAGGTAGCGAGGGTGGCGCCGTCGGGGGCAAACACCGCCGCGCGTAGCTCGGCGACCAGGGGCCGGGCTTGATGGCCTGGTCGAGGGGTCCCCACGCCGTCCGGTCGCACTGGGGGCCGTCGCGCAAGAGCCGGAGCAGCGCCTCGGCGAAGCGGAGATCAGGCCGGTGTTCAGCGCAACGAGCTTGGGGCTCGAGCCTCGCTGCTTGACCCGCGATCCGGAGAACTTCTGCAGGCCGGTCACCAGCCCGGCGCCCGCCAACAGCTCCAGGTAGTGCGCGATGGTGGTGGTGTTGCCAGCGTCCTGCAGCTGCCCGACCATCTTCTGGTACGACAAGATCTGCCCTGAGTACTCGCAGGCCAGGCGGAAGACCTGCCGCATCAGCGCCGGCTTGTCCACCCGGGTCAGGAGCAGCACGTCGCGGGACAGCGTCGTCTCTACCAGCGAATCCAGGATGTAGTTCGCCCACCGGTCATGATCGGCGATCAGACCGGCCGCTCCCGGGTAGCCACCGTAGTAGAGATAGCGCTCGAGGTCGAAGCCGAACGCGTCGCGCATCTCGGGGTACGACCAGTGCTGGACGCGGATCAGCTCGAACCGCCCGGCGAGGCTGTCTCCCAAGCCGCGCTGCAGCAACAGCGGCGACGAGCCCAGCAGCACGGCGCGCAACGGGATGCCCGCCGCGGTGTCCTCATCCCACACCCGCTTGACCACATCGGACCATGCGGTGATCTTCTGCGCCTCGTCGAGCACGAGCAGGCCGCCGCGCTCGGAGTGCCTGGCCCGTAACCGGCCGATCTCCCATTGCGCCTCCAGCCAGCCGCGGTCCCGCAAGGTCGGCTGGTCAGCGGACGCGTAGTGCGCGGGCAGTCCGATCTCGGCGAGCACCTGGCGCGCCAGCGTGGTCTTCCCGGTTTGCCTGGGCCCCGCCAACACCTGGATGCGAGCGCGGGGCTCTTGCAGGCGCGCCCGCACAAGTCGAACAGCGGTCGGTGGAACGCTCGCTGGGCATGCTGAACAATTTACTCAATGTCTCGCGCAAAACTGCTCAGAACGAGTGAGTAATCGACGGCCACTCAACGCCGCGCACGCCTGCGCTCGCCGTTCTCCACAGCCGCGCGCGGTATGGTCGCTGGCATGACCGTCAAGCTTGCCATTACCCTGCTTGACAAGCACGTGGCCGCGGCCAAGAGGGTCCTTACCCGCCGCTCCGCCGACGACGAGTTGCTCGACATGCTGGCCGAGATGAAGGCCGAGCACGGCGAGCCCACCAAGGACGACTACGCGTGGGCCGAGCAAGCCCTCGGGTTGCGGTGAGCGGAACGACGCTCGACACCGGCCCGCTCATCGCGCTGGAGCATTTCGCCGTACTGAGATGAGAATTGGCCACATGCCGCCCGGTTTGCCGGGTTCGCGTCAGTCGGTTGTAGCCTAATCCTGCACTGTGCATCCAGAGTAATGCCGGTAGTTTGGCAAAACTCTGCACAGTAGCGCCCGGCGCTCCGTTCGATGCCCCGCCCGAGCGAGAAAAGGTCGCTGGATGCCTGGTCTGCCGGATTCTCATCCTCCGGGGCGGCGGCGCCAGCCCCATGAGCTGCTGCGCAGGAAAGGCCGGCTGGCGACGCCGCCTAAAAGCGAAAATCCGGCAAAACGGGCGAGGCGGCCGGTTCTCAGTCTCAGAGGCAAGTCTCCAAGGCGAACTCGAACAGTGCGGCTTCCGCTGCCTTGCGGCGGGTGGCGTCGTGTTCTGGCAGGGGATCGGTCCATGAGCGGGCCGCGAGGAGGTCGTCCCAGGCGTGGAGGAGGGCGACGCCGGCCATGCCCGCCCAGGCGGCGGCGCTGAGGGTGGCCGAGGACTCCATGTCGACGCCGAGGTAGCCGGCGGACGACCAGGCGTGGACAAGCGGTGGGGGCTGGCGCAGGAGCACCTCGGTCGTCACCGTCTCGCCGCGGTGCATCGCCAAGCCGTGGCCAGTTGCCAACCGCTGCGCACGGTCGACGAGCCTGGGCGTCGCGAGGGCCCAGTCTCCGCCGCCGTAATGGGCGGACGCTCCCTCAGCCACCCGCACCCGGTCCGCCAGCACGAGGTCGCCCGGCTGGATGCCGCGTTGCAGCCCTCCGCACGAGCCAATCTGCGCGACCAACGGCGTGCCGAGCTGGCCCAGGATGTGCACGGGCTCGACCGTACGGGCGGCGCCGTAGACGCAGGCGTAGACCACTGCGTGGCCGCGCCACCGGCCCCACCACCAGTCCGGAGCGCCAAGCTCTCGGACGCTGTCGAGGCAGGCGAGACGTTGGACCTCACGGTCCCGGCGCCACCAGGAGCCCTCGACAACAAGCAGCTCCGGCACGTCGGCCGGCGCAAGCCCGGTGACGCGCCACCAGTCCTGGTCCATGGTTCCTCCTTGTCGGCCGCTCCGTCGCCCTGAAACAATGGACCGACCTGTCTCGTCCTCTCACAGGAGACCCCGGTATGAGTCCTCACGCGGTGCCGCAACACGTGGCAATTCTCGGCGGTGGCCCGATCGGCCTGGACGCCGCCTTGGCGGCGGCCGATCGCGGCTGGCCGTTCACCGTCTACGAGGCCGCTCCAACCGTCGGCTGGGCCGTCCGCGAGTGGGGACACGTTCGAATGTTCACCCCCTGGGACATGAATGTGTCCCCGCGGATGCGGGCGCATCTGGAGGCGGTGGGCGGCGCGGTCCCCTCCGGCTCGGCGTACCCGACGGGGGCTCAGTTCGCTGACGTGTTGTTGGACCAGGTCGCGGCGCTGGCCGCGCTGGCCGGGCGGATCGAGCTTGGCACCCGCGTCGAGGGTCTCGGCCGGGAGGGCTTGCTCAAGCACGAGGAGATCGCGACCGACATCAGGGGCCAGACCCCGTTTCGCCTCCTGCTGTCCCAGGCCGATGGCACCGAGCGGATCGCGCACGCCGACCTGGTGCTCGACTGCACCGGCTCGTATGGCAACCCGAACGTCCTCGGCGACGGCGGTATCCCCGCGATCGGCGAGCGGGCGATCGCCGATCGGATCACCCGCAAGCTCCCGAACCTCGAGCGTGAGCGGGAGGAGTGGGCGGGCCGCACGATCCTGCTGGTCGGTGCGGGCAAGTCGGCGCAGACCGCGGGGCGGGACCTCGCGAGGCTGATCCAAGCGGCCCCCTCCACGAGGGTCATCTGGGCGGTGCGGAGCCCGGAGCCGGACTGGGGAGTGGTCGTCGACGACCCGCTGCCACAACGCCAAGAGCTCGTTGACGTGGCCGAGCGGCTCGCGGCCGGCGAGGTGCCCGGCCTGGAGGTCCGGACAGGCGTCGCGGTCGAGGCACTCGCCGCCCGTGGTGGCGGGGTCGCCGTCACGCTGAGGGATGCCAGCGGCGCCGAGGAGATCGTGGTCGACCGAGTACTCGCCCTCACCGGGTACGTCGGCGACGCGTCGCTCTACCGGCAGCTGCAGGTGCACGAGTGCTACGCCACCGGTGCGCCGATGCAGCTCTCGGCGGCGTTGCTGGGCTCGGCGGCGGGGGACTGCCTGCAACAGACGAGCCATGGGGTGGACGTCCTCCGAAGCCCCGAGCCCAACTTTTTCATCCTGGGGATGAAGTCGTACGGTCGGAACAGCCAGTTCCTGCTTCGCATCGGCTACGACCAGGTCGACGAGGTCGCCGCAGCCTACGCGGCGTGAGCTTGGCGTGCTGGATCCGCGCCATATATCCGTGAGATCCAGCACACAATGGGACCCTAGACGGCGCAGTTATAGATGAGTGGCAGGGAGCCGTCCTCTTGTCGCCGGGTGAGGAAGCGCTCGACGGCCAGGCGCTTCGCCTCGGCCATCGACGCCTCGGGGCCGGCGAGGAACATATCCGGGCTGGTCTCGACGTCGGCTCCCGCCGGGTGCCAATGCCACCCTTCGGCGCTCACCGACAGCTCGGGAACGGTGTTGCCGTCGTTGATCACCACGCCCGAGTCTGAGAAGCCGCGCTTCACCAGCGGTCTCACCGCGAAGGCGGGTCCTGTGATGCCCATGCCCGCCAGGAGCTGCCGCAGCTCGGGCACCTCTCCCGCGTTCTCGGGCGTCTCGGTCATGCCGACGCGGATAGGGAGGCCAAGCGACTGGGCGATCGCGATGCCCTCCATCGCCTTGGCCCAAGTTCCGGCGCCACGGTTGCGGTCGTGTGTCTGCGCCCGCGCACCGTCGATCGACGTCTGGAGGACGAGGTTGCGCCGGCCGGCAAGGCGGGAGAGCTGGTCGAGCCTCCAACCCTGGTACAGCATGCCGTTCGTCAGGCACACCGTCGGGATCCGGTCACTGGCGTAGCGCAGCATCTCGACGATGTCGGGCTGGAGAAAGGGCTCGCCCCCCGTCACGTACAGCTCGGTGAAGCCCTCGGCGACGGCCTCGTCCACCAGCTCCTCGAAACGGGTCAACCCGATCTCCCGGCGCCGCGCCTTCGGGTGTGACGCGACCGAGCAGTACCAGCACTGCAGGTTGCAGTGGAAGTTCGTGTAGAGCCACAGCCGGGGTGGGAACACCGCCGAGCCGAACAGCGGCACGACCGGCAGGTCACTCTCGGGCAACGCGGGCGCGTCTCCCCAGCTGATGTCCTGGGCGCCGAAGTCGGGCAGCGCGCTGCGGTACAGCTGGTAACGACCCTTGCTCCGCTCGAACGGGGGGACGATCTCCAGGCACGTCGTCCACCAGCCGGTCTCCACCGTGTCGACGAACGCCTCGGGTAGCCCTCCATGGCGCATCGACGCAGCCTGCGCTTGGTGGTCGTAGGCGAGGGGAACCAGCTCGGCCCGCGCATCGGCGCCGTCGATGTCGAGCAGCGCGTACCAGACCTCTCGCCGCCCGTCATTGGCGGGGCGGCCGATCACGCCGACGTTCACGACCAGGGTGCCGTCGACCCTCCGTTGCCACGGGATCCCCGAGTGGGTGCAGCAGATGACGTCCGCGCCGCTCGCCCGGACCCGCTCGAGGTGCTCCTCCTCGGACAGCGACTCCCACCAGAAATCGTTCAGCTGGAGCGTCGACCCGTGGACGAGGTGCAGCTCGAGACCGCCGATCCGTTCGCGGCGTTCCGTTGGTAATGTCCGCATCCACGCCGCGAAGGCGCGGTCGGTGTGCGCCAACGTGAAGTCGTACATGATCTGCGCGAACTCGTTGTCCACCGGGTCGCGGTACCCGCAACCGCAATCCTCGTCGCCGCGGCCGATCGCGACGTCGTAGTTCCCGGCGATGCACTCCACCCCGTTGTCGAGGAGCAACGGCCAGACCGCGTCCGGCTCGGCGCCGTACCCCCCGAGGTCGCCCAGGCAGAACAGCCGCTGCGCCCCTCTAGCCCGCGCATCCTCGATGAATCGCCGGAGCGCGTAAGGGTTCGAGTACACACCCCCACAGAGCGCGATGCGGATCATGCGATCCTCCTCGTATTCGTTGGTGCCGAGCCAATCAGAATTGTCACACCCCCGTCGTAGCGTTGACGGCATGGAGTCGATAGCGGAATCAAGCCGACCGTCCATGCCAGCGGGTTACGGGTTGCTCGACCCGTCAGAGGGCGTGGGACTACTACCCTGGACCACTGTGGCTCAGTCGCTGACCGAGGCCCGCAACTACTGGCTCGCGACGACCTGGCCCGATGGGCGCCCGCACTGCGCGCCAGTGTGGGGCGTGTGGGCCGACGGCGCCCTCTATTTCGGATCGGACCCGAAGTCCCGGAAGGGCCGTAACCTGCAGGCCGACCCTCGGGTGTGCGTCCACTTGGAGAGCGGAGACGACGTGGTGATCGTCGAGGGTGTTGTCGAGGAGGTGGCGGGCGACGAGCTCGCGAGTCCCTCAAGGGCATACGCCGCCAAGTACGAGCTGTCAGGCGGCTTAGGGTCGGCCGCGTTCAGGGTCCGTCCCCAGGTCGTCTTTGCCTGGCGTGAGAGGGACTTCCCGGGCAGCGCGACGCGCTGGCGCGTCCCGCCGTAGGGCCGCGTCACTCCCAGCGGAAGGCGCGTGCCGCCACCAGTGGCGCGCCGACCGCCCATGCCGCCAGGACCGCCATGTCCGGCCATGGCACGGGCGCCGCTTGCAGGCCAGCTCGTAGCACGTCGGTCAGGGGCGCGGCGGGCAGCGCGAGCGCGACGATCTCGGCGGGCCGCGGCAGCGTCGCCAGGGGGAAGAGAATGCCGCTGACCAGCAGCATCAGCCCGAACAGCGTGTTCGTCACGGCGAGCGTCGCGATGGCCCGTAGCGCGCCCGCGAGGCCAAGCCCGATACCGGCGAACGCCGCCGTGCCCAGGAGCAGCGCCAGGACCGCCACCCATAGCTCGCCGAGCCGGGGGTCCCATCCCAGCGCCAACCCGACGCTCACCACGGCGGCAACCTGCAGCGCTTGGGTCGCGAGCACGGCTAGCACCTTGGCCGCGATCAGCTCGCCTCGCCGGAGTGGGGTCGCGCCGAGCCGCTTGAGGACCAGGTAGAAGCGTTCGAAACCCGTGGCGATCCCCAGCGAGACCATCGCCGAGGCAATCACGGACAGCGCGAGCACGCCCGGGACAAGGAAGTCGACCCGCGATCCGCCGGTCGACGGCAGGACGTCGACCAACGAGAAGAACACCAGCAACGCGACCGGGATGCCGAGCGTCACGAGCAGGTTCTCACCGTTGCGCAGCAGCAGCCGCAGCTCCATACGGGCCTGAGCGCTTACCCGGCGGATCACGAAGCCGTCCTCGACAGGGAGACGGCCTCGCGTAGAGCAGCTTTCCTCCGGATACGCAGGATTGTTGCGTCCTCCGCCCAGCGCGCTGGTTTTGACTCACAGCTTTCCTCCGTATACGGAGGAATCCTGCACTTTAGCTGCGCGCCTCCGCCCAACTCGGCGGCGGACGACTCGGCCATGATCGCGAGCACTATGGCACCTCGCCTTCCCCGGGCTTGGCCGTGAGGCGGAGGAACACGTCCTCGAGGCCGCCGCCGACGGATACTCCTGTCAGCGGCAAGCCCTGCGCCGCGAACCATGCGGACACTTTGGGAATGGCGTCGGGACCCGCCTCGACCGCGAACCTGCCGGCAGCCTCCATGACGACAGGCGCGTGGATCGCCGCGGACAGGGCGGTGGGGTCGACGTTCGCCGGAGTCGTCACGAGCACCCGGTTCCCAGGAGACGCGGCGACCAGCCCGGCGGGGGTGTCGAGGGCGAGCAGTGTCCCCTGGTCGATGACGGCGACCTGGTCGGCGAGGCACTCGGCCTCCTCCATGAAATGGGTGGTGAGAAGTACGGCCGCGCCCGCGTCGCGGAGGCCTCGGATGTGCCCCCACGTGGCGCGCCGGGCCTGAGGGTCCATCCCCGCCGTGGGCTCGTCGAGGATCGCGACGTCCGGATGTCCCACCAGAGCGAGCGCGAGGTTGAGCCGCTGGCGCTCTCCTCCAGACAGCGACCGGTAGCGCGACTTCGCGACGGCGGTCAACCCCACCATCTCCAGAAGCTCGTCCACCGCGCGGGCCTTCGGGTAGAAGCGTGCGTAGAGCGCGATCATCTCACGAGGTGTGGCCGCTTGGTACGCGCCGCCCTCCTGCAGCATCACGCCCATCCGAGCGACGACCGCATTGCGGTCGCGGCGGGGATCGAACCCGAGCACGCGCACCTGGCCGCCGTCCGGGTGCCGGAAGCCCTCGATGCACTCGACGGTGGTGGTCTTCCCTGCGCCGTTGACGCCAAGAAGCGCCAGCACCGAGCCGCGGGGGACCTCAAAGGTGACCCCGTTGACGACCGGCCGGTCGCCGTAACGCTTCACGAGGCTGGTCACCGCGATGCCCGGGACGCCGAGCGGAGGCGTCCCGGGTGACGAGGTTGCCGAAGCCTTTACCATTGGCCTGCCACAATACGAGCATTGAGGCTGATGCGATGACACATGGGGTCGTCGTCACGGGGCTCGGCGCCGTGACCCCGTACGGGATCGGTGCCCGGACGCTGTGGAAAGGGCTCCTTGAGGGGCGGAGCACCGCGAAAAGGATCACCCGCTTCGACCCGTCCGGCTATTCCACCCAGATCGCCTGCGAGGTGCCGGGCTTCGATCCCTTCGCCTGCCTGCCTCGCAAGCTGGTCAGGCAGGTCGATCCCTTCGCCCAGTTCGCGTTGGTCGCGGCGGGGGAAGCGCTTGCTCATGCAGGGCTGACAGAGGCGGGCAACGGGATGCGCGTCCCGCTGGTGGGCGTCGACCCTGAGCGGATCGGGACGGTGATCTCGTCGGGCATCGGGGGGATGCGTGAGATGACCGATCAGTTCGCGCGCCTGATGGACGGTGGTCCCGAGCGGGTGCGTCCCTACCTGTCGATCGCGCTGCCGCTGAACATGGGCGGAGGGCAGGTCGCGATCCGGCACGGCTTGCGGGGGCCGTCCTTCTCGGTGGTCTCGGCGTGCGCGTCGGCGGGTGACGGGATCGGCACCGCCCTGGACATCATCCGCGCTGGCCGGGCAGACGTGATGCTCGCCGGGGGCGCGGAGGCGGCGATCAACCCGCTCACGATCGCGGGATTCGGCGCGGCGGGCGCGCTGTCACGGCGGAACGACGAGCCCGACCGGGCCAGCCGCCCCTTTGATATAGACCGCGACGGGTTCGTCACCGGCGAGGGAGCGGCGGTGCTTGTCCTCGAGCGCGAATCCCATGCGGCCGCGCGGGGCGCGCGACCGCTCGGCAGGCTGGCCGGCTATGGCGTCTCCAACGACGCGTACCACGCTGCGCAACCATCTCCTGGCGGGATTGGCGCCGCTCGGGCCCTACGGCTCGCGCTCCGTGACGGTGGCTACGCCCCCGCGGACATCGACCATTGCAACGCCCATGGGACGTCGACACCGCCCAACGACGCCGCCGAATCGGCCGCAATGCGTGCGGCGTTCGGCTCCCACACGGACCAGATCGCCGTGACGAGCACGAAGTCGGCGATCGGGCATCTTCTCGGCGCTGCGGGCGCGGTCGAGGCTGTCGCAACCGTCATGGCGCTCGGCGAGGGCATCGTCCCGCCCAGCCTCAACCTCGACCGGCAAGACCCCGCATGTGACCTCGACATCGTCCGCGACACCCCCCGACCTGTCCAGATGCGCGTCGCGGTGTCGAACTCGTTCGGGTTCGGCGGCCACAACGCGGTGCTCGTGTTCGCGTCGGCGGGATAACCTCCCGCTAGCGTGCGGACCGCTGCACAGTGCAGGGTAGAAAGACGGCCGGAGGAGTTTGCGTGACCATGGACCCACGCCTGGCCGATCTGCTCGAGGACCTGTTCGGGATTCCCGGGCAGGATCTGCGGCCGGGCGCTGACCTCGAAGCAGATCTGCAGCTGGACTCCTTGGCGGTCGTCGAGCTGCAGGTGGCGCTGGAGGACGCGACCGGCGTGCGCATGGGAGTGGACGACGACGTCGATCTGCGGACCCTCGGCGATCTGCAGGCGGCGGTGGAGCGGGCGCTGGCCAGGGGCGAGCCGGCGATCCCGACGTTGAACCTGCGTGACGCGGAGGAGGGAAGGTGATCGCGCTGGTCTTCCCTGGCCAAGGCAGCCAGAGGGAGGGGATGGCGCGACCGTGGCGAGACCATGACGCGTTCGCCCGTTGGGCGGAGGCCGACGAGGTGGTCGGCCGGGACGTGACCCGGTTGGGGCTTGAGGCGTCAGCGGATGAGCTGTGCGAGCCCGAGAACTGCCAGATCGCGTTGTTCGTCCATCACATTGTGCTGCTCGAGGCATGGCGGGCGAGCGGAGGTGAGGCGCCGGTCGCGGTGGCCGGTCATTCGCTCGGCGAGTACGACGCGCTCGTCGCCGCGGGAGCGCTCACGTTCGCCGACGCCGTCCGGCTGGTGGACGCGCGGGCGCGCTTCACGCAGGCGGCCGCGGACGCATGGCCCGGCACGATGGTCGCCTGTCTCGGCTTCGAGGTCGAGGTGGTTACCGTGGCCTGCCACGAGGCTGGCGCGTATGTGGCGAACGACAACGCCACGGGGCAGGTCGTCGCCGCGGGATCGAAGGAGGCGCTCGACCGGTTGAAGGAGGTATTGCGCGAGGCGCGAGGAAAGGTGGTGGACCTCAAGGTCGGGGCCGCGTACCACAGCCCGCACATGGCGGCTGCGGCCGAGCCGTTCTCCAGGGTGTTGGACGGGGTAGCCTTCGCCGAAGCCGGGGTGCCGGTCGTCGCAAATGTGGACGCCGCGTCCCACACCGCCGGGAGTGACTGGCCGGACTTGCTGTCCAGGCAACTCGTCGCCCCGGTCCGTTGGCGGGAGACGGTGGGGACCTTGAGATCGATGGGCGTCCAGGAGGTCGTCGAGCTCGGCGCTTCGGCGGTGCTCACTGGGCTCGTGAAGCGAACCGATCGATCGCTGGATCGCCGGAACGTACGCATACCGGAGGATCTCTAGATGACCTGGGCTTTGGTGACCGGTGCCTCGAAGGGGATCGGGGCGGCGACGGCCGTGGCCATCGCCGCGGGAGGTCGGGATGTGCTCGTCCACTACGGCGCCGATTCGCAAGGCGCCGAGATGGTCGCCGAAGCGTGCGTGAAACAGGGAGCCGCCGCACGTGTCGTCGGGGCTGACCTGCGTGAGGGCGTCGAGCCGCTCGTCCAGGCCATCGACGACGTCGGCGGCGTCGAGGTACTCGTCAACAACGCGGGGATCACAGCTGACGGGCTTGCCCTGTCGATGAAAGACGAGGCATTTACTTTGACGATCCAGGTCAACCTCGTCGCGGCGTTCTCGCTTTCCCGCGCCGCCCTGCGGGGCATGCTCCGCCGCCGCGCGGGACGGATCGTCAACGTCACGAGCGTCGTCGGCCTTCACGGCAACCCCGGCCAGGCGAACTATGCGGCCAGCAAGGCCGGCCTGGTGGGCCTGACGAAGACGCTCGCTCGCGAGGTCGGCAAGCGGGGGATCACCGTGAACGCGGTCGCACCCGGCTTCATCGAGACCGCGATGACGGCCGCGATCGACACGAAGGACTATCTGCAGCGCATACCCGCCAACCGCCTCGGCACACCCGAGGAGGTCGCGGCGGTCATCGGGTTCCTCTGCTCGGACGCGGCCTCCTACGTGAACGGCGTGGTCGTCCAGGTCGACGGCGGCCTGTTCGCCTGACCACGCATGGATCGGCGCCTTCCCACCTCGCCGACCGGGATGCGCTTTGCGCACCGGTCGCTCGGCCCGCTCGTGCTCCGCCGCCTGGGAGCGCAGGTCACGGGGCTTGCGGACGTACCACGGAGCGGCGGGGTGCTGTTCGCCGCGAACCACCGGTCCTTCCTCGATCACTACCTATTGAACGCGGCGTCCCCACGGGCGATGTGGTTCTTGGGCAAGGCGGAGCTCGGCCAAGGAGTGTTGGGCCGCTTCCACAAGCTCATGGGGATGATCCCCGTCGAGCGCGGGACCGCCGACCTACGGGTGCTGGAGATGGTCGCCGACATCCTCCGCGCCGGCGAGGCGGTGGGCATCTTTCCCGAGGGCACTCGCTCGATCACCGGGGAGCTGTTCCGGTTCCGCAGCGGCCTGTCCCGGCTCGCCGCGTCCTCGGGCGTCCCGGTAATCCCGGTGGGGTTGGTTGGGACCGCCGAGGTCTGGCCCCGCGGGCAACGCCCCTCCTGGCGACGCCCCCGGCCAGGGCTCCTCCAAGTGCATTTCGGTCAGCCCATCCCCCCGGTCGGCCTGCTGCCACGCGACCGCCGCGAGCTGACCGCCTGCGTCAACGACCGCGTGGCCGCCTTGTGCGGCCAGCCCAAGGCGGACCGCTTCGCCCCCGTCGCTCACCCGCATGAGTAGCACACCGAATGGACTCGA
>JBOGED010000572.1:0-4095 GCA_050743625.1 Egibacteraceae bacterium | reverse complement strand
CTGCGGGACAGCACAGCCATTTTCATCTTTCATGGGCGGCCCCGCAGGGGCCATGAGAGGGTTATGCCGGAATACCGGTCTAACTCTGCACAGTGCAGGGATTAAGGGCAGCGGCGCGCGCCTCGGCGCTGACGCGGCGGGGTCATGAGATGAGACGGGCGCGCATGCGGCTCACCGCGAGCAGCCACATGAGCAGGGCGAAGAGCAGCAGGGCGGCGAGGTGCCCCAGGTCGACAAGGCGCAACCCAAATACGGCGTGGCGGACGAGCTCGACGCAGTGATAGAGGGGGTTGAACTGGCTCGCGTACCGGGCGAACGCCGGCAGGTTGTCGAGCGGGAAGAACGTGCCGGCGACCAGGAACAGCGGGGTGATGACCGCGGAGATGATGTAGTTGAACGAGTCGATGCTCGGCGCGATCGCGCTCATCCAGATCCCGAACAGGCCGAACCCGAAGCCCGTCACAAGGGCGATGAGCGGCACGAGCAACATCCCCACCGCGGGATCCAGCCCGAACCCGACGGCGACGAGCAGCGGCGCGCAGCCGTAGACCCCTGACTTGGCCGCGATCCACAGCGCCTCGCCGGTGACCAGCTCATGAGGGTCTACGGGCGCGGCGAGCATCGCGTCATAGGTGCGCTGGTAGGTCCGCCGTATGAAGGTTTGGAACATCCCCGCGAACGCCGAGGTGAACAAGACCGCGGTCGCGACCACACCGGTGCCGAGGAAGTCGATGTAGTCGTAGCCGGCCACGGCGCCTACCAGTGAGCCGAAACCGAACCCGAACGCGAGCAGGTAGATCGTCGGCTCCACGACAGCCGAGAAGGTGGTAGACGGCCAGTGCCGCCGGAACAACGCGACGTCGTGCGTCAGCACCCCCGCGAGCGACGACATCTCCATCCAACGCAGGCGCCGTGACGATCGCGACGCGTGATCGAGGTTCATGCGACCTCCTCTCCGGTCAGCGTGACGAACACGTCCTCGAGATTGGTCACGCGCTGGACTCCCTCGCCGAGGACGCCGGCGAGGGAGGGCGGCATATCCTCCGCCCGCAGCACCGACACGCTCGGCCCGGTCCGCCGCGTTGGCATCCCTGCGGCCTGAGCGTGACGCTCGATCTCTTCCAGTTGGGGCGGTGGGCCGTAGTACTCCGTCGCGGTCCGCCCGGCGTGCGCGCCGATCAGCGTTGCGGGGGAGCCACGGGCGACGACGCGGCCGTAGCTCATCACGGCCACGTCGTCTGCCAGGCGCTCGGCCTCCTCGATGTAGTGCGTCGACATCAACGTCGTCACCCCCTCGGATCGCAGCTGGTCGATCAGTGCCCACAGCTCCTGCCGGACCTGAGGGTCCAGGCCGACCGTGGGCTCGTCGAGCAGGACCAGCCGTGGTCCGTGCACGAGCCCTCTGGCGATGAGCAGCCTGCGGCGCATCCCACCCGACAGGTTCTCGGTCTTCTCGCCGGCGCGGTCGGTCAGCTGCGCTCGCCGCAACGCCCGGTCCACCGCGTTCCGGCGCTGTGACGCCGGGACCCGGTACAACCGCGAGAACACCGTCAGGTTCTCGCGCACGGTCAGCTCGGCGTCCAGGTTGTCTTGCTGAGGCACGACTCCCATGAGCGCCCTGGCTTGCTTGGACTCGGCCGGCACGCGGAAGCCCAGCACCTCGATCGTTCCCTCGTCGGCGTGGGTTTGCCCCGTGAGCAGCCGCATCGTGGTGGACTTGCCGGCGCCGTTGGGCCCGAGCAGGCCCAGGCAGATGCCGTTCGGCACCTCAAGATCGAGGCCGTCGACCGCGGTGACGGTCTTGTACCGCTTGACGGCGCCTTTGATAGCGATCGCAGTGTGCATGTGTCCCACGGTAACCCCCACCTGTGACAGTTCCCGTCCGCCAACCACAGAGTCACCCCGGCATGGCGACGCGTCCCGAGCCGGCCGCGACCAGGCGGGGCATCAGCAGCAAGCGCAGCGGTGGCACGGCAAAGCCGGACCACGAGCCCGCTCCCCGCCGGTGACCAGCGCGACAAGGCCATTGCGGATGCCGGCGTAAGTCGGTGAACGCGCGGTACTGGTTGGCCAGCAGCACGATGCCATGGCCGGTCTCGGGGAGCAGTACCTGCTCGGCGTAGAAGGTCGAGAGCACGCCGGTGTGGCTGCTCGGGCGCATCCGCCCGTAATCGCGCACCCGCCCTGCCAGACGTTCGCTGTGTCGGTCGTTGCCGTGGCCGGCGCGAGGAGCAGCAGCACGGCAACGGCGCCCAGTGCTCGCGAGGCTATGCTCTTGGCGAGGGGGGTGGTCGTGGCCGTCGCACACCGCATTGCGGTCATCAGCGGTAAGGGTGGTGTCGGCAAGTCGACCGTCTCCTTGAACCTGGCGCTCGCGCTCGCCGAGACGGGGGCGAAGGTCGGCCTGCTCGACGCCGACGTCTACGGCCCGGACATTCCGGTGATGGTCAACCTCACGCGCCGTGCCCCGCTGCGCTTTTGGGACCTGGCGTCGGCGAAGAGCACCATCCAGTTAGAGCCGGTCGAGCGCTTCGGCATCAAGATCATGTCCGTCGGCTTCCTGGTCGGGGAGCAACAAGCGCTCGCGCTCCCGGGCCCGATGGGCAGCCTCGTGCTCCATCAGCTCACCACCGCGGTCGACTGGGGTGAGCTCGACTACCTGGTGATCGACTTCCCGCCGGGGGCCTCGGAGGTCCAGCAACAGCTCTTGGGCCTGCTCCGCCCCTCCGGAGTGCTCATCGTCGTCAGTCCTCAGGACGTCGCGCACCTCGACGCGAAGAAGGTCCTGGACCTGCTCCAACGCCTGAGCATCCCCGTCCTGGGTGGGTTCGAGAACTTCTCCGCCCTGGATTGCCCGCATTGCGGTGAGCCGGTCGAGGTCTTCCCGTCCGTGAGGGCCGAGCGCTCGATCTGGTCTCTCGGCGTCGAGCGGCTCGGCCGGCTACCCATGGACCCCGCCGTCGCCCGCGCCGCTGAGACCGGCCGCCCCCTGCTGGTCGCCGACCCCGACAGCCCTCCGGTCAGGGCCTTTCGCCAGCTCGCCAGCGTGATCATCGAGGCGTTATAGCGCCTCCAGCCGGGCGCGGACGAATACGCGTATCCGCCGCAGGACGCGCGCGAGGCCGCAGATGCGCTCGCACAAGATCGGGTTGCGCTTGTGCGGCATCGCGGACGAGCCTTGTTGGCCCTTGCCGAACGGCTCTGCGGCCTCGCGTACCTCGGTTCGCTGCAGGTGGCGGACCTCCAGGCCGATCTGCTCGACCGCCGCGTCCTGCGCGCAAAGCACTCAGCGTGGCGGTCGCAGGCCACGACTTGGGTCGCCACCGGCTCGATACCCAAGCCAAGCCGCTCGCAAACGACCTTTTCGACGAACGGGTCCAAGTTCGCGTACGTCCCCACTGCGCCTGAGATCGAGCCCACGGCGACGGCGGTGCGAGCGGCTTGGAGCCGGGTGCGGCTGCGGTCCACCGCCACCGCGAACGCGCCAAGCTTGTGCCCAAACGTCGCGCCGTCTCCGGTGAGGGGATGGTCTCCCTGAAGGCGGTGGGAACGCGATGACGTCGTGCTGGGTGGCCTTGCGTGTGAGGGCGAGGTCTTCGGGCGGGATCACGTTGAGCTCGGCCAGGGCCTCACAGGCGAGGGTTTCGACCTGGGCCGATGTGGCGAGCGCCGCCCGATCACAGGGTTGACCCTTCAGGGTAGGTGGCCGGGGGCGCGTCCGTAGGCGCGGCGGGGCCGGAGGGCAGGTTCGGGCAGGTGCGGACGTAGGGGCTGTCGGGACCCAGGAACTCATCCCACTCGGTTTGGGTGAGGTTGCGATTGGCCAGGGCGCAGGCGTGCCGGATCCACCCATCAAGCGTGACCGGCCACAGCCGCACCGTGTGGTCGTCGCTGGCGGAGGCGATGGTGGTGCCGTCGGGGTTGAGCGCCACCCCCCGAACCAAGTCGGTGTGGCCGGTGAGGGGTTGGCCGATCGGTTGGCCGGTGGTGGTGTCCCACAGTCGCACGGTTTGGTCGTCGCTGGCGGAGGCGATGGTGGTGCCGTCGGGGCTGAGCGCCACCCCCAAGACCGGGCCGGTGTGGCCGGTGAGGGGT
>JBOGED010000571.1:0-6291 GCA_050743625.1 Egibacteraceae bacterium | reverse complement strand
GAGGGAAAGCGACAGCTCACCGGCTCCCACCGGCCCGCGGACGCCACACACGCGATGGACCCCGCCTAAGTTGGTGGCATTGGGACTAACTCTGCACAGTACGGCGAAGTGCTCCACCAGACTGGGGTGTTTCACCCAAACGGGACCGCACATCGTCCCGTATGCCGGATTCTCATCCTCCAGGGTGACGGAGCCAGCCGGCATGAGCTGCTATGCAGAGTAATGCCGGTATTCCGGCCTGACTCTGATGCACAGTACAGTGAAGTGCTCGCCCAAAGGGGCCACCATTCCCCGTTTTGCCCTATTCGTGCCAGTGCGGTGTGCAGGTGGTTGACGGTGGCGCTCTATGCTTTTGCGCATGATTACCGCGGTGCACACCTTGGTCTATGCGGACGACGCCGATGCCGCTCGGGCGTTCTTCCGCGACGTCCTCGGCTGGCCGCACGTCGACGCCTACGGCGGGTGGCTGATCTTCAAGACCGGTCCGTCCGAACTCGGCGTGCACCCCACGTCGGACGTGCGCGGCGGCGAGCGTTGGTCGACCAGCCCGCATCATGAGATCTCGCTCATGTGCGACGACATTGAACAGACTGTCACCGAGCTCAAGGCGAAGGGCGCCCAGTTCACTCACGGCATCAACGACGAGGGCTTCGGCCTGACGACCGTGCTGCAGGTGCCGGGTGCGGGCGAGATGATGCTGTACCAGCCGCGTCACCCCATCGCGCACGACCTCTAACGAGCCAACCCCGGTGCCAGGATTCAACTCCCGCGAACGGGCGTTGTTCGGTGCTCAGACGCGGACGACACACTCGTAGTGCGCAACGGTGGGGAACGGCTCGTAGAAGTGATGCAGGAGCTTTCGCCACTCCGGGTACTCCGCGGAGCCCCGGAAGCCTTTGGTGTGGTCATCAAGCCGGTCCCACTCCACCAAGAGCAGGTAGCGGGATCTGACCTCGATGCACCGTTCGAGCCGGAGCGACCGGAATCCTGCCATGGCTGCGATGATCTGCTTCGCCCGGCCGAACGCCTCTTCGAAGCGCTGCTCCTCACCTGGGATGACGTCGAGCACCGCGTGTTCCAAGATCATGACGATCACCAGGGGATGGGTTGGCGATCTCGGAAGAATCCCCCGGTAGGGCCATCGTCGGGGAGGGTCGCCGCCCAGGTGATGCCGGCGGCGCCGTCGGAGACTGGGCGCCCGCCAGGGCCACCCATGTCGGTGGCGACCCAGCCGGGGCAGACGCTGTTGACGAGGATGCCGTCGGCGGCGAGTTCGGTGGCCCACATGCGCGTGAGGGCGTTGATCGAGACCTTCGAGATCCGGTAGGCGGGTATGCCGCCGCCCATGCCGGTGAGGGAGCCTATGCCGCTGGAGACGTTGACGATGCGTGCGTGGTCGCTGGCTCGCAGCAGGGGGAGGAGCGCTTGGGTGGTCTGCCAGGCCCCGAGCACGTTTGTCTCCAATGCCTCACGAACGACGTCGAGGTTGGCCGCTGCGGCGGACTGCCAGGTGTCGTAGTGAATGGCGGCATTGTTGACGAGTACATCCAGCCGGCCGTGGCCGGCACCGATACGACGAGCCGCCGCCGCGGTCGTGGCCGGGTCGGTGACGTCAAGGGCGACGACCTGTACGTCGAGGCCAGCGTCTATCAGAGGTCCCGCGGCCCGGTGGCCGGCGTCGGGGTCGCGGCTCGCGAGGTATACGGTGTGCCCACGGCGGGCGAGTTGATTGGCGACCTCGAGGCCGATGCCCCGGTTGGCGCCGGTCACGAGCGCGATAGGTGCGGTCACGGCAGGTGTCCTTCCAGGTTGAACATGTCGGTCCCCAGTAGCGAACTGTCCCCGGCCGGGGAGAACGACATCGCCTGGACGGCGTGACCGGCGAAGACGCTCGGCGTCGCGTCGACGTCCATGGCTTCTAGGCCGGCGAGGAACCGGCGGGCGGGGTGTCCGGGGTGTCCGGGGTGTCCGGGGCCACGGGCGGAGCGGCGGCCAGCGTCATGATGTGCCGGTTGCCGGTGGCCCAGGTGCCGGTCATCGTCATTGCCGTGATACGCCACCCGTCCTGATGGCGGGTCAGGGTCCAGCGGTAGTGGCCGCCGAGGGTCCAGAGCGGGTCGCCATGTGGGTCGTGAAGACGGTGGGTGGCGATGAACTGGGCGGTGGCTACGGCGGTGTCGGTGTCGAGGTCGACGAGGTGGTTCGACACGACATGCTGGGTCGCGTCGAGCCCGCCGAGCGCGGCCCTCCAGCTGGCGACGATGTCCGCTGGGGTCACGGTGACGGGTTCGCCTCCGGTAAGGCTGGTGTAGTCAAGCGTGACCTGGTCGGCGAAGAGGCCGGGGAGCTCGTCCCATCTGCGCTGGTCGGCGTACCAGCCGAGCCGCGTGGTGACGTCGACGATGGCGTCCCTATCGATGGTCCTCTGAATGGTGCGGTCGGTGGTCATCGGCGATCGGTTCCTCGGTTCAGGCGCGAGCCCGCAGATCCTCGACGAGCCGCGCGGTGACCGGGACGTCGAGGCCGCCCCGACCGGCGGCGCGCAGGATGGCCCCGCCGATCGCATCGAGCTCTAATGGGCGCCCGGCCTCGGCGTCATTCATCATCGAGGAGCGGAAGCTCGCCGGGCGCGAGTCGAACCATGTGAGCAACTCCGCGCCGTCCAACGCGATGCCGTCGGCACCGGCCGCGGCCACGACCTCGTCGATGACCGCGACAAGGTCGCCGCGGCGTGCGGCGCGCACCTCGCCCAGTGGCGCCCTCGCATGGGTCGTGAGCAGCGCCATCGGTGCGAGCACCGCGAGCTTCGACCACAGCATGACCCGCTCGTCCTCGCGAGGCGTCACGTCGAGACCGGCCCCGACGAGCATGCTCACGAGCGCGTCCACCCGCTCGCGTGGAGCGGGGCCGTGGCCCACCTGCACGGTGGCGAACGGGGTCCCGTGCTGGACGACACCTGGCGTGACCCGCGTGGCCTCCACGGTGATCGTGGCGGCGACGACCTGATCGGCGGGGTAGCGGTCGCGCAGCCACACGACGTGGTCGACGCCGTTGAGGAACGGCACGACGAGCGCCTCGCCCAGCGCGGGCGGCGGCACCGCCTCGGCGGCATCCGCGAGCGCGTTCGCCTTCACGGTGACGAGACAGGCATCCACCGGCTCATCGAGCGTCCCCGCCGCGCGCACCGGTACGGAGATGTCGCCGAAGTGCGGGCTCCGCAGCGTGAGACCATGCTCCCGTAGGTGCGCGGCCGTCCCCGGCCGCGCCAGGCACAGGACATCCACGCCTGCCCGTGCGAGGACCGCGCCGAGCAGCCCGCCGACACCTCCCGGGCCGAGCACCGCGACACGCCATGTCGTCATCTAGGGACTTTACGCGACAGCCGATGAGTTCCGCGCCGCCGCCTCGTCTCACCTATCGAGACCAAGATGAGGAGATCACCATGGGACTTCCCGAGGTCGTGTCACGACAGGAGTGGCTCGCCGCCCGCAAGGAGCTGCTCGTCCAAGAGAAGGAGTTGACTCGCCGGCGCGACGCGCTGAATACCGCGCGGCGCATGCTCCCGATGGTCGAGATCCAGAAGGACTACGTGTTCGATGGCCCGGACGGCAAGGCGAGCCTGCTCGACCTGTTCGACGGCCGGCGCCAGCTGATGGTCAGCCACTTCATGTTCGACCCCGGCTGGGACGAGGGCTGCTCGAGCTGCTCGGCCGACGCCGACGAGATGAGCGACGGCCTGCTCCGCCATCTGCACACCCGCGACACCACGCTCGTGTACGTCTCCCGCGCTCCCCTGGCGAAGATCGAGGCCTACAAGGCGCGCAAGGGCTGGACGTTCCCCTGGTACTCGTCCTACGGCAGCGACTTCAACTACGACCTCCACGTCACTCTGGACGAATCGGTCGCACCCCTCATGTACAACTACCGGACCAAGGCCGAGCACGAGCAAACCGACATCTCGTACTACGTCGAAGGTGAGCAGCCCATCGAGAGGCCCGGCATGAGCTGCTTCCTACGCGATGGCGACCGTGTCTTCCATACGTACTCGACATACGCCCGCGGCGCCGAGATGCTCGGCGGCGCGTACTACTTCCTCGACTTGACCGCGCTCGGCCGCCAGGAGGAGTGGGAGGAGCCCAAGGACCGGACGGACGACTCCCGGGGCGCGACCCCGGACTTCTCTTCGTAACCCGGAGCCGGTCAAGGCGAAGGAGCGAACATGATGGAGAACGAGCCGGTGGCGGTGCGTGGCCGGTGAGTACCGTAAGATACGAGCTTGTGCGTACGCGCTCCGACACCGCCAAGGTCCGGCCGGAGGACCTCGAGGAATACCGCCGTGAGCTCACCGGGTACTGCTACCGGATGCTCGGCTCAGGCTTCGAGGCCGACGACGCCGTGCAGGACACGATGGTGCGGGCGTGGCAGGGACTCGAGCGGTTCGAGGGCCGGTCGAGCGTCCGTTCGTGGCTGTATCGCATCGCGACGAACGTCTGCCTCGACATGCTGCGCAGCCGCCAGCGTAGGGCCTTGGCGATGGATCTCGGCCCGTCGTCGACCGCGGACTCGTTCAAAGGTGTGACGCGCCCCGGAGAGGCCTGGATCGAGCCCATCCCCGACGCGCGTGTCCTGCCCGACGACGGCGACCCGGCCGAGCTGGCGGCGCTGAGGGACACCATCCGCCTCGCGTTCGTCACCGCGTTGCAGCACCTCCCGGCCCGGCAGCGCGCGGTCCTCATCCTGCGCGAGGTGCTGCGCTGGCGCGCGACCGAGGTCGCCGAGCTGCTCGACACGAGCGTGGCGTCGGTCAACAGCGCGCTCCAGCGGGCACGAGCCACCCTCACCGCTCGCGGCGTCGACGCCGCACCGGCGCCGGCGGTGGACGCCGACCAGCGGGCGCTGCTCGCCCGTTACGTGGAGGCCTTCGAGCGCTACGACATCAGCTCGCTCGTCGCACTCCTCCACGAGGACGCGGTGATGTCGATGCCGCCGTACGATTTCTGGCTGCACGGGCCGGTCGAGATGAGCCGTTGGTTCCTCGGCGAAGGCCGCGGGTGTCGCGGCTCGCGCCTTGTGGCGATCGCGGCCAATGGCGGTGTGGCGTTCGGTTGCTACCGCCCGGCCGAGCGGGGCGGCCACGAGCCGTTCTCAATCCAGGTCATCGAGGTCTCAGGCGACCGGATCGCCGGGCATCACAACTTCCTCGACACCACGTTGTTCACCGCCTTCGGCCTGCCCGCCCGCCTGCCGTAACGGCCGGCCGATCAGTCACCACGCGATCCCGTCGATCGCGGCCCGGTCCTCGTCGGTCAGCTCGAAGTCGAAGATGGCGAGGTTGTCCTGCAGATGCTCGCGGCTGGATGCCTTCGGGATCGCCGAGACGTTGTCCTGGTCGATTAGCCAGCGCAGCGCGACCTGGCTCGCGGTCTTCCGTCGTCGCTCGGCGACCTCTTTCAGCGTCCGGTCGTCCTGAACCCTGCCTTGAGCCAGCGGTGAGTAGGCGGTCAGCATCAAGTCGCGCCGACGGCACAGGTCGAGCAATGCCCGCTGCTCGATGAACGGGTGGTACTCGACCTGGTTCGTGAGCAGCGACGCGTGTTCGAGCGCCGTCTCGAGCTGGGTCGGGGAGAAGTTGCTCACACCCAGGTAGCGCGCCTTGCCCTCCTCGTGTAAACCGCGCATCGCCTCGAGCGTCCGCGGCAGCATGTCGAACTGGGCGGGCCAATGGATCAGCAGCAGATCGACGTACTCGGTCCCAAGCTGGTGCAGGCTCTCTTCCGTCGACCTGCGGACGTCCTGCGGCGCGTGGTTCCCGTTGGCAATCTTGGTGGTGATCCACAGCTCGCCTCGATCGACCATGGTGGTCTGGAGCGCCTCGCCGATCGCGCCCTCATTGCCGTACATCTGCGCGGTATCGATGTGGCGGTAGCCAAGGTCGAGTGCCTCCACCACCACCCGCCGGCCGCGGGCGCCTGTCAGCTGCCACGTGCCGATGCCAAGCGCGGGAATCTGCTCACCCTGTACCTGTACGGTTCGCATGCGCCCCATGATGTCCCCAGCGCCCGGTCTTCAACCCGGCGGTCGGCGAATCCAACACACACACAACCACGGGGAGGTCTGATGCCATCGCAAGAATCATCCGTACCCGGAACCCACGTTTTGCTGACCGTAAGTATTTGGTGATGCCGTAGCTGGTCGGGTTACGGCGGAGTGTTGGGCGGGATGCTGGAGCGGTCGAGCGGGTCGGGGGTGCGGTCGGGCGGTGGTCAGTGTGGGATGCTGGACATGCGGGTC
>JBOGED010000570.1:0-9305 GCA_050743625.1 Egibacteraceae bacterium | reverse complement strand
CCCTTGACGCGCTCCCAGCTCCAAGACTAACGCGGATGTTAGTAACATCGGTGATAGTCTCTTGGCATGGATGGGACGGAGCGTTCGGCGTTCGTCGGGCGCCGCGCTGACCTCGACCGGCTGCAGCGTCATCTCGACGCGGTCGTGGCGACGGGGCGCGGTCGCCTACTCAGCGTGCGAGGTCGGCGCCAGGCGGGGAAGTCGCGGCTGGTAACTGAGTTCGTACGCCGCAGCGGCCTACCCCAGCTGTTCTTCACCGCCTCGCGGCAGCCGTCCGTTCAGGCTGATCTCAACCTGTTCGCCGCAGATGTCGCTCGCGAGTCGACCCTCCCGGGAGCGGAGCTGTTCTCGGGAGTTGCCTTTGACTCTTGGGAGGCTGCGCTAAGGGTGGTCGCCGGCGCCTTGCCGGATGGGCCCGCTCTCGTGGTGGTCGATGAGTTCCCGTGGTTGATCGAGAATGAGCCCGGTCTCGAGGGGAGCCTCCAGAAGCTATGGGATACCGTTTTCGAGGCCCGGTCGGTCCTGTTCGTCCTGATCGGCTCGGACCTTTCCATGATGGAGGCGCTCACCGCCTATGGGCGACCGCTCTTCGGTCGGGCGAAGGAGCTGGTTGTGCATCCGTTCACGGTCGCCGATGCCGCGACCATGATCGGTCTTGACGATCCCGCCGCCGCAATCGACGCCTACCTCGTCACGGGTGGGTACCCGCGCTTGGTGAGCGAGTGGCCTTCTGGCCAGGGAATGTGGGAGTTCCTGACCACGCAGCTGGCGGACGAGAACAGCGATCTCCTGGTCGTCGGGCAGCGCGTATTGAGCTCCGAGTTCCCCGCCTGGCTGCAGGCTCGGCGCGTCCTTGGCGCGATCGGCGCGGGGGAGCGGGCGTACAAGGCGATCGCCGACGTTGCGGGGGTCGGCGCCGCTCCTTTGGGTCGCGCGCTCCGCCTGCTCATCGAGGACAAGCGCCTGGTGGCGCTCGATCGCCCCGTCTCGACGCGGCCGTCTCGTGAATCGCGCTATCGCGTGGCGGATCCTTACCTTCGCTTCTGGCTGCGCTTTGTCGACCCAGGAGTCGCGGACGTCGCACGCGGGCGAGGGGATTTGACCCTCACGCGGATCCGCGATTCTTGGAGCACGTACCGCGGTCGGGCGGTCGAGCCACTGGTGCGGGAGGCGCTTGCTCGGCTGGCGCTCGTGGACGAGCGGTTGAGGGGGGCGGGCCATGTGGGTGGTTACTGGACGCGCACGAACGATCCCGAGGTCGATCTGGTGGGCGTGGACCGCCATCCCGACACTCGCCGTGTGTGCTTCGTGGGCTCCATCAAGTGGGAGGATCGGAAAGGCTTCGCCACAGACGACCTGAGTCGACTCGCCAGACATCGCGCGCTGGTGCCGGGAGGTGACCAGGCGGCGCTGGTCGCGGTGAGCCGGAGCGGCGGTGACGTCGCCGGGCTCGACGCGATCTACACCGCCAAGGACATCGTCGACGCCTGGGCGTGAGGTGTCACGCCAGAGCCGGAGGAACGCATGGACTTCGATCTTACGCAGGAGCAAGAGCAAGTCTGGAAGCTGGCCCGCGAGTTCTGCGACGCCGAGGTGGCGCCGGGGGCGCGGGACCGCGATCGATCTGAGCACACCCCGCCCGAGCTGCTCGCGAAGCTGTTCGAGGTCGGCTTCATGGGCGCGACCATCCCGCAGCAGTACGGCGGCATGGGGTTGGACGCGTTGTCGTATGGGCTGATCGTCGAGGAGTTGGGCCGGACGGACGCGAGTCTCAGGTCGATCGTCGGTGTCAACGTCGGCCTGGTCGGCCTCACGATCCTGCGGTTCGGCACGCGGGAGCAGCGCGAGGAATGGTTGCCGCGCCTGTGCGGCGAGGGCCTTGGCGCGTTCGGGCTCACCGAGCCGGACGCCGGGTCCGATCCCTCGTCGATGCGGACAGGGGCCAGCCGTGACGGCGGTGACTGGATCCTCAACGGCGCGAAGATGTGGATCTCGAACGGGAGCACGGGCCTGCTCACCCTGGTGTTCGCGCGGGCCGACGAGGGCGTGACCGCGTTCCTCGTCCCTCAGGACGCACCGGGCTACGACGCCAACCCGATCCACGGCAAGCTTGGCCTGCGAGCGGCGGACACGGCCGAGGTCGTACTCCGCGACGTGCGCGTACCCGACCGGCATCGCGTCGGAGATGTGGGTCAGGGCCTAAAGATCGCACTGACCGCCCTGGACTCCGGCCGCTACTCGCTGGCCGCCGGGTGCACCGGCATCTCGCAAGCGTGCCTGGACGCGGCCGTGCGCTACGCGGACGAACGGATCCAGTTCGGTCGGAAGATCAGCTCATTCCAGCTGATCCAGGAGCTGATCTCTGACATCTATCTGGACCTTGAGGCCTCGCGGGCGCTGGCGTGGAAGGTCGCCTGGAAAGAGCAGAGGGGCGAGCGCCACACGATCGAGTCCAGCGTCGCGAAGACCTTCTGCTCCGAGGCCGCGGTGCGCAACGCCGACCGCGCCGTCCAGGTGCACGGCGGGTACGGCTACGTCGATGAGTACCCCGTCTCCCGCTACCTCCGCGACGCGCGGGTCACGACCCTGTACGAGGGCACCAGCCAGATCCAACGACTCCTGCTCGGCAAGCATCTCACCGGCGTGAGCGCCTTCGCCTAGACAGCGGGGCTGCCTGGGGATATACCGTTCGGCACGTGAGTTTCGATCTGCATACCCACAGCGTGTGGTCGGACGGTACGACCACGCCGGAGGAGAACGCGGCACTCGCCGCGGCAGCCGGGTTGCGCGGGATCGCCTTGACCGACCACGACACAGTGGATGGTTGGACCGAGATGGCCGGCGCCTGCGCGTGTCACGGGGTGGAGTTCGTGCCCGGCGTGGAGCTTTCGTGCCAGGACCGTAGCCAAGACCACGGCCGCAGCGTCCACCTCCTGGGGTACTGGGTGGACCCTGAGGACCGCGACCTTGCGCGTACGATGTCGTGGCTGCGCGAGGCGCGTCAGCACCGAGTCGTCCAGATAGTCGCAAAGTTGCGCTCAAGCGGGATGGACGTCACGCTCGACCAGGTGCGTGCCACCGCAGCCGATGGCGCCCCGCTCGGCCGGTCTCACATCGCGGCTGCGCTCGTCGAGATCGGCGCTGCGGAAGATATGCAAGCAGCCTTCGACCGCCTGCTCGGAGAGGGTCGTCCCGCGTACGTCCCGAAGCGAGCGCTGGCGCCGGAGGTCGGCGCCGCGCTGATCGTCTCCGCCGGAGGGGTAGCAGTGCTCGCCCACCCGGGGCGGAGTGGCGTCGATACGGCGTTGCTCGACCGCCTCGCGCGCGCACGTCTCGCCGGGGTGGAGGCTGACCATCCGAACCATGCCGAGAGCGTCGCCGTAAGCTGGCGGCGTGCGGCCCACGAGCGGGAGCTGCTCACTACGGGCTCCAGCGACTTTCACGGCACGCGGAAAGCCGTCAGGATTGGCGAACGGACGACGCCCGACCATGTGGTCGAGGCGTTGCGCGCACAGACAGAGACAGGAGGCCAGGTCGTGGTAGGCCCGGCGAAGAGACTCACGCCGCTGCCGATGCTCGTCGTGACCAGCGAAGGACCGCTCCGCGGACGGGTGTTGGTGATCGACACGGACGAGCAGCTACTCGGGCGGCGCGAGAACTGCGACCTGCGGTTGGAGGACCCTCACGTCAGCCGAGCGCATGCGGTGATCCGGAAGACCGGCGGCGCCGTCCTCATCCAGGACCTCGGCTCGACGGGGGGTACCTTCCTCAACGGCGAGCCGGTCGGCGGCGCGAGCGCCTTGCGTCACGGCGACATCGTGCGGTTCGGGACGGTCGAGGCACGGTTCGAGGACCGTGGCGCGATCATGTCGGGCGACGACGCGACCGAGATGATCGAGATTCCCATCCTGGACGAGAAGCCCGTGCTCTCCCCGCGCCAGCAAGAGGTGCTCAGCTTTCTCAAGGACGGGCTCACCAACCCTGAGATCGCGGTCAAGCTCGGCGTCACGGAACGCACGGTGAAGGCGCACTGCCAGGAGGTGTTCGACCGCCTCGGCGCCCGCAACCGTACCGCTGCCGTCGCGGCGGCCATGCGGATGGGCATCGTGGACACCGACTGACGGACGCCGGCCCCGCCGCTACCCTGTGGGGAAGCGGGATCGCCGAGGCCCCGCCCTCCCCACAACCGCTCGGAGGCTTTGATTCACAGTGAGTGGGTCTCGTAGCCACCCCTTGCCGGGAGATCTCGATCACCTGGCGACGGACGCGGGGACCCCGTACTGGTAGCCCCTGACCGGCCCCGCCGGTCACGCACCGGAGTGGATGCCACCGCTCTGAGACGGGCTTGCAGGAGGGCGGGACCTCGACGATCCCCACGCGTCGCCGTGCTGGCGGGGGTCGCGGGCGTACTCGCCACGATCGCGCTCGGGCTCGCCCTCCACGCGACGTCGACCAACCTCCCGGGTGTGGACCCGGCGCTGCGGCAGATCGACCTCCTGTACCTGGACGAGCCCGCACCACTGGTCCAGCAGCTGCGCATCCAGCCGGGGCGCCCCGCCCTGATCGTCATCTGCGAGGGTTGCGAGGTACCCCCCGCGGACGCGCAGGTGCGGGTGACCGACGACCTCGAGGTCGCGCGGGCCTACGCGTTGGCCCGCGGAGACGTCGCCGGTCCCGGCTACGCGATCGTCGACCCTCAAGGTCAGGTGCGGTACCGCACGTTCGACCCCGGCCTAGCCAGCCATGGCGAGGAGGTCCGGGTACTGCTGGACGCGGTCCGGTGAGGCCTTGGCTCATTGTCCTGGGCATCCAGCTGTACCTGTTCAGCCGGTACGCCCGGCTCGACGCCGAGTTCCACTACTGGCTGCATGGGTTGGCCGGCGCGGCGCTCGGCGTCGGTTTGCTCACCGCCGCCGCCCTCGTCCGGGGCCGCTCCCCAGGCGGCGTCTGGGTCGCCGGGCTGGCCGGCGCCCTTTACTCCGCCACGCCGGACATCTTGTTCATCGCGCTAGACCGGGTTCACGAGTACTGGATGGACGCCTTCGCGCTGCACATCGGCGTGCACTTCGTGCCGGCCCCTCTCGCGACCGCCTTCGCCCTCTTCGCCGCCGCCTTGTGCGCCTGGGCCGCCGCGACCCTCGGCCACCGCCGCCTCGGCGCCGCCCTCCTCGCGCTAACCGTGGGCCTCGCCTCCGCCGCCCTGCTCACCCGCGACCCCATCCCGACCACCCTCGACCAGCTCCGCGCCGGGTCCGCTGACGCCCTGCTTTGCCGGTTGCCAGAACGCGGTGTCATACGTGCTAGCCTTCCTGTATGACGATGCTGAGTTTTCGGGTGGATGAATCGGACGCGGCTGCGGTCCAGCACTGGGCGGACCACCTTGGGATAGACCGCTCAGAGCTGCTCAGAGAAGCGCTGCATGGCCACCTGGCGCGCCTGGCAAGCGAGGTCGACGCCGAGACCTGGGAGCGGCACCCGCTCGAGGGCGCCGAACGGTCCCTTGCGGAGATCGCCGACTGGGGGCCAGCCGAGGATTGGTCGGACTGGGCCGATGCAACGCGGTGAGATCTGGTTCGCCGTTACACCGGGTGGGGATCGACCCGTTCTCGTGCTGACACGCGATCCCGTCGCGGGTCGGATCGGGTCGGTCGTCGTCGCGGCTCTTACCCGCACCACACGAGGATTGGTCTCAGAACTCGAGCTCACCGTCACGGCCGACGGCGTGCCGACGGACTGCGTCGTGAATTTCGACAACGTCCACACACTGGAGCGGTCGTCGTTTCGCCGCTGTGTCGCTACCCTCTCGGCTGCCCGAATGGCGCGGGCCTGCCGCACCCTGCGCGATGCCACGGGCTGCTGACACCTCGATCCGGGAGGCGTGCGTGGACCTTGGGGAGCTGCTGGACGAGGGGCTGCTGCGGCAGCGGGTCGACGACGGGTTCGTCAAGGTCGCATGGCACCCCACGCATCCGCTCGTGGTGCTCAACTACACCTGTTCGAGGTCGTGTACCCGGACAACCGGATCGTCGTCGACTACGGCGACGTCGAGGAGTTGGTGCTGCTCGCGGTGCGCGACGCCGGCGGCGGCGAGGTGGCGCCTGAGGCGCTCGGCAAGCTGGCTGAGGAGGTCGGGGCCCGCTCGGCGCCGCGGTTTGACGTCGGCGATGTGCGCGACCTGCCCGCGATGATCGGCCCCGACCGGGAGGGTTTCGTCGTGCGACTGGCGGACGGCGGTCGCGTCAAGGTCAAAGGAGTCGAGTATGTCCGCCTCCACCGGCTGTTGACCTGCACCACCGCCCGCTCCGTCTGGGAGATCCTCGCCTCGGGTGGCGACGTCGGCGAGTTGCTCGAGCGCGTGCCGGACGAGTTCTACGAATGGGTTCGCAGGTGGGTCGAGCGGCTGCGCGACGAGCACGCCTCGGTCATGGCCGAGGCGCACCGCGCCGTCGCGGGCGCGCGCGGGTTGGGCTCGCGCAAAGAGCAGGCCGCCGCGCTGCTCCAGTTGCCCGGCTACCTGCCGGGTGTGGCGTTCGCCCTGCTGGACGGCAAGGACCAGCGGGCGTGCGACAAGGTCTGGCGCGAGCTGAAACCCGAGGCGGAGCGCCCCTTCCGCGTCGACAGCGACGACGCCGCGTAACCCACCTCAGGGCTCACGTGGGTACCAGGGTGATTGCCATGCCGTTGTGTAGCGTGCAGACGAACGTGGTGGGGCGTGCGAGCGGGCCGATCGTCACCGTGGTTGCGGCGCCTGGCGCGATCACGCCGCTGTCGATGCCCTGGTCGGGGCGGACGAGGTTGTGGTCCTCGGCGCCGTCGTTCGTGACCGTGAGCGAGAGGGAAACACCTTCGGGCACCCGCAGCGTCTCGGGCTGGAACGTGTTGTCACGCGCGCTCACCGTCTCGGTCTGCGCGGCCGGCCCGGCCGCGCATGCCGTGAGCAACGCCGCCGCCGCGATCCTGGCCAGCCGCACAACCAGATCCACCGCTGATGCTCTGGTGTCAGGCCAGCGCCGCGGCCAGGCGCGTGAACAGGCCGGTGAGCAGCACGATACCGACAGCGAGGACCAGCGCGCCGCTGGCCCGCTCGGCTATGGGCAGCCACGAGCGGCGCAGCTTGGCGGACCAGCCCAGGAAGCGGTCGAGCGCGACCGCGGCGGCCAGGAACGGGATCGCGAGGCCTGCGGAGTAGGCGCCAAGCAGGGCCGCGGACGTACCAGTAGACCCGCCGGATGCCGCCATCGTGAGGATGCCGGCGAGCACCGGGCCGATGCAGGGGCTCCAACCAGCGGCGAACGCCACCCCGACCAGGAACACCCCCGCGTACCCCGTCTTTCCCGAGCCCAGCTTGGAGAACCTCGCCTCGCGATCGGCGCCGGGGACGCGGAGCACGCCGAGCAGGTGCAGGCCGAGCAGGACCAGGACCACTCCTCCCGCTCTGGTCAGCCAGATCCGCTGGTCGGCGAGGAGCGCGCCGGCGCGGTTCACCAATACCCCCAAGGTCATGAAGACCGTGGTGAACCCCGCCACGAACGCGAGCCCCGCCCGCAGTGCCGTGGTCTTGGACACCTGCGCCACCACGGGTTGCGGGGATTGGGCCCGGCCGATGCTGACGCCGGCGATCACCGAGGCGTAGCTGGGCACGAGCGGGAGCACGCACGGGGATAGGACGCTGAGCAGGCCGGCCCCGAACGCGACGAGGAGGCCGACAGTGGCCACCCCCGCCGCGCCGGCGGCGGCCGATCCCGGATCCGCGGCCTGCTCGAGGCCCATCGCCTGGGTGATCAGGGTGAGGTTCTCCGGCGCGTTGGGGTCGACCTGGCCGCGCCAGTGGTGAACGATCTGCCCGTCCTTGGTGATCAAGAACGTCTCCGGCGGGCCTAGAACGCGGAACGCGTGCGTGATCCGGCTGGTCGGATCACGCCAGATCTCGAACGTGATCCCCGCGGCCTGAACGTAGTCGGCGACCTTCGCGTCGGCCGGCCCCTGGTCGATGCTGACCGCCACCACCCGAAGTCCCTGGTCGCCATAGCGCTCGTGGAGCGCCTGGAACGCGGGCATCTCCTCACGGCACGGCACGCACCACGTCGCCCAGGTGTTGAGCAAGACCACCTCGCCGCGCAGGTCCGCGACCGAGATGTCCTCACCATCACTCAACCGTTTCGCCGTGTAGTCGGGAGCCGGGCGCTCCGCGGCCCACGCGCCGCCGGCCAGGGCGAGCCAGGCCACCACGCCGAGGGCGAGCGCGGCCCAGGCTGCGGAGACCCGGCGCATCATGCGGCGGAGACGAGCAGCGCTTGGATGCCGCTGGTCCCGCCGTGCTCGTCCGGCTGGTCGCCGACCGTCGCCCAGGTCACCATCGCCTCCTCGCCGGCGACGGCGATCGAGGGTGCCGTGCCCGGCCACGCCTCCGACCAGGCCACCTCACCCTGGGCGTCGACCTTGGCGACCTGGACGAGCTCGACCTCCTCGCGGCGGTCCTCGAACGCGACCCAGGCGTTGTCTTGCCCGTCGAGGGCAAGCTTGACGTCGCCGTAGGGGATCCACTCGTCGGTCAGCAGCGCCACCGGCTGGGAGAACGTCGCGCCCTGGTCGTCGGAGAACGCGTAGTACACGCCGGGTCCGCTTTCGGTGCCGGTGTACCAGGCGGTGTGCAGGCGGCCCTGCGATTCCACTGCCAGCCCCGACGTGATGTCCGGGCAGCCCGAGATCTTGAAGTTGTCGTCGTGCACCTTCACCGGCTCGGCCCAGGTGGCGCCGTCGTCGGCCGATGCGGTCACGAACACGTCGCGGATCGGCTCGTAGGAGTCCTTCAGCTCTGCCCAGCTTGATCGTGTGGTAGCGAATACCGGCCCGGACTCGCCCTGGGCCGCGGCCGTCCCGCAGCATTCGCAGGTGGGCTTGGACACCAGGGAGCTGGGAGCGAACGTCTGACCGCCGTCGGTCGAGCGGGCCAGGCGCAGCTGCGTCTCTGCGGTGCTCTCCTCCTCGCCGTGGCTGGGCTCCTCCTCAGCGGCAGGAGCGGCAGCGGCCTTCACGCGCAGCCGGTCGAGCTCCTCGCGGAAGTCGAGCCACGTGACGTACACGTCGCCGTCGGGGGCCACGAACAGGTTGGCCATCTCCATCGCGGTCTCCACGCCCTCGGTGGCCTCGTCCGCCGCGACCACTGAGTCGCCGAACGTCTTCCCGCCGTCGTCGGACCGGGCCAGGTTCAGAAAGCCGCGAACGCCGTACCCCTCCCACAAAGGGTAGTCGGTGTGGGTAAGGTACAGCAGGTACACCTCGCCGTCCGGGCCGAGCGCCACCTG
>JBOGED010000569.1:0-3634 GCA_050743625.1 Egibacteraceae bacterium | reverse complement strand
CGATGAAGCAGCTCGAGGCGCAGCTGATGATGCGGAACTACGAGGGCTTCCTGAAGTGAGCGAGCGCAACCTGGTCCTCCTCGGCCCGCCCGGGGCCGGGAAGGGGACTCAGGCGGAGCGCCTCGTGGACGACTTCGGCCTCCCCTACTACGCCACGGGCAACATCCTGCGCGAGGCGGTCGAGGCCGAAAGCGAGCTCGGCCGCGAGGCCAAGCAGTACATGGAGCGCGGCGAGCTCGTGCCCGACGAGCTGATCTGCCGCGTGATCGCCGAACGGCTCGACTCGCCCGAGGCCGAGGACGGCTTCCTGCTCGACGGCTTCCCGCGCACATTCGGCCAGGCCGAGATGCTCGAGAGCGCGCTCGAGGAGCGCGGCCGCTCGCTCACCGCCGTGATCCTGATCGAGGCGCCCGACGCGGAGGTGATCCGCCGGCTGTCCGGGCGGCGCACCTGCGTGAAGGCGGGCCACGTCTACCACGTAGAGTTCGACCCGCCGAAGAACGAGGGGGTCTGCGACCAGGACAGCTCGCGGCTGGTTCAGCGCGACGACGACAAGCCGGAGACCATCAGGAACCGCCTCGCCGTCTATCACGAGCAGACCGAGCCGCTGATCGAGTGGTACGAGGCCCGCGGCCTGCTGCGGCGCTTCGACGGCACCCGCACGCCGGACGAGGTCCACAGCCGCATTCGTGCCACACTGGCGACACTCGCCCTCGAAGCCGAGATCTAGCGCGCCGTGATCGTGCGAAAGACACCCGACGAGATCGAGAGGATGGCCGCGGCCGGCAGGATCCTCGTGCGCTGCCACGAGATCCTGCGCTCGAAGGCTCGGCCTGGGGTGACCACCGCCGAGCTGGACGAGGCCGCCGAGCGGTTCATCCGGTCGCAGGGCGCGGAGCCGGCCTTCAAGGGCTACCGCGGCTTCCCCGGCGCGATCTGCGCGTCGCCCAACTCGATGGTGGTGCACGGCATCCCCGGCTCCTACCGGCTCAACCGAGGCGACATCCTCTCGATTGACATCGGCGTGATCCACGACGGCTGGGTCGCCGACGCCGCGATCACCCACCCGATCGGCAACGTGACGCCGATCGCCTCGCGCCTGCTGGCCACCACCCGCGCCTCGCTGTTCGCGGCCGTCGACCATTGCCAGGTGGGGAACCGGCTGGGGGACGTCTCGCACGCGATCCAGACCCGCGTCGAGGCCGACGGCTTCGCGGTGATCCGCTCGCTGGTGGGCCACGGGATCGGGCGCGACATGCACGAGGACCCGCAGATCCCGAACTTCGGCGATCCCGGCACGGGGCCGGAGTTGGAGGAGGGCATGGTGCTGGCGATCGAGCCGATGGTCAACGCCGGCACCCACCACGTGCGGATGGGCTCCGACAACTGGGCCGTGTACTCGCAGGACGGCTCCCTGGCTGCCCATTTCGAGCACACCGTCGCCATCACGGGGGACGGACCGCGCATCCTCACGCCCTGGCACGAGGTGGTCGAGAGCGGCGACCAGGCCGCTGCGGCCTCGGCCTAGCGGCTGCTACTCTTATCGGTCGGCGCGTGGCCGTCTCCTGGGCTGCCGCGCCGGTCCTCGTTTCGATACGTTCCCCGGATTCCGGAGCTATGAAGGTCCGCGCATCAGTCAAGCCTATGTGCGAGAAGTGCAAGGTCATCCGCCGTGGCGGTGCTGTGCTCGTGATCTGTCAGAACCCACGGCACAAGCAACGGCAGGGCTAGAAGATGGCACGCATCGCAGGCATCAACATTCCACTCAACAAGCGGGCCGAGATCGGCCTGACGTACATCTACGGCATCGGCCGGTCGACCTCGAACCAGGTCCTGGCCGAGGCGGGCGTGGAGCCGGACCGGAAGGTGAAGGACCTCACCGAGGACGAGGTCCGCAAGCTGCGCGAGAAGGTCGACGACCTGCTCGTGGAGGGCGATCTGCGGCGCGAGCGCTCGCAGAACGTGAAGCGGCTGATGGAGATCGGCTCGTATAAGGGCTTGCGCCACCGGCGCGGCCTGCCGGCCAACGGCCAGCGCACCAAGACGAATGCCCGCTCGCGCAAGGGACCCAAGCGTGGGTCAGCAGCCGGCGGCGGCAAGAAGAAGATCAGGAAGCACTGAGGTGACCAGCTAGATGCCGCAGCCCCGCAGGCCGCGCGGACGCAGGCGCGTTCGCAAGAACGTGCCCTTCGGCCAGGCGCACATCAAGACGAGCTTCAACAACACGATCGTGTCGCTGACCGACAAGGACGGCAACGTGATCGCGTGGGAGTCGGCCGGCGGCGCCGGCTTCAAGGGGTCGCGCAAGTCCACGCCGTTCGCCGCGCAGGTCACGGCCGACGCCGCGGCGCGCAAGGGCATGGAGCACGGCCTCCAGAAGGTCGAGGTGTTCGTGAAGGGCCCGGGTTCGGGCCGCGAGACGGCGATCCGCTCGCTGCAGGCCGCCGGGCTCGAGATCACCTCGATCAAGGACGTGACCCCGCAGGCCCACAACGGCTGCCGGCCGCGCAAGCGGAGGCGAGTCTGATGGCCCGCGACACCGGCGCCCAGTGCAAGCAGTGTCGCCGCGAGGGCATGAAGCTGTTCCTGAAGGGCGAGCGTTGCCTGACGGACAAGTGCGGCGTCGAGCGGCGCAACTACCCGCCCGGCGACCACGGCCGCGGGCGCTCGCGCCAGTCGGAGTACCGGTTGCAGCTGCGCGAGAAGCAGAAGGCGCGCCGCTACTACGGCGTGCTCGAGAAGCAGTTCCGCAACTACTACTCCAAGGCCAGCCGGCAGCCCGGCGTGACCGGCGAGAACCTGCTGCGACTGCTCGAATCGCGCTTCGACAACGTGCTCGTGCGGCTCGGCTTCGCCGCCTCCCGGCGCCAGGCGCGCCAGATGATCCGCCACGGCCACTGGGCGATCAACGGCCGGCGCGTGAACATCCCCTCTTACCAGCTACGCGAGGACGACGTGATCACCATGAAGCCCAGCGCTCCGGTGGAGCCCGTCGTCCGCGAGGCCACAGAGCTCACCTCCGTAGTGCCGGCGTGGTTGCAGGCCGACCACGACGGGCTGACCGCGAAGGTCCTCCGCCTGCCAGAGCGGGCCGAGATCACCTCGCCGGTCCAGGAGCAGCTCATCGTCGAGCTCTACTCGAAGTAGGACCAGACTCGCACCCAGCCATGCAGGGGCGTGGGGCGAACACAAGCGAAGGAAACCCTCTCCAATGATCGAGTTTCAGACTCCCCAGATTTCCGCCGAGAAGGTCGAGGACAACCGCGGGACCTTCACCATCGAGCCGCTGGACCGCGGCTTCGGCTACACGTTCGGCAACTCGCTGCGGCGCGTGCTGCTGTCGTCACTGGCCGGTGCGGCGGTGACCAGCGTCCGCATCGAGGGGGTCGCGCACGAGTTCTCCACGATCAACGGCGTCAAGGAGGACGTGACGGACATCGTCCTCAACCTCAAGGAGATCGTCTGTCGCATGCATTCGGATGCGGCGGAGATCGAGGCCCCGCTGGTCGTGACCGGACCCGGTGACGTGACCGCGGGCGACATCGACCTGCCCTCGGGCGTCGAGATCCTCAACCCCGACACCCGCATCGCCACGCTCGAGAAGAAGACCAAGCTCGAGATGTACCTCACGATC
>JBOGED010000568.1:0-2161 GCA_050743625.1 Egibacteraceae bacterium | reverse complement strand
CGGCGATAGCGGGGACCTCTACCGCGAGCAGCTTGCGTCGCCGGAGGGTTGGCCGTTGATCCTCGGCCGCTACGCCGCCGCCATGGCGGCCGGCGTGCCTGAAGAGGCGCCGAGCGCCAGCGAGGAGCGTGCCGGTGCCGCGCTGCTCGACATGGTGTTCGGGTACATGCCCGCGCAGGTGATCCGCGTCGCCGCCGAGCTCGGCATCGCCGACGCACTGCGAGGCGGCCCAAAGACCAATGAAGAGCTGGCCGCCGCGACCGGTGCCCACCCGCCCTCGTTGCTGCGGCTGATCCGCGCGCTGGCCACGCTGGGAGTGCTCGCCGAGGTGGAGGTCGGACGCTTCGACCTTCTCCCCCTCGGAACCATGTTGCGGAGCGACGAGCCAGGAGCGATCCGCGAGCTTGCGCGATTGTTCTGCCATGACACGGTGTGGCAGTCCTGGGGTCGCCTCGGCGACAGCGTCCGGACCGGCGAGGTCGCGTTCGAGCAGGTTACCGGCATGGACTCCTTCGCCTACTTCGCGCAACATCCGGCGCTGTCCGCGAGCTTCAACGAGGCGATGGCGCAGCACACCCGGGACATCGCGCCCGCGGTCGTCGCCGGTTACGACTTCTCCGCCTTCCCCACAGTGTGCGATGTCGGCGGCGGGAGCGGCGCGCTGCTCGCCGCGATCCTCGCCGCGAGCCCCGATGCCCGCGGCATCCTGTTCGACACCGCTGCCGGGCTCGAGGAGGCGCCGTCTTCCCTCGCCGCCGCGGGCGTGACGGACCGCTGCGACATCGAGGAGGGCGACTTCTTCAAGGCGGTACCGAATGGCGCGGACGCCTACGTTCTCAAGAGCGTCATCCACGACTGGGACGACGAGCGCAGCGTCGCGATCCTCACCAACTGCCGGCGCGCGATGCGCGAGGACGCCAAGCTCCTTCTTGTCGAGTACGTGCTTCCGGAGAAGGCCGACCCCACTGAGTTGATGGGGATACCGATGAGCGACCTCAACATGCTGGTGGCCACGGGTGGTCGCGAACGGACGCAAGCCGAGTTCGAAGGGCTGTTCAAGGCGGCGGGCCTCTCGCTGACCTCGGTCACCCCCGCCCTCGGGTCGACCGCCTACCGGGTGATCGAGGGCGCCGCGTGATCCTTCGTCGGACCGCCGGCCAACCCGCCAGGGCGGCGGCGGCCAGCCACACAAGGGCGACGACCACGAGCCAGCTGATGCGGTAGTTCAACGGCTGCACCGAGGCGTTGCCCGGTTGCGTCCCCCTGCCATACCCGAGCAGCAGCGGCACGGCATACAGCGTGACGACACCGGTCAGCGCGAGCGCCACCTGCAGCGGCGTCCGGATCACGAGCGGGCGCGCCCGTCGTGTCGCGCGCCCGGCGAGCATGGTCAGCGGGACGATCACGGCGTCGTGGACGAGCAGCGCGCCGAACAGCCAGACCAGCCACGGCACGAGCCTCGTCCCGGTGGCGCCCGTTTCGTTGTCCGCGACGAGGCCAGCAACACCCCAGGCGATGATCGCACCGCCGATCGCCACCCCCGCCCAGAACACTCGTGGGCTACCCTCGTCGTGCTTGGTGCTCACTGGACCGTCACCGTGCCGACCCACTTCGTCTGCGTGACGCCGGGGTTATTCGGAGCGATGAGCCTGGCCGGGAAGCCGTGGTCGAGGTGCAGCGGCTCGCCCCCAAGGCGTAGCGCGATGAGGGTGAGGGGATCCGCGGCGTGCGCCGGAGGCAGCAGGGACGCCTTGTACAGCCCGAAGCGCTGGATCGACTCGACCCGCACCATGGCGCCAGCCGGCGCGCCGGCCATGCGTAACAGCTCGGCAAGAGGGACACCGCTCCACCGGCCCGACGCGGACCAGCCCTCGACGCAGGCGATCGGCAGCACGGCCTCTCGTTGCGGCAGCGCGTGAAGGTCGTCGAGCGACAGCTCCAGCTCGCGCCGCACCTGGCCGCCGATCCGCAACCGCCATGACGGGTCCTGGGCGGCCTCGACGACGCCGGCGCCTTCGGCGGTCTTGTTGACCGGCACGCCCTGGGGGCCGACCGTCGGCAGGCGTGGCGCGAGCACCGCGATCCGCTCTAGCGGCCGGACGGTCTGCCCGACGGTGATCGCCACGATCAGGCCAGTCGCGCCCCCGGCGGCGGCGAGCAC
>JBOGED010000567.1:0-1652 GCA_050743625.1 Egibacteraceae bacterium | reverse complement strand
CGCGCTTACTCCCCAAATCAAATCAAGGAGCTTCCATGTCTAAACCCTCCATTACACAGACGTTCGCGCGAAGCGGGTGGAAGAGAGTTGCTCTCGTCAGCCTTTTCCTGCTTACCCTCTTCGTCCTCTCTATTTCGCTCTCACCCGTTGACAGCAACGTCGCGCTTGCTCAGGGCTCGACGGGCGCCTGCGACTTGTTGGATGAGCCGGCCGTGCGCGGGCTCATGAGCGGCATGTTCGAGACGCACTTGCTGATCCAATGTGGTCGAGGTGATGAGCTCGGCAAGGGGGCCAACGAGCCTGTCGCGCCCGGTCCCAGCAACCCGCAGGTCGGGGTGGACGTGATGGTCAACGCCACTGGCGAGACCGGTCCCAACACCACCCAGAGCGAGACCTCGCTGGCACGCAACGAAGATACCGGTACCCTCTGCTCCGGCTTCAACGACGGCTACAGCGGCATCGTGCTCGGCGAGGGCTACACCGGCTTCAGCCGCTCGATAGACGACGGGGCGACCTGGGACGATCGCGGGCACTTCGGCGGCAGCAGCTTCGGCGATCCGAGCATGTTCTGGCGGCGCGCCGACGGCTTGTTCTACATCGCCACGCTGCACAGCAACGGGCTGGCGCTCTACCAGTCGACCGACGAATGCCAGACCTTCCAGTTTCTGTCCAACCCCAGCACGAGTGGCGGGGCTGACAAGGAGCTGATCGCGATTGACAACGATCCGGCCAGCCCCTTCTACGGGCGCTTCTACCTAGCCCAGACCGACTTCGGGGCGGGTGCCCAAATCTCGTTCACCTACTCCGACGACGGCATCTCGTGGGCGGGCGCGCAACTGCTGAGCGGCTCCGGCATTGACGTACAGGGGGCCTGGCCGACGGTGGCGCCCAACGGCGATCTGTACATCGGCTGGGTGCGCTGGAATCCCTATCCGAGCGGGCCGATTGACATCGAGATCGTGCGCTCGACCGACGGCGGCGAGACCTTCGCCTTCGTGAGCAACCCGCTGACGGGCGCGGTCAACCCGCGCGACAACGCGGCGACCAACTTCTGTGGGCGGCCCGCGCTCAACGGCAACATTCGCTACCTGCCCTCGCCACAGGTGGCCGTCTCGCCCAACGGCGACCTGCACGTGGTCTACTCCTACGACCCCGACGGCTTCAACACGGGCGACGTGGTCAACGTCTACTACCGCCGCTCGACCGATGACGGCGCGACGTGGGGTCCTGAGATTCTGCTCAACGACGACGGCACGACGACCGACCAGTTCTTCCCGACGCTGAGCACGGGACCGGGCGGGCGCATCGTGACGACCTGGTACGACCGGCGGCTGGACGAGGCGGACAACTACCTCTTCGACTACTTCATGCGCGTCTCGAACGACGGCGGCGACAGCTTCGAGGACAGTCTGCGCGTCTCGGATGTCTCCTCGCCGGTCTACATTGATCCGGGGCTGGCCTCGTGCTACCACGGCGACTATGACCAGCAGTTGCAGGACGCGGGCTACGCCTACATCCAGTGGTCGGACGACCGCAACGTGACGAGTGGTCATCCCGACCCGGACGTCTGGTTCGACAAGCACGCCTTCTTCCCCGACTTCACGCTGGAAGCGGAGCCGGAGACGCTGGACGTGTGCGCGCCGGAGGATGCG
>JBOGED010000566.1:0-3678 GCA_050743625.1 Egibacteraceae bacterium | reverse complement strand
ATCCAGACCTGAGCCGACACGCCCACCCGCCCTAACCCGTCTCGACGGTTGTGGCTGGTGGACCGAGTCACGCGGCGCCGGCTGATCGGTTCGGATGCGGCGATCGGCGTCATCACCACGGCCTCGTTCGCGTTCGGCCTCGCGCTGTTCGCGCTGTTAGGCAGCGGGGGATCAGGCAGCTTCGACGCCGTGCTGTTCGGGAGTATCCTCGGCGTGCGCTCCGCCGACATGTGGGCGATGGCGATCGTCACGCTGTTCGCCGGGCTGGTCGTGTTCTTCCGGTACCGGGCGCTGCTGTTCAGCACGTTCGATCCCGAGGTCGCCGACGTCTCCGGCGTCAAGACCGCCCGTGTCGACGCGCTGCTCATGCTGGTGCTGGCCGCATCCATCCTGGTGAGCATGCGGGTCGTCGGCGTCACCCTGATCGCCGCCGCCTGCGGGCTCGTGGGCATGAACCTCAGCTACCACCTGGACGCACAGTCGGGCACGACCATCGTGCTCGTCGGCGCCTTGCTGTTCGCGCTGGTCTTCGCCTTCACGGGCCCACGGGCGCCGCGCAGGACCGTCGGTTTCGACGCACATTGACAAGGTTCATGGTTCTGCTGAGTTGTACGAGGCCGTAGGCGCATTCGCAGGTGCCTTGTACCCGGAGGGTAGGTCGGGACAAGTGCGACCGTACGGAGTATAGGAGGGACCCATGAACTCGTCCCACTCGTCTTGCCGCAGGTTACGCCCGGCGAGGGAGCACGCGTGCTCTACCCACGCCTCCAGCGTGACAGGCCACCGCCGCACGGTGCCATCACGGCTTCCGGAGGCGATCATCTTCCCATCTGGGCTGAACGCGATTCGCTCGATCCAATCGGTGTGGCCAGTGAAGGCAGGACCGATCGGCTCACCAGTTCGGCGGTCCCACAGCCGGATGGTTCGGTCTCCACCGGCGGATGCGATCATGGTCCCGTCTGGGCTGAACACGATGGTCTGCACCGAATCGGTGTGGCCGGTCAGAGTCCTGATGTGTTGACGGCTCTGGACGTCCCACAGCCGGACCGTCCCATCGAAGTCACCTGAGCCGATGGTCCTGCCGTCGGGACTAAACGCCACCTCATTGAAACTGCTGAGGTCGCTGCTGGGGTCCGGGTCCGTCAGGAGTTCGCCGATTGCTTGGCCGGTGGCGGGGTTCCACAGATCGATCGTCCGGTAGTTGGCTGCGGCAAGTGTCTGTCCATCGGGGCTAAAGGTCAGCGATTCGACTGAACCGGTGAACTCACGTGGCCGGGTCAGAGGCTCTCTGATCGGCCGGCCGTTCGCGACGTCCCATAACCTCACCGTGTCATCGAAGCCGCCCGAGGCGAGGATCGTGCCGTCCGGGCTGAACACGACCGCTTGGATCCCCTTGGTGTGGCGGTGAGCGGCATGCCGATCGGTTGGCCGGTAGCGGCGTCCAGCAGCCGAATTGCGTAATCGTCACCGGCGGCGGCGATGGTCTTGCCATCGGGGCTGAATGCCACCGCGCTCATGTAGTCCGTGGGGCTGGCGAGGGGCTGGCCGATAGGTTGGCCGGACTCAACATCCCACAGCCGGATGGTTGCCCCGTCGCTGGAGAGAATGGCCCTGTTGTCAGGGCTGAACGCTACCGCATCAGTCCCACCAGTGTGGCCGGTTAGCGGCAGGCCAATGGACGGGCGTAGCTGGACGTTCCACAGTCTCACCGTTGGGCCGTCGATCCCCGCGAGCCTCGCGCCATCCGGGCTGAACGCCAGCCGATTAACGGAGCGAGTGGAAACAGTCAGAGGTGAGCCCACCAGCTGACCGGTCGCGATGTTCCATAGTCTGACTGTCTGGTCCAGTCCGCCGGAGGCGATGGTCTTGCCGTCGGGGCTGAACGCCAACTCGGTAACCGAGGCGGTATGGCCGCTCAGCGGCTGACCAATCGGCTGACGCGAGCGGACATCCCACAGCCGGATCGCCTGGTCTTCTCCGCCGGAGGCGACGGTCGTGCTGTCAGGGCTGAATACCACCTCGATCACGTGACCCGTGTGGCCTCTCAACGGTGCGCCGAGCGGTCGGCCGGTGCGGGCATCCCACAGCCGCACGGTCGAATCGAGGCCGGCAGTGGCGAGGGTTGTCCCATCGGGACTGAAGGCAATCTCGGTTATCAGACCGATGCCCCCAGAGGAGGAAGCAGTGTGTCCGGTGAGGGGTTTGCCGATCGGTTGACCGGTCAGCCCATCCACCAGCCGAACGGGCTGTTCATGTTCGGCGAACGCGATGGTCGTGCCATCAGAGCTGAGCGCCACATGGATAAACAGCTGAAAGTCGACCGGTGCGTATGAGCCGATCGTGTGACCGGTCGCGGTCTCCTGGAGCCGGAGAAATCTATCCGTTGAGAGGGTCACGATTCTTTTGCCGTCGGGGCTCAACGTCCTGAGAGCAACGACGGGTGTGCCGGTGGGACCGAACCGGGACCACGTCCTTGGCGGTGGGCCAATCGTTGTTTCGCCGATTTCGTCACCGGTGGCGACGTCCCAGCGTCGCGCGATGTCATCGTTGGCGGCTGTGATCAAAGTCGTGCCGTCGGGGCTAAAGGCCACGTCCTCGACGTCGTCTGCATGACCAAGCGAAAGGACATTGCTGAGTTGCGGCTCCTGTAGCGCCTGCAGCAGCACCAGGAACGCCTCGTTCGTCGGAGCCGTTCGCAGACTCTCGAGACCCAGTAGCAGTGAAAGCGGATGCTCGTTGCGTCTCGCGCTCGCCAGCGCAGCGAGCTCACGCGCCTGGGCGATGCGCGCTTCCTCATTGGCGCGCTGTGCCTGCTGCTCGGCTCGCTGCGCCTGGTCATCGGCGCGCTGCGCCTGGTCATCGGCGACACGTGCCTGTTGGTCAGCGCGCCGGGCGTTGGTTACCGCCACGACGCCTGTCGTCGACGCCGCCAGGAGGAGCACGACCAGGATCGCCACGGCCGACCATGCCGTGCGCATCGCGCGGCGGTGAAGACGGATGTCCTCGGATTCCAGGTCATCCTTTGGTAGCCCATGAAGCGGCGCGGCGAGCTGCGCGATTGCATCTCGAAATCTGCTGTGGCGCAGGTCGAGCTCGGTTTCGCTCCGTGCCCAGCGGAGGTCCAGGTATCTCGGCTCTTCTGAGAAGACGCCGAGCAGGGCACGAGGGAGGGCAGTCGACCGGTCCGGGTCGAAGTCCCCACGACGCGGATCCCACCGCAGTTCCCCATCGGTGAGGACCGGCAAGATGCGTGCGAGGGGCTTCGTCTCCTTCCAGCGTTCGATCTCCCGATCGACCCATTCGGACTGCGCCGCCTCGGGTGAGGCGAGCAGGATGAAGTAATCAGATCTGTCGAGTTCGTCAGCGATCGAGGACCACAGTGCAGGAGTGACCGCCAGCCCACAATCGTCGCGGAAGATATGGAGCGCACGCCGACGGTGCCAGGGCTTGGCCAGCCGCTGCAAGCCGCGCTCCACAGCCGGAGCGAGCCGGCCGTCAGCATGGCTATAGGAGATAAACGCTGCGTAACAACCCTCCTGACCCATTTGGGGTCAGGGCGATCGGCAAAGTCGTGGGTGGTTGTGGGGGTGTAGGAGGGGGATTTGATCTGTTTTGGTTCGGTAGGGTGCCCGCGACGGGCGTCGCGGCTGCTGTGTGGGGGTTGCGGACAGGACGGGC
>JBOGED010000565.1:0-4205 GCA_050743625.1 Egibacteraceae bacterium | reverse complement strand
GCACACAACCTGCGGCAGACTGGGCCTATGCCTCTGCTGCTGCTCATCGCCTTCATCGTCGTCCCAATCGTCGAGCTGTGGGTCATCATCCAGGTCGGGCAGGTGATCGGGCTGGTGCCGACCGTGCTGCTCCTGATCGCCATCTCCGCCACGGGCGCGTGGCTCGTGCGACGTGAGGGTCTCAAGGCCTGGCGGCGCTTCCGTACCGCCCTCGACCAAGCGCGCATCCCCGCCGCCGAGGTCGTTGACGGCGCGCTCGTAATGCTGGGTGGGGCCTTGATGCTCACACCGGGCTTCGTCTCCGACGTCTTCGGCCTGCTGCTCGTCGCCCCGCCGTCACGGGCGCTCGTCAACCGAGCGATCCGCACGCGGGTGCGCTGGAGCTTTGGGATCCCCGGGGTTGCCCCGCGCCGCCCGACCAAGCCAATGACCGTCCCCGACGATCCCGTCGACGTCGAGGTGGTCGACGTGAAGCGAACACAATCGCGGGATTGATCGGCGCCTGCGTTCGCCCCAGCGGCCCTCCTTTTGATTACATGTGCAAAAGCAGGGGTGGGCGCCCCGTGATGCACATTCTTCTCCAAAGGTGTCCACACGTCGGAGCTGGTTCACAGGAGTAAATCGAGATCTTTCGTAGGCTCCCGGCGTGCTCGACCAACGGGAGCGACTCGGACCGGTGCAGCGGCAGGTGTTGGAGGACCTGCTCGCGATCGACGCGCCTCGTCCCCCGGCGGACACTGAGGCGGGACACAGGCTCCGGGAGCAGCTTGACACCGGCCTGGTCGGGGTAGCCGGCATGTTGCCACCGGTCGGCAGGCCCCTCGTCGTCGGCAAGAGCGCGCTCGACGCCCTCGACTGTGAAGGACGGTTTCTCGACCGTCTCGACGCCCCCTTCCGCTGGGCGCCTGGGATGGTGGCGGGGACCCTCGCGCACACTGGCATCGCGGTGGACCTTGCGGGCGGGCGAGCGCGGGATCCTGGCGAGGTGGTCGCGCACGCATGGCAGGCGTTCGCCACGTCCGGCACCCCGGCCGGCCACTATCTTGCCGAGCTGGGCGGCGCCGAGGCGGACGCCCTCCGCGGTCGCGCGCTCAACCTGGTCGTCGAGTTCCGCGAGCTCTTCCCGCCCCTGCCTGATTGGGTCACGCTTCGCACCGAGCCAGACCTCGCCGCCCCGCTGCTCGGCGGGCGCCTGGTCCTGCGGGGCAAGCCGGACCTCGCGATCGGCAGGGCGCTCCACGCGGGCCGGCGTCGCTTGCTGCTCGTGGACCTGAAGACTGGGCGGCGCAACAACATTCGCAATCGAGCGGATATGAGATTCTACGCCTTGCTGGCGACGCTGAAGTATGGGGTGGCGCCGTTCAGGGTCGCGACGTTCTATCTCGACGAGGCCAGCTGGGACGCGGAGGACATCGATGACGACGTCCTCGAAGCCGCGGCCCGCACGGTCGTGGCGAAAGCCGCTCGGGCCGTTCGCCTCACCCAAAACCGCCCCCCGGACCACGCGCTGCGCCTGCTGCCCGGTCCTGGCTGCGGCTGGTGCGGCCGGGCGCCCAACTGCTCCGAGCGCGCGAGCACCGGGCAGTGAGGCCCCCGGCGCAGAGTAGTGGTGTGGCCGTCGAACCCTCGGGTGCCGAGGCCTCTAGACTCGGTGCGGCTATGACAACGTCTGCGGCATTCTTCGACCTTGATCGCACGCTCATGTCCGGCAGCAGCGCGTTCTTCTTCGCCAAGATCATGTACCGGGAGGGGATGTTGCCCCTGTCGCGGGTGGTGTTCGACGGGTTCGGCTCCCTGTTCTTCAAGGCGTTCGGGGCTTCCGACGAGCAGTCCGAGGCGTTGCGGGACCGGATCCTCGCGAGTGTCGCTGGCACCGCGGAGGAGGTGTTCGCGAGGTTATGCCCCATCGTCGTGGACGAGCTGCTGCCACGTATCCGGCCTGAGGCACAGGCGCTGCTGGACATGCACGCCGAGGCGGGTCGCGATGTCTACATCATCTCGGCGAGCCCTGTGGAGATCGTCGGTGAGCTCGCGCGCGCGATCGAGATCACGGGCGGTTTGGGAACGGAGAGCGAGATCGTCGATGGGGTCTACACGGGGCGGCTCGCGGCACCCTTTTGCTACGGAGAGGGCAAGGCTGAGGTCATCCGCAAGCTGGTCGCCGAGCTGGGATACGACCTCGCCCAGTGCTATGCCTACTCGGACTCGGGCAGTGACCTGCCAATGATGCAGCTCGTCGGCCATCCCGTGGCGGTCAACCCAGACCGGGCACTGATGTCGGCAGCGCACCGGCGCGGCTGGCCGGTGGTCGAGTTCAACCGGACGCAGAAGCAGGTCGCGAAGGTGAGCGTCGCGGGCGCCCTCACCGCCGGGGCGGGAGTCGGGGGATTCCTACTCGGCCGGCGAGCTCGTCACTGACGTGCGAGTCCGCCTCGTCTACACCGACTATCTCGTCGACCTGATCGCACGCGCCGAGGCCGCATCGGTCCGGCTCGCCGGCGCGCGACCCGACGCGCTCGCGACCGCCCTCACGCAGGCGAGACGCGAGTCTGCGCTGCTCTCGGCGCGGCTCGACGGCAGCCCGCTATCCGACCGTACCGCGGAGGCCGTCGATGCCCGCATGCTGCCGGGCCCGCTCGGTCTGTCCCTCGCCCCCGCGGAGTCCGATCGCGGGAGCTGGGCGAGGACCTTGCGGTTGGAGGGCTTGCCGACCCAAGACGTCGCGGCGGTGGAGTACGCGAACTTGCTGGCCTGTTTCGATGCCGAGGATGCGGTCGCGGCGGACTTCTTCGACCACCCACGTGAGGCGTTGCGCGCCCTTCATGGGCTGCTCTGCTCGCGGCTCGTGGCGCCCGATGCGATCGCCAGGCCTCGTGGCACCGCTCAGGCAGTCCATGACGGTGCAGAGGGGAGGATGATCTACCGGGCGCCCGCCCCGGAGGCGGTGCCCGCGTTGCTCGATGACCTGGTCGGCTGGCTCGGGCGGCAGACCGCGCTGATGCCGACGCTCGTCGTGGCCGGAGTCGTGCATGAGCGCCTGCTGGAATGGCAGCCGTTCGAGGCCGCGAACGGTCGGTTGGCACGCGCGGTGTCCAGGGTCGTGCTCCGTGCGAGGGGGCTTGACCCGCATGGCCTTAGTGTCCCTGAGCGTCGCTTCTCGGCTGATCCGATCGGCTACTACGGAGAGGTGGCCGCGACAGCGCGGCGCGGCGACATGGGCCTGTGGTTGGAGCGATACTCCGAGGCCGTGCTCGACGGGCTCGAGTCGGCCGCCGCCATCGTCGATCCCCGGCCGTCGCCTCGGGCGCCCGCGCGGGCCATCGCCACGGTCCAAGACCTGGCCGCGGGGACAACCGTGACAACGCCTGAGTACGCCGAACGCGCGGGAACGAGCCTCGACACCGCACGCACCGACCTTCGCGCCCTCGCTCGAGCCGGCCTCATCGATGCCGACCCCTGCACTCGAGGATTGCGCTACCGGGTCCGGGGGTAACAGTCCGCCGGCCTCGCCCGTCAGGACAGTGGTTTGTCACGCGGCGCACCGGGCAAGGTGTGCGGCAGCAGGTGTTCCGACAACAGTAGCAGGCTGAGCAGGTCGGTGATTGGCGCTCTTGTGCCGGCCCCTTAAACCTGGAGGGAACCATGAAGCTGCGCAAGAAGGTACTGGCCACACTCCTCGCCGGAGCACTCGTGTTTGGTGCCGTTGCGTGTGGCGGTGGCGGTACCACCGACACTGGCGACACCGGCGCTGAAACAGAAAGTTAACAAGACAATTGCGTCCCGTTTGACCTGATTTGACTCCTCCATACCTGTCCATCTGTCCAGGGCTCTACCGTGATAGGAGGAGAGCGGTCTGCGAGGATGAAGTACCTCCTACACGGGTAGGAGAGAGCGATGCCGGGGAGGGGCGAATCCCGCTCCCATGCCCGACCTCATGGAGGCAACTAGATGAAGCTTCGTAGCAACGTTCTCGCCGCGCTCCTCGCCGGTCTGCTCGCCTTGGGCGCTGTCGCATGCGGTGGTGGGGGTACGACCACCGATACGGCCACGGAACCTGCCGTCGAGGAGACCGAGGCCGTGACCGAGGAAGCCACCGAGGCAACCACGGAAGAGACGACCGAAGAGTCGACCGAGGCAACCACCGAAGAGACGACCGAGGCCGCGACCTAAACGCTTCGCGCCGAATCGGGTCGCACCCCCAGGGG
>JBOGED010000564.1:0-7684 GCA_050743625.1 Egibacteraceae bacterium | reverse complement strand
GCACCACCAAACCCTCGCGCACGCTGTTGGTCACGCACGACTTCTACCAGCCGCTGCCGGCAAAAGCCAGCACCCAACGTCCAACCCGGTCAACCGGCTACACCACCGACTTTGCCGAGGCCCTGGGCACTTCACCCTGCACTGTGCAGAGTTATGCCGGTATCTCGGCATAACTCTGCACAATACAATCAGCGAACCGGGATACCTGCGGACTCAAAGGCTTGACGCAGCTCTTTGGGGTCGAAGCATCCGAATACGTGGCTAGCGATCATTTTCCCGTCGCGGCCGTAGAACCGAACCTCGAGCAGCGGCCGCTCCCGAACGAGCACCGAACCGACTCGGTCGCGATCGTGCCACCACATCTTTCCGGCAATGAACCCGTAGCCGATCCTGGTCGGTTCCATGATGCAAACACCGCGCTGACGAATGACGCTGATGAGCAACACGATGCCAACCGCAATCACTCCACCTGCGACCGCGTAATGGGCCGGGCGGTTCGGCGGCCACGCTAAGTAGACCGAGAGGATTAGGCAGCCGGTGACCACAATTCCGGTTTCAAACCACATGCGATGCTCGTCCCGCTCGACCCTGGTCCTCGACCCGTCCGTGATGATCACGCGCTACCTCCTGTTCACCAAGCGGGAAGAGCCGGCCACAGCGCGGGTGGTTCGATACTGTGCTCTACCATTTCTTTCATGTTCTCGGTCCAGACGCCTCCGGCAGCACCAACGACCTGCTCCAAGTTTCGGGCACCGTTGCTGACCGTACCGGTGAGGACCTCGTCGGCAACCGGCGCTGCTCCACCCATGGCGCCGAAGAATCCTCCAGCGAGGGTCTCGGCGGCCACCGTATCGACATCGAAGCTGCCGCCCCGCTTCCACTCAGCGGTCTCGTTGAGCATGGCGCTCGTGAAGCCTGCCGCCGCGCCGCCGGCAACAAAGCGTGACAGGCCGCCTATCACCGGGTAGCCGTGAGCGACTAGCTGGGATCCCGCCGAGGCGACTGACGGGAGACGGCTCACGACAGCTCCCGCTTGACCCGCGAACATACCAACAGCTCCAGACACTGCCACTTTGCCCCAGTTGACTTCGCCGGTGGTGGCGTATTGGGCGAGGGTGCTGGAGCCTACGCCGACGAGGATGCCGATGCCGGCGGCGGTGCCGAAGCCTGTGGCCACCATGGCGACGCCGGCGACCACTAGGCCCACGGTGGCGATTTCGCCCCAGTGGTCGGTGAGCCAGGAGCCGAGGGTGCCGGTGTGGGCGTCGCGGTAGGCGGCGAGTTCGGCGTCGGTGATGGGGCGGAGACCGAGGGGGTCGAGCCAGTTGAGGGGGTCGTTGTGGGCGTAGTGGTAGGGGTTGCCGGACGAGGGCATGCCGGGAAGGCCCGGCAGCGGATCGACTGACAGGAACGCCCGGGTCACGGGGTCGTAGCAGCGGTTTCGCAGCCACACCAGCCCGTCGACCGCCAACTCGCCGCGCCACCCCAGCGCCGGCCCGACAGTGGCGGCCCCGGCACCCCACGGATCCCACCCACCCTCGCCGGCGCTGCCCTGCCAGTCGGCGTCGAACCAGCTCGGCGCCACCACAAGCCCACCCATCCAGCGCGGCTGGGTCACGGGCTCGGTGGGGTCCCAGAGCAGGGGGACGCCGTCGACGGCCGAGAGGTCGCCGAACGCGTCGACCGCCAGCTTGACCGAACCACCGGACCGCCGCTCCACGCCAGCCAAACGGCCGAGCGCGTCCCAGGTGAACACGCGAGCACCGTCCGGTCCCGCCTCGGACACCCTCCGGCCGGCCGCGTCATAGCCATACGTAAGCACCGAGTCCCCGCACCGGCGCTCCACCAGCTGCCCTGCCCCGTCGTAGGAGTAGCGGGCCACGCCCCCAGGGCCGGTCTCGGCGACCAGCCGCCCGCAAAGGTCATAGGCGAACGACCGGATCCCATCCGCCGCGTCCACGGCGACGAGCTGGCCGGCGGGGTCGTAGCGGTAACGGCGGGCGACCCCGTCGCGGATCTCGGTGATCACCCGGCCAGCCGCGTCCCGCGCCAGCTCGGTGACCCGCCGCCGCCCATCCTGCTCGACCTCGAGGACGGCGAGCTCCCCGTCCCAGTACCACCAACGCTGCCTCACCGCAGCCGAACCCAACCCAATCACACGCCCGCAGGCGTCCCGATCCAGCCGCACTCTCCCGAGCCCGGGATGCTCAGCGGAGACCACCCGCCCCGCCGCGTCGTAGCCGAACACCGTCTCGGAGCCGTCCGGATAGCCCACCGCCACCCGCCGGCCGTCGGCGTCGTACCGCCAGGTCAGCGCGAGATCGCCGACCCGCTTGGCGACCAGCCGGCCGCATAGGTCCCAGCTCAGCTCGTGGCGCAGTCCCCGCTCGTCCACGGCGACCGGACGGCCCAACAGATCACGGGTGGCCCTGACATCCGCGACGTCACCGGCACCGAACCCAGAAACCCGCCCCGAATCGTCATACCACCTCGCCACCCGCCGCGTCCAGCCGGCGAATCGGCCGGCCGGCCGGGTCATATTCCCAACGAGTGGCGCGCCCGAGCTGATCGACGACAGACACCAGCCGCCCGACCTCGTCGTAACGGCGCTCGACCGCGCCGCCCAACGCGTCGGTCACCCCGACCAGCCAACCGCGCTCGTTCCAGGAGTAGCGCGTCGCGCCGCCGTTCGCATCGACCGCCCGGGCGAGCTGACCGCGCAGGTCGTAGTGGAACCGGCGCACCCCGCCGGTGGCGTCGACCACGCGAGCGAGACGGCCCACGCCATCGAACGTATAAGAGGTCGCCCCACCGTCCGGCCGCTCCCGCGAGACCAACCGGCCGGCCTCGTCGTAGCCGAACCGCCAGGTCTCCCCGGTTGGATTGACCACCGCAACAACAAAGCCGTCACTGTCGTACCGGTACGACCGCCGACCGCCGAGCGCGTCGACCTCGGCGGCCAACCGCCCCGCCTGGTCATACTCGTAGCAAACTATCCGTCCCGACGGGCTCGTCACCCGAGCCAGGCGTCCGCCAGGGGTGTACTCGTACCGAGTCACCCCGCCCAGCGGGTCGGTGACCGACACAAGGCGCCCGCACCGATCGTACGTGGCCCGAAGCTCGGTGCCGTCTGCACGGCGCAACAACACCGCTCTGCCCAGCTCGTCGTACTCGTACTCGACCGACGTCGCGCCGTCGTGCACCCGGTGAACTCTGCCAAGCTCGTCCCGGATGGCGATCCGGCGCACGCCCAGAGGGTCGACGCTGCCGGCGGGGTTCCCCTCCGGGTCGTACTCGCGCAGCCAGGTCGCGCCGGCCGGGTCATAGACGCCGACGAGGCGGCAGAGCGCGTCATAGGTGAACTGCCACTTGGCGCCGTCGGGCAGCACGATCGCGACCAGGTTGCTCAGCGCGTCGAAGCGGCGGCTGGTGACGTGCCCCAGCGCATCGACAAGCGCCTCGGCCTCGCCGTTCGCCCCGTACCGCGTCTCGGTCCGGGCGCCGACAGGGTCGACGACCGCGGCCAGCCGACCCGCCGCCGTATGCTCGAACCGCCACACCGCGCCGCCGGGATCGCGCCGTTCGACCAGGCGGCCGAACGAGTCGTAGGCCAACTCCGTGCGGCGTCCCGAAGGCGACACCGCCGCAGTCACCCGCCCCGCCCCGTCCCGCTCGAACACATAGCCGTTGCCGCATCCGTCGGTGACGGACACCACGTTGCCGTCAGCGTCGAAGCCGAGCGCGACCTCGACCCCGTCAGGGTCGACGATCTGGCGGACGAGGCCGCCCTCGACCTCCATGTGGGTGACCTCGCCCTCAGGGTCGACGATCTCGGCCGGGGTCCGCTCCTCACCCACGTAACGGTACGAGGTCACCGCACCAGTGGAGGCCGACACCTCGACGACCCGGTCGGACTCGTCGTAACGGAAGGCAAACCACGCGCCGCCGAGGCGCGCCTGACGGACTAGCCGTGCCCGGTCGTCCCACTCCTGCAGCGTCACCGCGCCGTTGCGGTCGGTGACCGTGACCGGATTGCCCCATTCGTCATAGGTTTTGGTCGTCTCAGCGCCGTGGCCGTCGACCAGACCGATCAGGCGGCCATGCTGGTCGTGAAGGTAGGTGTTGACCGGCCCGCCGTCTTCGTCGTCGACGATGGTCACACCGCCCGGCAGGTACCGCATCCGAGACCGGCGCCCATGGCGAGAGACCTGCGCCACCACCCGGCCCTCGGCGTCGTAGGCGTTGGTCAGCTCGACGGTCCCGTCGCCGTCGAGCACGGACAGGACCCGCCCGTCACCGTCCAGCTTGTAGCGCCGGGCGCCAGAGGGGCCGTCGGCCTCGACCAAGTTGCCCGCGCCGTCATAGCGATAGCGGACCCGGCGTCCGTCCGAGCAGCTCAAGGCGACGATACGGTCGCCATCCCATTCGACGTCCAGCCGCTTGCCGCCCTCGTGCGCGAGGAACACCAGCCGCCCGCCCTCGGAGCCGAACCGCACGCGCGTGCCCGGCCCACGCTCGGCCCACAAGGGCAACCCGCTCGCGTCGAACTGCCATCGGCCGCTGCCGAACCAGTCAATTCCTAATCCCTGCTCGCCGGTCACGACCAGCCCGTGGATGCCCGCCACCCGCCGGTATCCGCCATCCGAAACAGGAACCACCACCCGCTGACCGTCCGGCGACTCCCAGTGCGCGCCGTCAGGCGTGGCCACCAGCCGGGCCGTCGCCCACGACGCCCAGCCTCGCCCGAACGGTCCCACCCGGTCCGAGCGGCTGTTGAACGTCCGTACGAAACGCAACCCTCGGAGCAGCCCGTCGAACGCGAAGTCGACCTCGGCCTCGACGAAGTTTCCGGAGGCGGTGTTCACCGGGTCGTTCGCGTACCCAGTCGTCGGCGGCTCCCCCCATGCGACCGGGTCGTCGAACGTCACGGACTGCCGATCCGCAGTCAGCCCCGCCGCCCTCAGCCCGGCATGGATCACCGCATCCGGCACGGACACGACCCCGCCGCGCGAGTCCGCCCGCCGGAACGTCACGGAGATGCTCGCGACCCACTGGGCGTCGGTCTCGTTCCACCCGATGTACGTCTTGAACGCGCCGATCATCGACGAGGCGTCGAAAAATCCCCATCTGGTCTTCGACGAGAACTCTTCTTGCAGCCGCCCCAACGCCGCCTGCCGCAGCGTCAACGGCTCATCCAAGCCGCGGCTCGCCGTCACCCAACCGTCGAGATCGTCCGGGTCCGCGGAGCTGCGACCCGACCCGCGGACCGCCGTGCTCGGCGCCGGTCCGGTGACGTGCTCCCGCGGCGCCGATGCCACCTCGCCTATGGGGATCTGCGGAGGCTCCACCGGCCGGGCGATGAGCGGGGGCACGTCGCTGTCACTGAAGAACCGGTCCACGACCTCCCGCTCGAACCAATTCTTCCGCTCCTGCTGCGCGACCCACTCGCGCGCCTGCTCGCGGCGCTGTTGCTCCTCGCGGGCCAGCCGTGCGAGCTCATCGAGCTTGTCGGCCGCGATGCGCATGGTGGTGACGAACCGTTGCGCGTCGCCCTCACAGGTGGAGGCCCGCCCGTCGAACTGGTACGCGAATCCCCCCTCCCACTGTTTCCGAGCCCAGTCTCCGATCCGCTTACGCTCCCCGACCTGGCCCTCCAGCAGCCTGGCTGTCGAGCGCAGCTCGGCGGCCAGGTCAGCGGCGCCCGTCCAGTTGAACTGGACGTCTTCCTTATAGGCGCCGAGGTCAGGCACCGTGCGTCAGCCTCAGTACTCCGCCGCGAAATACGGTGCGCGCCGACCTTGAACGCACCCATATCCGGAGGCCATATGTACGCGCGGCGCAACGCCGCCAGCGCCGGGCGTGGGAGGGTCGGCCGAATGCCACGGTATTTCTGCGGCGGGGTACTTAACTGTTGCCGCCCGCGCTCATGATGTCCTGGTTGATCATCTGCACACGCCCGCGTAGCTCCTCCAGCTTCTGGCTCATCCCGTCCAACGCTCGCTTCGTCTCCGGCCACGCCCCGCGAAAGTCCGCCGCCAACCGCCCGTCCCACACGTTGGGGTCGGACAAGCGCTGGCCCTGCGAGTCCAGGTTGCGGATCTGCTCTGTCAAGCCGCCGTTGATGATGCTCTGCATCTGAGTGATCGCCACCCGCGCCTCTTCACTCGACAGCACCCGTGCCATGACCACAACCTCCCATCGGCAATTAACAGCGTCGCAACCGTAAGGCCGCTGGGACTCGCCTCGGGCTGGCCTATCGGACGGTGGCCATTCCCCGACAGGCCAATGCTCGATACGGAGGTCCGACATCGGAGAGTGCCCGAGGGTTGCCCGTGGCCAGGCGCACGCGTCGATGCCTGCGCCGCGCGCCTGCGAAGCACGTCGATCACCACCGTCGTATCGAGCGGTACGTCCCTCCAACTCTGCGACGACTTCGTCGAGAGTGATGTGCCACCGCATGGCCACAGGTGAGCCCGCAGGGAACCCAACTGACCTATCGGACGGTCGCCGCCTGGATGAACTCGACCTCGCCGCCGTTGACCAACCAACCACGGGCGGCCGTGACCGCGACCGGCGCCTGCCGCGGCAGGCGGACGGCGAGCAGGTCGCCGTCGAAGTCGACGTCCGGGCGGAGCAGCACGCCCGCTCCCGACCGGCGCACCGCCTGCGTCCAGTGCCCGTACGCGGAGCGCAGCGCGTCGGCGCGGCCCGCGGCGATCACGTGCACGTCGGGCAGCAGCCGTTTGAGCAGCTGGTCGACCGCACCGGTCGGGTCGTCCAAGGCCTCGGCGTCGTCGATCAGCACCACCTGCCGCCCGCCGGCGCCGGCCACCTGGGTCAGCGCCTCGAGCAAGGCTTGGGCCTCGGTGACCACCCTGTCGACGTGGGCCAATCCCCGCAGCGGCGACGGCCGCGTCGCGACGACCGTGAGGCCAACCTCCGGGGTCGCCGCCGCCAGCAGGCGGACAAGCGCGCACAGCAGCGTGCTGCGCCCTGACCGGGCGGGGCCGGCGATCAGCGCGTGCTCGGCCGGGTAGACGCGCAGGACTGCGGGTGCGAGCGTGCGCTCGCTGATGCCCACTGGCAGCAGCCACGGCTCTTCTTTCAGCGCCAGCGCTGAGCTCAGCTCCTCGGGGTCCACCTCGGTCGGGAGGGTCCCAAGCGCGACTGGCGGCCGCGCGGGCGGAGGTGTAGCGGCGGCGATCTCCGCGACCGCCTCATCCAGCGACGGCGCCGGCTGGGCGACCTGGATCAGCCGGGAGCTCTCCGCGATCAGCGCCCTGCCAGGCGGCAACGCGGACGGGGACCGGAACTTCACCCCGAACATCGCGTAGTCATACGGATCGGGCAGCCGGAACAGCCACTTCTGCGACACTGTCGACGACAGCGCGGTGGGCACCGCCCCCGTCCGGTCGGCGGTGATCGCGGTGAAGATGCCCAGCGCGGGCCCCTCGGACACGATGCGGCCGAGCTCGTCCGGGACCCACTGGACGCCCGCCTGGTCGTACTCCGCCCGCAACGCCGAGAACCCGTCGACGAGCAGCACCACGAGCGGCTCGTCGCGGCACGCCGCGCCCAGCTCGCGGCGCCGGTCCAGCTCGCCGCGAAGGAGCCGGACGCCGCGCCGCTGCCGCTCCCCCTCGGTCGCGGTGATCACCGCGCCGGTGTGGGGCAGGCCCTCCAG
>JBOGED010000563.1:0-5881 GCA_050743625.1 Egibacteraceae bacterium | reverse complement strand
GCCCGTCCTGTCCGCAACCCCCACACAGCAGCCGCGACGCCCGTCGCGGGCACCCTACCGAACCAAAACAGATCAAATCCCCCTCCTACACCCCCACAACCACCCACGACTTTGCCGATCGCCCTGGAGGAGGACCCGTCGCCACCCACTCCAGAGCCGTGATGGTGTCCAGGCCATCCTGAGCGTCGTGTGAATGTTTGTCGATCATCTCACGTCAGAAGCACTGATGAGTGGCATGGCTGAAGCCGTCATGATTCTCGATGTGTTCCGTCGGCGGCTCCGACTTCAGCACGGGGAAGAAATCGGCGAGGCTGCTCGAAATACCGCCGAGACTGCCGCTGCTCTCGACTTGGCGCGCCAGTTGCTACAAGATACCCGACAGGAGCTTGCGCGTGCGACGAGAAGGCTGCGAGCCTTATCACCGCAGTCGGAGTCGGCGGAGCGCTCATGACTAGCGCAGTCGCAGCCGTAGGGTCACCCGCGAGCCTAGCTCGTCCAACCTTGGTCGCGGGTTCGGCGGCGCTCATCGCAACAGCTCTGGCAGTCATGTTCCTCATCGGCGTCCTCATTCCACGGCTCCCCCGCCATCGCGACAGCAGGAGAGTCAGCTATTTCGGAGACGTGGCGAGGATCCACGACTGCTCGGCACAAGAAGAAAGGGGCGAGAACGCGTTTGTGAACGTGGAAACCGCCGTGCGCATGGCCGCGACGAACGCACTCACCCACACGGTCGACGAATTGGCAGCGGTAAGCAAGATTGCGTGGCTCAAGTACCGGCACGTCCGAAACGCGATCATCTGCCTTGGCGTCGCGGCCGTCTCCCTTGGGCTCGCGGCACTCTCCAAGTCGTGTTTCGCTGAGCACCCGACTCGTCCAGCGGGGCATAGGCTGTCATGCTCCGCTGGATCATTATGCTTCGAAGCATTATGCTCGTCGGCATGATTTTGCCGAAGCCGCAGTGGCTGTTCGACCGGGAGGCCGAATGGGCCGACTTGGATCGGTTCCTCGCGGGATCAGGCGGCCGTCTTGGCGTCGTGTGGGGACCGCGCCGAGTCGGGAAGTCGTTTGTGCTCGGCGCGCTGTGCGAGGCCGTGGGAGGTCTTTACGTCCAAGCCGTGCGACAGGATCCGGCGCTGTTCCTCGCCTCGCTCGGCGGGCTGCTGGCCGAGCAGGTCGGAGCGCCCGCTCCCCTGCGGCTCGACGACTGGAGCGTGGCCGTGAGGACGCTGCTGGATCTCCCGCAGACCCCGCTTGTCGTGCTCGACGAGTTCCCTTACCTGGTCGAGGGCGCGGCGGAGCTTCCGACCGTGGTGCAGGCGGCGGTGGACGAGCGCCGTCCAGGGCGCAGCAGGCTGCTGTTGTGCGGCTCGGCCATATCACAGATGACCAAGCTCCTGGCCGCGGACGGACCGCTTTATCGCCGGGCGGCGCTGTCTTTGCGGATGCGACCGTTCGATCTTCGGGCGGCGGTCCGTTATTTGGAACTCGAAAGCCGACCTATCGACGCGTTGACCGTGCACGCCATCGTGGGGGGCACGCCTGGGTACCGAGATGTGCTGGGCCCGGTGGGCGACGACGTGCGGACGTGGATCGTCGAGCGTGCCCTTGATCCGAGCACCGCGGTGTTCCACGAGGACGAGTTGGTTTTTGCCGCCGACCCGTCGCTGCCCGACGCCAACGTTTATCGTTCGGTCCTTGCTGCGGTCGTGGCTGGGGAGCGTACCCCCACCGGTATAGCCCGAGCGACGGGGCGGAAGGTCACCTCGCTGGGGCGGCCGCTGGACCGCCTAGTCGACGCCGGGCTGCTCGTGCGCACGCCCGATCCTTTACGCGCGAAGCGATCCCTTCTCGACATCGCTGACCCCTTCCTGCGATTCCACTACGCCATCATCAGGCCAAACCGCGCCGCCCTGAGTCGACGCCGAGCGGCGGCGGTGTGGAACCGCGCCACCGCCACGTTCCGGTCGCAGGTCGTCGGCCCGCACTTCGAGCACGTGTGCCGTGAGGCGGTGCTCGACTTCGACCTGGGGCTCCCGCCGATCGCCGATGTCGGGGCGACCACCCTGTACGACCAAGCAATGCGTCGCCACCACGAGGTCGACGTGGTAGGCGTAGACGAGCAGGGTCTGATCACCCTCATCGGGGAGGTGAAGACGTCGACCGGAGAACGAACAGTCGACGACCTGCGTCGCCTCGACCATATGCGCACGTTGCTACCCGCCGACCGGCGGGTAGCCGATGTGCACCTGGCTCTGTTCGCCGCGGGTGGGGCGGATGCGGGGTTGCGCCAAGCCGCGTCCCAGCGTGGCGACGTCAGTGTCATCGACGCCGCCACCCTCTGCGGCTGACTACCCGCGCCCCCGGCCGATGTTGCTGGGTGGCACCGTGACTGGTACGGTCCGAGCGGACGATGAGCACCTTTAATCTGGTCCTGAGAGGCCAGGAAGGGGCCTGAATACCGCAATGTGCGCGAAGCAAGTGCTTACCGCCGCCGACATGGATCGGGCGTTGCGGCGGATGGCCCATGAGATATTGGAGCGCAACAAGGGTGCTGGGCGGCTGGTGCTCATGGGCATCAGAACTCGTGGCATCCCGTTGGCGAACCGGCTCGCCCACAATCTTGGGGAGATCGAAGGGGTGCCTGTCCCGGTGGGGCAGCTCGATGTCACGCTCTACCGAGACGACTACGCGCACACCGGGCCTCGCCCGTTGGGACGGACCAACTTTCCGTGTGACATCGATGGGCGGGTCGTCGTCCTGATCGATGACGTGCTATTCACTGGGCGCACGATCCGCGCGGCGATGGACGCGGTGATCGACCACGGGCGGCCGTCCGCGATCCAGCTGGCGGTACTCGTGGACCGTGGCCATCGGGAGCTGCCGATCAGAGCCGACTATGTCGGCAAGAACCTGCCTACGTCCCGGCACGAGAAGGTCATGGTCCGGCTCACCGAGACCGACGCCGCCGACGAGGTGCTGCTCACATGATCGCGGATCTGCTCAGCATGGCCGATCTTGACGCGCCGACGATCACCGAGATCCTCGACACCGCCGACGGGCTGAAGGACATCGCGCGCCGGCCGATCAAGAAGGTTCCCACCTTGCGGGGCCGGACCGTGTGCAACCTTTTCTTCGAGGACTCGACCCGCACGCGGATCAGCTTCGAGATCGCGGCGAAGCGCCTGTCCGCGGATGTCATCAACTTCTCCGCGAAGGGCTCTAGCGTCTCGAAGGGCGAGTCGTTCAAGGACACCGCGCTGACGCTCCAAGCGATGGGCCTTGATCTCATCGTCGTACGCCATGCCGCCTCAGGGGCGCCGGTCCAGCTGACGCGCTGGGTCGACGCCAAGGTGCTCAACGCGGGGGACGGGTGGCACCAGCATCCGACGCAAGCGCTGCTCGACCTGTTCACCATCCGCGATCGGGTCGGGCGGATCGACGGGCTGCGCGTGACGGTGTGCGGCGACATCGCGCATTCTCGGGTCGCCCGCAGCTTGGTGCAGGGCCTTGGCACGATGGGTGCGAGCGTGACGCTGGCCGGGCCGCCGACGCTCATCCCGCCAGGCGCCGACCGTTGGGGCGCGAGGATCACCCATGATCTCGACGCGTTGCTGCCCGGCACGGATGTGCTCTACCTGCTACGGGTACAGCGTGAGCGGATGGATGACCAGTGCTTCCCGTCGCTCCGTGAGTACGCGCGGTTGTGGGGGGTCGACCGCGACCGGCTCGCTCGCCTGCCAGAGGGCGCCATCGTCATGCATCCCGGTCCGATGAACCGCGGCGTCGAGATCACGGCCGACGTCGCCGACGCGCCAAACGCGGTGATCACCGACCAGGTCACCAACGGCATCGCCGTACGGATGGGATGCCTGTACCTGATGCTCGGGGGAGAGGCGGCGTGACGTCTCACTACACGTTGGTGGGGGGTCGGGTTGTCGACCCGGCGAGTGGGTTCGACGACTACGCGAACGTGGTCGTCCGAGGCGATCACGTCGCCGAGGTCGGCTTGGGAAGCTCAGGTATGCGTATCGACGTGGACGGGCTGATCGTCGCGCCGGGGTTGGTCGACCTCCATTGCCACCTGCGTGAGCCTGGTCGCGAGGACGCCGAGACCATCGCCAGCGGGACTGCCGCTGCCGCTGCGGGGGGGTTCACGGCGGTATGCGCGATGGCGAACACGGATCCCGTGTGCGACCACGCGGGCGTCGTCGAGCAGGTCCGGCGCCTCGCGAAGGTCGCCGGGCACTGCGACGTCTATCCCGTCGGGGCGATCACTCGTGGCCTCGCCGGCCACGAGCTCGCCGAGCTGGGTGCCATGGCGACCATCGGGGTCCGATGCTTCTCCGACGACGGGATGCCGGTGCGCTCCGCGCAGGTCATGCGCCGGGCCCTGATGTACGCCCTGACCTGGGATGCCATCATCTGCAACCACGCTGAGGAGGCGAGCCTCACCGAGCACGCGCAGATGAACGAGAGCGCGCTCTCGTCCGTCTTAGGGTTGGCGGGTTGGCCGCGCGAGGCCGAGGAGATCCAGGTCGCCCGCGACCTGATCCTCGCGCACGGCCTCGGCGCTCGGCTCCACGTCCCGCACGTGTCGACGCGGGGAACCGTCGACCTGATCCGCGCAGCCAAGGTTCGTGGTGCGCGTGTTACCGCCGAGGCCTGCCCGCACCATTTCACGCTGTCCGAGGACGAGGTAGCCTCGTTCGACCCGGTGTTCAAGGTCAACCCACCCCTGCGCTCCGCCGCGGACGTCGAGGCGATCCGTCGTGGGCTCGCCGACGGCACGATCGACGCGATCGCGACCGATCATGCCCCTCACTCCCCGGAGACGAAGGAGCGGGAGTGGGCCTACGCGCCGTGTGGGATGCTCGGCTTGGAGACGGCGCTTGCCCTGACATTGACCGAACTCGTCAAGCCGGGAGTGCTCACGCTCACACAGGCGGTTGCCGCGCTCACGGCGAAGCCAGCGCGGAGCAGGGACATCACCGGCCACGGCGGCCCGATCGCGCCAGGAACGCACGCGAACCTCGTCGCGTTCGACCCCGATGCCTCGTGGACCGTGGACCCGAGCGCGGTGCGCTCGCGCAGCCGCAACACGCCATACGCGGGCCTCCAGGTCCTTGGCCGTGTGGTCCACACCATCCTGCGGGGTCGCTTCACCTGCAGAGACGGGCAGGTCGTGTAGATGGTCGACGACACCCCGCCACGCGGTCGCAGGCTCCAGCGCCGCTCGGACCTCTTGTCGACACGGTGGATCGGCCGGCGCCTGCGGCGGCAGAAGATCGGGTTACTGCCGGCTGTGGACGCTCCACTGCGGGAGCCTGACGGTGAGGCGCTGTACGTAGGCACGACGGTCGGAGGATCCCTCGCTCACCGCGTCGTCGCTGGCGCGCTGTTCGGGCGGGGCAGGTGCCGTTACTGGTTGGAGCCGGGAAGCGTGGTGATGCAACGAGGTCCCGGGCTCGTCATCGCGCTCACCGGCATCTGCCAAGTCGGGTTGTCCGGGGCTCACGCCGGTCAGGTGCTCGCGGGAAACCGCATCGCGATCGTGACGTGGATGCTGGGAGACGACGAGGTCGACACCGGCTTCGGGTTCGAGGCCGCCACCCTCGCCGAGCAGTTCGCGGAACGAGTGGCCGACGCCGCGGGGCTGTCCCCGGACAAGGGTCCCCATGCCGGCGCTTGACGCGCTGCTCGTCCTTGAGGACGGCATGATCTCTCGCGGTGAGGGGTTCGGCGCGTCTGGCACCGCGATCGGCGAGGTGGTCTTCAACACCGCGATGACGGGCTATCAGGAGGTGCTCACCGACCCCAGCTATCACCGTCAGCTTGTGACGATGACGAACCCCCAGCAGGGCAACTACGGGGTGACGCCTGC
>JBOGED010000562.1:0-1567 GCA_050743625.1 Egibacteraceae bacterium | reverse complement strand
ATCGCGCAGCCCGCGTACGGCGCCATGTACTTGATCGGCGCGGCCTCGTCGGCGGGGGCGGCGACGATGATCGTGTGGTCGAGCGCGTCGTGCTCGTCGAGCTTGTGGGCCACCTCGACGACGGTGGACATGCGCTGGCCGATGGCGACGTAGATGCAGACCAGGTCCTTGTCCTTGTTGTTGATGATCGTGTCGATCGCGATCGCCGTCTTTCCCGTCTGGCGGTCGCCGATGATCAGCTCGCGCTGCCCGCGGCCGACGTTCGTCATCGCGTCGATCGGCTTGATCCCGGTCAGCATCGGCTCCTTCACGGGCTGGCGCGACACCACACCGGGGGCCTTGAACTCGGCCGGGCGGGTCTCCGAGGTGTTCACGTCGCCCTTGCCGTCGAGCGGCTCGCCGAGCGGGTTGACGATGCGGCCGAGCAGCTCCTCGCCGACCGGGACCTCGAGCAGGCGGCCGGTGCGCTTGACCTGATCGCCCTCCTCGATCTTGTCCCACTCGCCGAACAGCACGGCGCCGACGTTGTCCGACTCCAGGTTGAGCGCGAGCCCGGTCACGTCGTGGGGCAGCTCCAGCAGCTCCATCGACATGCAGTTGTCGAGGCCGTGGACCCGCGAGATGCCATCGGCCACGGACAGCACGGTGCCCACCTCGGACAGGTCGGCGCCGCCGTCCTCGAGACCCTGGATGCGGTCCTTGAGGATGCTGGTGATCTCGTCTGGCTTGATCTGCACTACGTCTCCTTAGGCGGCCTTGGCCACTTGCTTTCGAAGTTGTTCGAGGCGGTTGCGCACCGTCGCGTCGAGCACCATGTTGCCGACACGCACCTGGAGCCCGCCGAGCACGTCGGGGTCAACGCTCGAGGAGAGGTCCACCCGGCGACCGGTCTGCTCCTCGATCCGCTCCCCGATGCTATTCACGAGCTCCTTGTCGAGCTCGACCGCGCTGGTCACGGTCACCGGCAGCAGCCTGTTCTCCTCGGCCCACATCGAGTCGAAGCTGCGCCGGATGCGAAACAGCGCCGGCATCCGGTGGCGCTCGGCCAACAGCTCCAGGAAGTTCACGAGGCGCTCGTCGGCGTCGCTCACGATTCGCGTGACGCCGTCCTTCTTCTCCTCGCTCGAGAAGTAGGGGGAGAACAGGAAGACCTGGAGGTTGCGGTCCTCGGCGAGGGCGTCGGCGAACTGGCCGACCTCGTCGTGCACCCGGTCGAGGACGTCCCGCTCCTTGGCGACCTCGAACAGAGCGCGCGCGTAGACGTCAGCGATCTCTTCCATTTCCCTCCCGCCCGGCCAGCGCCGAGAAGTCGACCTCGCGCAGGGCTTCCTCGATCAGACGCCGGTGGTCGTCCGACGTGAGCGACTTGCGCGTGACCTTCTCGGTGGCGATCACCGTGAGGTTGGCGACCTCCTTGCGGATCTCGTCGAGCGCGCGGCGCGTCTCGGCCTCGATGTCGCGCCGCGTCGCGGCCAGCAGCTCCTCGCGCTGCTGCGTGGCGTCCGCCTTCGACTGGTCGGCGAGCGAGTCGGCCGCCTTGCGCGCGCGGGAGACGATGTCCTCGGAC
>JBOGED010000561.1:0-7436 GCA_050743625.1 Egibacteraceae bacterium | reverse complement strand
TGCTCGCAAGGCGCGCCGAGTGCGCATATCCGCAAGGCTCATATGTAAGCGAGGCGCAACGCCGCGAGCGCCGGGCGTGGGATGGCCGTCCGAATACCAACGGATTTACGGATGGGGCCACTTAGGCGCAGGGACCATGAACGCCCGGCTGCGAGGTCGTCGGTTACGCACGCTATCCATATGTGGGTGTACAGCGGGGAGGGATTGCCCGTACCGTCGTGCTGTCAGGTCACCGACAACTCCTTAGGGAGGACAGCGTGCCGATCGACTTCACACTTTCGCCGGAGCAACGGGAACTACAACAAAACGCACGCGCATTTGCGGAGAGTGTGCTCGCCGACGCGGCGGCCACGATCGACCGAATCGCCGACCCGGTCGAAGCGTTCCGCGCGGGCCGAGCCGCCTTCACCGAGTTCGCCAAGGCAGGGTTCACGAAGGCGTTCATCCCGCCCGAGCACGGAGGAGGGGGGTTCTCGACCCTCGCTTTCGCGCTGGCCGCTGAAGAGCTCGCCCGCGTGGACGTCAACGTTCCGACCACCTTGCTGGGCAGCGCCTTAGGGCTGCGCCCGATTATCCAGTTCGGCAGTCACGAACAGAAGGAGCGGTTCCTACGACCGTTCGTCGACGATGCCGATGGCTCCTTGCTGGCCTCATTCGCCTTCACCGACGTCGGTGGGGGGGCGAACTACGACAGCGACGACCCGAATGCGGGGATGCAAACCTTCGCCCGTCAGGAGGGCGACTGCCTGATTGTGTCCGGCGAGAAGCACTACGCGACGAACGGTACCGGCTGGAACGGCGACGGTGCGACGCTGTACACGGTCGTCTGTCGCACCGACCCTGGTAAGGGTGCCAGCGACTCGCTGGCGGTGGTGGTCGTGCCGGGAGATGCCCAGGGCGTGGAGATCGTTGACGTCTACGACAAGCTTGGCCAACGCGGGATCGTCACACCACGCGTGCACTTCAACAGCGTCGAAGTCCCAGCTGATCACCTGTTGGGCCAGCCGGGTGACGGCAAGCGTATTGTCTCCGGGGCGTTCAGTTGGACCGCTGCACTGATCGGCGCCGCCTGTGTCGGGACGATGCGCGCGGCGTTCGAGCACGCCCTGGAATTCGCGCGCCGCGAGCATCGGCTCGGCCCCGTGCCCATCATCGAACACCAAAACGTCGGCTTCATGCTCGCAGACATCAAGATGCGCATCGAAGCCGCCCGCTACATGACCTGGAAGGCCTGTCACTACCTCGACGCCACCGACGGTGCCGGCGAGGAGCTGGCGATCATGACCAAGGTCTACTGCTCCGAGCTGGCCGTGCAGGTCGTCTACGACGCCATGCGCCTGGTCGGGGTCGAAAGCTACACCCGCAAGACTCCGCTCGAGCGGCTGATGCGCGACGCGCTCGTATACCCGCTCTACGACGGCGGCAACATGGGCGTCCGGCGACGCCAACTGCACAACATATTCCGCCAGCCTGGCTACCACTCGATGCTGGTCGCTGAGGGTGCCGTGCCACCCTGGCTTGACTGACCAGCACACAACTCGACCGTCCGGTAACCGCTAAATGCAAGGTTCAGCCGCGTACGGTATCGGCCGCTCTCAGGGGTATGGCAGCGCCTCAGCGGTGCCGAAGCAGCTCAACGCCGGGAAGTCCTTCGAAACTTGCCGGGTCGGCGGTCACAACGGTGCGGCCGGATGCGATTGCCGTCGCCGCAATGATGAGGTCGTGCGCACCGCGCGGCCGGCCTGACCGACGAGCGGCGGCGAGAAGCTGGGCATGCGCCCGGGCGACGCGGACGTCATAGGCGATAGTAGGGACGGTAGAGACGACGGCGTCGGCGAAGGCTTGCCTGGCAGCCCGACGCTTCCCAGTGGCCAACCAGACGCCAACCAACAGCTCAGCGACCGTGACCGCGGCGATGGCCGTGTCGTCGTCATCGGCAATCAGATCGTCCATGCTGCCGGCGCCGCCCTCCGCGTCGATGAGGAAGGTCGTGTCGAGCAGCAACAGGCTCAGGACCGATCCTCCACGGTAAGCAGCCGTCGTGTCTCGGCCAGATCACCTGCCCAGCCCGGGTCGGGCCGGTGTGCCCGCAGCACGGACTTGACGTCGCCACCGCGGCCATAGTGGGGCGGTTCCAGGTGCGCGACGGCCTTGCCTCTGCGGATGATCGTGAAGCGCTCGCCACGCTCCACCGCGTCGAGGAGATCGGCGAAGTTGCGGGCTGCCTCGGTGGCGCTGATGTCTGCCATAAGATCAGATTATCAGATCGACGCTGCATTAGGCGTTCGGTATCGGCTGATACCGCATGCGCAGTTGCGGCGGGGATCCAGTGAGCGTCGGTATCGGAGGTCTATTCAGCGGCTTGGGGATGCGGGTGTCGTTTTTCTGAGGGGACTCGCGAACCGGGCGTAGCGGCTAGGCGACCGCGTGGATCTGCTCCGGGGGAGGCTGACAGTGGCCGAGACGCTCGTCGATCTCAATGGCGAGCTGTCCTTCGGACCGCCGAAGGGCGAAGAACGGCCGGCGCACGGTGCCACTCCCCCGTCGCGTCGTCCGGAAGCTGGCAGTGCATATGACGGCGCACGTCAGACCTGGGCCGCGCGCGGGGTTCCGGCGCAATTGGTGGCAACCGGCAGTACGGAAAGCTGGCCCGGATCCGCTGTCGTTTCACGAGCTGAGTCACACCTTCACAGGTAGTGAATCCAGCGCCAGTCCCGCAGGGGGAACCTAGGCTGAATCCCTGCCCCAATCTGGCTGACCTTCGAGAGCTGTAGCTCAAGGTGGCAGAAGCGTCTCGCTCACATCGAGGAGCAAAAGGTTCGACTCTCTCTTGCTGGGCCCAGCCATACAGCGTACGAACCCAAACCTGCTGTTCACGGCACCCACGATCGCGCTGATGGTGGCGCCTGAAACCACTATGAAGCCGCGGTAAAGCTCGCGGCGTGCACCCTCGGCGCAGCCGTGGCCACCAGGGCCACACCGACGAAGTGAGGGGGCATGGCCACAACCTCATACCAATCGGCGATCGCAGCGGCCGGCCTCCGCAAGTCCTACGGCGACAAGACCGTCCTGGACGGCATCGACCTGAACGTTCCTGCGGGAACGATCTTCTCGCTGCTCGGCCCCAACGGCGCAGGCAAGACCACCGCGGTGCAGATCCTGTCGACACTGATCCGCGCCGACGCCGGCGAGGTGTGCGTCGCCGGTCGCGATCTGGCCCGCGAGCCCGACGCGATCCGCGCGGCGATCGGCGTCACCGGGCAATTCTCCGCGGTGGACAACATGCTCACCGGCAAGGAGAACCTGCTGCTGATGGCAGACCTGCATCACCTGGACCGCCGCGAAGGCCGGCGGCGGGCGGCGGAGCTGCTGGAGCGGTTCGAGCTAGTCGACGCGGCCGGGAACCTACCCGCGACCTACTCCGGCGGCATGCGGCGCCGACTCGACCTGGCGATGACCCTGGTCGGCGACCCGGAGCTCGTCTTCCTCGACGAGCCGACCGCCGGGCTTGACCCGCGCAGCCGCCGCACCATGTGGGAGATCGTGCGCGGCTTGGTCGCGAACGGGGCCACGATTTTCCTCACCACGCAGTACCTGGAGGAGGCGGACAAGCTCGCCGACCGCATCGCGCTCCTGGACCAAGGGAAGCTGGTCGCCGAGGGGACTCCGGACGAGCTGAAGCGCCGTATTCCCGGCGGCCACGTCCGTCTGCAGTTCGCCGACGCGCGCGGGCTTGAGTCCGCCGCCTACACCCTCGGCGAGGTCCTGCGCGACGACGACGCGCTCACCCTGCGGGTCCCCAGCGACGGCAGCGTCCGGTCGCTGAAGACCCTGCTCGACCGACTCGACGACGAGTCGATCGAGGTTGACGAGCTGACGGTCCACACCCCAGACCTCGACGACGTCTTCTTCGCCCTCACCGGCCACCCCAAAGAGAGGGAACTCCTGTGAACACCTCTTCCTATGCCCTGCGCGACTCGGCGACGATGCTGCGCCGCAATCTCCTGCGCGCGGTGCGGTACCCCTCCGCGACGGTATGGACCGTCGCGATTCCGGTCTTCTTCCTGCTGCTGTTCGCCGGTGTTTTCGGCCGGTCGCTGGGCGCCGGTCTCGGCAGCATGGCCAACGGCGGCGCCGACTACATCGACTTCGTCACGCCCGCGATCATCCTGATGGCCGCGGCCTCCGGGGCCACGTCGACGGCACTGAGCGTCAGCATGGACATGGCCGAGGGCATCATCAACCGGTTCCGCACGATGGCGATCTCCCCAGCGTCGGTGCTGACCGGGCACGTCGTGGGCAGCGTGATCCAGACGATGATCAGCATCGTGCTGGTCATCGGCGTCGCGCTGCTCATGGGGTTCCGGCCCACCGCCGGTCTCGTCGAGTGGGTCGCGGTGCTCGGCCTCCTCGCGCTGGTCACCCTCGCGCTCGCCTGGCCGTCGGCCGCCGCCGGCCTGGTGGCCAGGGGCCCTGAGAGCGCGAGCAACATGCCGATCCCCTTCATCATCCTGCCGCTGCTTGGGAGCGGGTTCGTCCCGCCGGAGTCGATGCCGGCCGGGCTGCGCTGGTTCGCCGAGCACCAACCCTTCACGCCCGCCACCGAGACGCTGCGGGGGCTGCTGATGGGCGCCCCGATCGGCAATGACGCGGTCATCACGGTCGCCTGGTGCACCGGCCTCGGACTGGCCGGCTACCTCTGGGCGCGGACCGCGTTCAACCGCGGCCCCAAACCACGCTAGCCCTCCATGACCGAGCCGCGCATGACCACGCTCGGTCGTGCACACCATTGCGGTAGAAGGGAATTCCGATGACCATCCTCGCCGACCAGTGGGGCATCCACCCGCAGCAGTTCTGGCTGCGCAGACGCCGAGCGGGACAGCCCGTCGAGCCCGACGAGGAGCAGGGCCTGTGGAACGTCTACGGCTATGCGGAGACCGTGCAGGTCCTCGGAGACCCAGCGACGTTCTCCTCCGACGTCGACCGGCTGTTCCCCGTCGCTCAACCGGAGTCGCTCAAGGAGGGCGACCTGACGCAGATCGACCCGCCAGAGCACCGGAAGCTCCGTAAGCTGGTCAGCCACGCGTTCACCCCGAAGGTGGTGGCCGACCTCGAGCCGCGGATCGCCGCGCTCACCCACGAGCTGCTCGACGCAGTGGCCGGCCGGAGCCAGCTCGAGCTGGTGGCCGACTTCGCGTACCCGCTTCCGGTGACCGTCATCGCCGAACTGCTGGGCGTTCCGAGCAGCGACCAGCACCTATTCAGGCAGTGGGTAGACCAGATCATCGCCGGTCAGAGCCAGTTCGTGGACCTGGCCTCCGGCGAGGAGCAGGGGCAGGATCTCTCCGGGCAGGTCGAGCAAGCGCTGCGGCCCATGCTCGACTACTTCCGCGAGCACGCGGCCGAGCGCCGGCGGCGGCCACGCGAGGACCTGCTCACCAAGCTCGTCCAGGCCGAGGTCGACGGTGAGCGGCTGACCGACAACCAGGTGGTGAACTTCGCGAACCTGCTGCTGACCGCCGGGCACATCACCACCACCATGCTGCTGGGCAACACGGTGCTGTGCCTGGACGCCCATCCCGACCAGGCGGCCCGGGTGCGAGCGGACCGGGCGCTGGTGCCGACCGCGATCGAGGAGTCACTGCGGTTCTTCACCCCCTTCGCGCTGAACGCCCGGGCCACCACCGCCGAGGTGGACCTCGGCGGGCACCGGGTGCCGGCGGACCGGTTGCTCATGATATGGCTAGGCGCGGCGAACCGTGACGAGCGCCAGTTCACCCACCCGGACGTGTTCGATCCAACCCGGGACCCCAACCCGCACCTCGGGTTCGGCCGCGGCATCCACTTCTGCCTGGGTGCGCCGCTGGCCAGGCTCGAGGGCAGGGTAGCGCTGAACATCCTCCTGGACCGCTTCCCGGTGCTGCGCACGGACCCGGACGACCCGCCGGCCTTCATCCCCTCGTCGCACATGACCGGGGTCAGCACCCTGCCACTCCGCACCGGATAGCGCGCCTTCGGCCGGGTCGGCGTCAGCGCCGGGCGCGCTCCCGCTCTCGCAGCACCGTGAGAGCGGCGGCGCGCAGCTCGCCGCGACCCAGTTCGGCATATGACGACACCGAGTCGGCGTATGCCGACCTGTCGGCCTGCTCGGCTGCGCGGCGAGCGCGGGCGGAGGACATGGTCGGCTGGAAGTTCCGGGGGAAACGGAAGCGCTCCGCCAGGGCGATCATCCGCACGCCCGACCTCGTGGCGTGGTCGTCGCCGGTGCGCGCTCCGCGGTCCAGATCCACCAAGGCCAGCGCCAGCAGGAGCGCGCCGCAGGCCGAGAACTCCGAGACGAACGGCAGCGGCTTGACGATGGGCTCGGTCAGCATCGCCGACAGCTTGTCCTGCAGCTCACCGGCGATCCCCGCGACGAGGTCGAGCCGGCCATGGTACGCATGGGCCGCCACGGTGACCGCCTCGACCTCCGCGGTCCACGGGTCCAGGCCGGGTGACTCGACGCGGGAGCTCGAGTCCTCGATGTCCTCCAGCGGCCGGTCGGCAACGCGTCGCCACAGGCGCAGACCCGCTTCGGCCTCGCCTCGCGCGAGCAGGATCTCCGCTCGCAGCCCGAGCTCGAACGGGAGGATGCCGGCCGCATCTTCCACCTGGTTCAGCACCGCCAGCTCCAGCCAGTGCTCCGCCTCATCGATGGCGCCGAGCTGCAGGCTGGTGAGCACCAGCCCCCACCGGACCCCCATCACGTCGGACCGTCCCCCTAGCTCCTCCTGCGTCCGCAGCGCCGCCCTCAGGTGACGCTGTGCCTCATCACCCAGCTCGAACTGGTGGCACAACTCGCTGACCCGGGAATGGGCCAGTACCCGCATCCATGGGGTTGCCGGGTTGTCGAACGCCTCGAGCATCCGCCGGGCCGCCTTCAGCGCGCCGTCCAGGTCTCCCTCGCTCTCCCACAGGAAGCTGGCAAAGCCGTTGGCGATGCCGGCCAGCAGCGACTCGTCGCTGTCGCACAGCGGCTGCAATGCCTGGCGGTCCGCTCCCAAGACCTCGGGCGCAGCGGCCAGCATGATCGCGAGGGCTCGGATCACAGTGCTCGGAGGGGACGGCGGAAGATGGCGCAGGGTAATCAGCCAGCGCGCCGCGCTGGGACCCTGGAGGAGGAGCGTGTAGAGGGTGCACAGCGTCGCAGTCGTCCGGGTGACCTCGACGAGGTCGGGCTCTGGCCGGAAGTGCGACAGGATCCAGGCGGTCTCCTCGGCCAGCGTCGCCATGCGGGTGTTGCTAGACTCGAAGACCCACACCCCGCTAAGGGGCTGGGCATAAATAACGTTGCTGTTTCCGACCGCAACCATTCGCCCGCTCGCCTCGCGGCGTTCGCGGCGTGATGTGCCTGCTCGGGCGCATCCACCCGTAATCGCACGCTCGCCCTGCCGGGC
>JBOGED010000560.1:0-9601 GCA_050743625.1 Egibacteraceae bacterium | reverse complement strand
AGCTGTAAGTCACTTAACGTTAGCTTCCCTGGTCACCGACGTCATCAACCAGCTTCACGCTGGCGGTGGACAGCCGACCCTGTGACGTTTCCCAATCATACCGTCCGATCTCGCCCGCGACGGACATGCAGCCGCACGACCGTCCCGATATCGCGAGAGGGGATCTCTACTGCGTCACACAATTGCCGGACGAGCCACAGCCCGCGGCCACCGGTCTGGTCGGGAGCGGGAGGCACGAACCCCGCGAAGGGATCGGTGATACGACCCCAGGGGTCCGCGATCTCACAGGTGAACCGGTCAGGTTCCACCCAGCAGCGGACGATGCCGCATCCCCCACCGTGGCGCAACACGTTCGTCGCCACCTCGCTCGCGGCGACCAGCAGCGACTCGATCTGACCGGGAATGAGACCGCTGCGGGCCGCATGCCCTCTCAAGAGCCGGCGGATCGCGCGGAGATCCGGCTCGCTGCGGAACTCGAGTGTCTCCGTCGGTCCCTCAGGCTCGAGCAGCGGTGCGGCATCGTAGGCTCGGGTGAACTCGCCCGGATCGACGTAGCCGTGGCTGGGTTGCCGGTGAGGGCCGTGCAAGAGCAGGGGGTGCGTCCTCATGGCGATGTCGAGAACGGCCGCTTCGAGGTTTCCGGCGTCGTAAAGGCACAGCAGATCAGCGTCCCCGCTAGCCAAGGCCACGTTGACGATCGACTCGTATCGCGCCCATTCCTCTCGCTCGCGTCCGGAGCCGGACCAGGGCAACTCCCCCACCGCACGCAGCCGCCGCGTTCCTTGGATGTGCGCATGGAAGCCAGCGAGCCGGCGGGCGGGAGTATCGGAGAACTCCGCGATACCCAGCGACTCGACGAATGACGCGTCCTGGTCGAGCGCCTCCTCGATCAGCGCCAGCTTGTGTGGTGGTGTCGTGACCGCGATCACTCGCTCGCCGTTCGCGATGCCCTCTCGCAGGAAGGGCACGACGGCATCAACGAACTCCTGCTCCGTCTTGTAGAGGAGCGCTTGGTGCACGAGCCGGGTCTCGTTGTCAGCCATGCACGCTGCCTTGAGCCCTTCTCACGATCCGTAAGTCCGCATTGACCACCTCGTCGCAATTACACATAGTGAAGCGTACCCGCGACACGCGACACGGAACCCGCGCCGGTAGTCCGAGGCCCGTCCCGTTGGGTACATCGGAACGGTGAGGATCGACGCCGAGCCCCAACCGGTCGAGACCACGCCCTCCCCTATGCGGTACGCCCACTACCCGGCGCGCCGGTCGCGGTGCCGCTGGACTGGCCCGAGCTCAGCGGCTTCCACCCGCACACGTACACGGTCCGCAACGTGTTCCGTCGTCTGGCCCGCAAGCGCGATCCGTGGGCGGACTTCGCCGATGAGGTGGTCGCGCTTGTCCACGGGCACTTGGGCACTTGGTCCGTGCGCGTAGGACTTCGGACCGATGTCGTCTCCAGAGACGAGCGAGTCGACAAACCAGCCGATCTCCCGCTTCCTCAACGGGTACTGTCGTGCTCGTAGGTTCGTGGGTATACGGGGAGAAGGGATGCCGATGGGCCCTCAGACGTGGATCGGGCTGCGGTGGCCGCTGGTGATGCTTGGGATGGCGCTGGTCGTCGCGATGACCGTACCGGCTGCGGTGCGTGCGATCCTCGGATCGGTGCAGTTCCGCGACGGCGATGGGCTCGAAGCCGTGGAGGCCTCACCGGCGTCCGACCTCGTCGCGTTAGGGCCCGTCTCCGACGGCTTCGTCGGACCGATGATTGATTTCGTGGCCCGCGGTGGGACGGTCACGGCATCGACGGCGCCCGACCTTGTGCTCGGTGACCAGCCCGGCAGTGCGGTCGTCCTCGCGTTCCCCGCCATCCCGGGCAACCCGACATGCATCGGTGATGTCTCGCTCGAGCTCACCGTCGCCCAAGCCACTCCCACACATATCGGGGTATTCGGGGCGACCGTCTGGCAGGCGGCGATCCTGGTCGACGGGTCTCCGCTCCCTTCCCACTTCCTCGTCGACGACGAGCCCAGCAGGCATACAGGGATCGACGACGTGCCCGGACGGCTGCGATGGAACGTGACCAGTGCCTACCGCACCTTCCTCACGTCCGGCGAGGCGCCCGCCGGTGCGCCATTCGTCGCGGCGGTGACCGCGACCAGCGCGGTCGACCCAGGCGGTGGCGTGCGGTTCTTCGCCGCTGAGTCGGGCGAGAACAGCCCGGTCCTCACCTGGACGGGTGTGCCGGGGTGTTAGCGCGCTCCTCCCAGCGAGGGCGGACCCGGATCCCCACATCCAGCGGCGTGCCTTCGAACCCGAACTGCTCCCGTAACCGCCGGATCAGGTACCGCCGGTAGCTGGGCTGGATCGCGCCGGTGGTGAACACGCGGAAGGTCGGCGGGCCGATCGCGACCTGGGTGATGTACCGCAGCCGCACCGGCCGGTTGTCCCGCAGCGGCGGCGCGGTTGCGGCGACTGTGTCGGCCAGCCAATCGTTCAAGGCGGCCGTGGGAAGACGGCGGGACCACTGCGCCAAGACTGCGTCGATCATCGGGAACAGCCGCTGAACGCCACGGCCCGACACGGCGGAGGTGCGGACAACCGGCGCGAAGGAGATGTGGCCGAGCAGTCGGTCGCGCTCGCGGTCGATCCGGTCGCGCCGCTCCTCGTCGACGAGATCCCACTTGTTCCACACGACGACGACGGCCCGCCCCGCGTCCACGACTTGGCGGGCGAGCTTCTGCTCCTGCTCGGAGATCGGCTCGTACGCGTCCATCACGAGGAGCGCGACCGCGGCCCGCTCGAGCGCATTGATCGCCCGCAACCCTGAGAAGTACTCGGTCGCGTCCCGCTTCGATTTCTTCCGCCGCAACCCCGCGGTGTCCACGAACCGGTATGAACGCCCGTCCGGCAACTCGACGACGGTGTCCACCGCGTCACGGGTGGTTCCCGGACGGTCGTCTACGATCGCCCGCTGCTCGCCTAGGATGCGGTTGAACAGCGACGACTTGCCCACGTTCGGCCGCCCGACCAGCGCGATGCCTGGAATGTCCTGATCTGGTGGGAGGGGACGCTGGCTGAACGCGCCAGTCTCCTTCAACCGATCCACGACGACGTCGAGCAGATCGCCCGACCCCCGCCCATGCAACCCGCTCACGGGATACGCCTCGCCGAGGCCGAGCCGGTAGAGATCATGGAGATCGGCCTCCAACCCGCCATGGTCGACCTTCGTCGCCACCAGCAGGGTCGGTGCTTGCACCCCACGCAACCAGTCCGCCGCCGCCGCATCCTCTTCCGTCACGCCGACGGTGACGTCGACGACCAGCAAGACGAGGTCGGCGGTCAGTACCGCCTGCTCGGCTTGGGCCGCGATGCGGGCGTCCATCGCGTCGTCGCGCCGCTCCGGCGACCAAGCGGGCGTCCACCCACCCGTGTCGACGATCGTGAACTGCCTACCGCCCCACTCGGCGGGATGCGTCGTGCGGTCGCGCGTGATGCCAGGCAGCTCTTGGACGATGGCCTCCCGCCCTCCGGCGATCCGGTTGACCAAGGTCGACTTGCCGACGTTCGGCCGCCCGACAATCGCGACCACAGGCCCTGCGGGAGGACGGACACGAAGGTTGCTCATCCCGACAGGCTAGACGTTAAGCGCCGCTCGCCCGCGCGCACCAGAGCCGTGCCCGCCCCGGAGGCGGCGGCGCCAGCAGGCATGAGCTGCTGTGCGGTATCCGCGGAGCCGACCACCCCTTTCCTACACAGGGCGGGGAGGGGGGTCGGCCGCAAAGCGGGTCAGGGCCTCGATCTCGGTGACGACGTCGTCTACGGTCCGGCCCGTGGTGTCGACGGTGATCGCGCCGGGTGCGGGCTTGGACTGGGTGGCGTCGAGGGTGTCCCGGCGGGTGAGGTCCCGCGCGTGCGCGCCGACCGCGTCGCGACCGTTATGACCGAGCTGCTCGGCGCGGCGGGCCGCGCGAGTCTCCGGGCTCGCCGTCAGCCAGATCTTGACGCCAGCGTCCGGAGCGACCACGGTTCCGGCGTCCCGGCCTTCGATGACGGCGCCGCGGTCACCGACCCCAGCCCGCTGCGCATTCAACAGCGCCGCCCTCACGCCAGGGTGCGCGGAGACCGCGGACACCGCGGCAGTCACCGAGTGGCCTCGGATCTCGTCCTCGACGTCCTCGCCGTCCAGCCAGGTCCGGCCGCCGCACCGCTCGATGTGGATCTTCGTGACGACCTCGACGCAGCGTTCGGCGTCGCCCCGGTCCACGCCTGAACGGAGCACCGCCAGCGTGGCCGCCCGGTAGAACGCGCCGGTGTCCACGTGCGGGACGTGCAGCCGAACCGCGAGCGCGGCGGCGATCGTCGACTTTCCGGCGCTGGCGGGGCCGTCGATCGTCACTACCGTCACGTTGACCTCCACCTGACGCCCGCCTCCGCGACATCGCTCCAGAACTGGGGGTAGGTCTTCGCCACGCACTCCGGATCCTCGACGACGACGCCGGGGATGCGGGCGCCGATGGCCGCGAACGCCATCGCCAAGCGGTGGTCGTCGTGCGTGGCAAGGTTCGCGGGACCACGGGCGCCGCCGGTGATCTCCAGGCCGTCGGGCAGCTCGGTCACCGTCACCCCAAGCGCTCGCAGCTGGTGGGCGAGGGCCGCGAGACGGTCGGTCTCGTGACCGCGGGCGACGGCGACGCCGCGGAGTACTGACGTGCCCTCGGCGAGCGCGGCGAGCGCCGCGAGAGTCGTGACTTGGTCAGGCATGGCCCGAAGATCCGCGTGAAGCGGGTGAAGACGGGCGGGTCCCGCCACGGTCAGCGCGTCTTGATCGCGGACCACCGAACATCCCATCCGCTCGAGCAACGCGGGGAGCCCGGCGTCCGGCTGTGACGTCGGCTGCCCGGCGTTGGTGACGGTCACCTCGCCGCCGGTCGCGGCGGCCAGCGCGAACAGGTGGGCCGCCGCGCTCGCGTCGTGCTCGACGGTCTCGTCGCGAGCGCGGTACGGCTGGTCAGGGGCGACGTACCAGGTGGCGGCCCCGATCCTGTCCACCGCCACGCCCCACCGCGCCATCGCCTCCAGCGTCATCGCGAGATAACCGCTCGCGCCCTCGCCGGTCACGTGGATCCTCACCCCTTCGGCGGCGTACGGGGCGACGAGGAGGATGGCGCTCGCGAACTGCGTCGAGCGAGAGATGTCCACCTCTACCGACCCGCCCTTCAGACCTCCACCGCCCAGCCTGACCGGGGACACCTCAGGCCCATCGAGCACGTCTGCTCCGAGCGCGCGCAACGCGGCGAGGAGCGGCGAGATCGGCCGGCGCAGCAGCGGGGCCGCGCCCGTGACGGTGACCGGTCCGCCCGCCAAGGCGGCCATGGCGACGGCGAACCGCATCGTGGTACCGGACAGGCGGGCGTCGATGTCGATGGTCTCGCCGAGCGGCGCCTGAGCCCGGACGCGTCGACAGCGTCCAGGCCCATATCCGTAGCTCCTGCTGCGGGCCCCGAGCCGCCCGCCCGTGCCACGCACCAGCCAGCCGTCCTCGGCGTCGTCGACGCGGGCTCCGAGCGCCGTGATCGCCGCGCGCATCGCCCGCGTGTCGTCACTGTCGAGTGGATGCCGGAGCAGGCTGGGACCCTCGGCGAGCGCGGAGATCACGAGCAACCGGTTCGTCACACTCTTGCTCGCCGGAGCCCGCAGGCTCGCGCGGACCGGTCCCGATGGTACGACCTCGATCGGCATCATGGCTGCCGCTCCAGCACCTCATACCCGCGGGCCACCAGCGCCTCGCGAGCTTCGCGAGCATTTGCGGGCCCGATGATCGCCAGCCGCATCGTGCCCCGGCCGCCCTCGGGCGCGTGGTCGATGCCAATGTCCTCGATGTTGACGCCAAGAGCGGAGATGGTCGTGGTGACCTGAGCGATATAGCCGGGTTGGTCCGGAATCGCGACGGAGAGCTCGACAAGCGCGCCGGTGGCCGTCTCCTTGCCCGGCAGCGAGCGACGGGCTGCCCTCGCGTCCGCGAGCGCGCGGCGGAGGCTCGGCTCGTCGCCCACGGCGAGGACCGAGCGCAGCGCGCCGATCCGCTCCCGGTACTCGTCGAGCACGGCGACGATCGCCTCACGGTTCTCGGCGCAGATGTCGAGCCAGAGGTCAGGATTGCTTGCCGCTACGCGCGTCGCGTCCCGGAACCCGCCTGCGGCGAGCAGGAGCAGCTCCGCGTGCTCGTCACGGGCGCGTGACGCCGCCAGGTTCATCAGCGTCGTCGCGGCGAGCTGAGGCAGGTGGCTGACCACGGCGACCAGCAAGTCGTGCCGTTGCGGCGAGACCGCGAGGACACGCGCGCCGATCCGTGAGACGAGCCCGTGGAGCCGCTGGTAGGCCTCGGGATCCGTGTGAGTCGTCGGGGTGAGCAGGTAGGTCGCGCCGACGAACAGGTCCGCGTGCGCGTGCGCCGCCCCGGTCTCATGCGATCCCGCCATCGGGTGCCCGCCGATCACATGAACTCCCGGGGACACCGCAGCCTGCATGACGTCGACGATCCGCGCCTTCACGCTTGCGACGTCGGTGAGGATCGCCCCGGGGGTCAGCGCGGGGCCGACCTGGAGCGCGACCGTCTCCACGACCGATACGGGGACCGCGAGGACGACGACGTCGGCCGCGGCGGCCGCTTCCGCGGGTGAGCTCGCCGCCTCCGTCAGCGCCCCCCGGGCAAAGGCCGTCTCCAGCTCATCTGGGTCACGGTCGTACCCGACGATCTCGTCGACACCGTCGAGCTTGCGAAGGGCCATGCCGAGGGATGCCCCGACGAGCCCGGTACCAATGAGCGCGATCCGCATCAGCGCTACTCCGGCAGGTCGCTGCGGAGCTGCCGAGCGCCGCGGAGATAGACGTGCCGCAGGTCCGCTCTGGCCTTGTCCGTGTAGACGTGGGCGAGCACCCGGATACACAGCGGAATCCCGCTGTCACCGGAGACCTCGAGCTCGCGAGCGCAGATCATCGGCACGTCGGAGATCCCCGCCGCGCGGACCGCGGCGGCCGGGAACTCGCTGTGGATATCGCCCGTGGCGGTGAGGATGAGGCTCACGATGTCTTGAGGGACCAGGTCGTTTTTCTTCAGCAGTTGATCGAGCATGTCCGCGGTGTGCTCCAACACCTGCTCCCGCGTGTCGGTGTCGAGGGTCGTGGCGCCACGAAGCGCCACCAACCATCGGCTGTTCACGACGGGAGGGGGTTGGGCCGCCCCACCGGCTCGGGAAGTCGGATCTCCACGGGCGGTTTAACGGGATCGCGATCCCCCGACTCCGGGCCCGCCAACCCTACCGCTGCGTACAGCCGACCGACCTCCGCGCTGGTCAGCGGTCGGAACTTGCCTGGGCGGATGTCCCCGAGCGGCAGTGGCCCCAGCTTGACCCTCGCGAGTCGCTCCAACGGGATGTCGACGGTGGCGAGCATGCGGCGGACCTCTCGTTTGCGTCCCTCGGTCAGGACGATCTCCAGCAACGTCCGGTCCTGGGACGAGCCGAGCTCCCGGACGGATTGCGCCTTCGCGAACCCGTCCTCCAGCTCGACGCCCTCGACGAGTTGGCGCAGCGACCTCCGCTTGGGCGTGCCGCGGACCTGCGCGACGTACGTCTTGTCCACCGCGTATCGGGGATGCGCGAGCCGGTTCGCCAGCTCGCCGTCGTTGGTAAGGATGAGCAGGCCTTCGGTTTCCCGGTCGAGCCGTCCGACCGGGTAGACGCGCGGCATCGATGGCACGAGATCCATGACGGTCGGACGCCCCTGGGGATCAGAGACGGTCGTGACCACCCCCTGCGGCTTGTTGAGCAGCAGGTAGACGAGGTTCGGATTCGTCGCTACCCGCTCGCCGTCGACCGTGATGATCTGCGTCTCGGCGTCGGCCTTCCCGCCGAGTGAGATGACCTGGCCGTCAACGGCGACCCGGCCCGCCGCGATCAGCTCCTCACAGGAGCGCCGGCTGCCGATCCCCGCCGCTGCGAGGATCTTTTGGACGCGCTGCAGCTTCTGGTCCTGCGGTTGGTTGATCGAGGTCACGCGCCTGGCTCCTCAGCGACCAGCGCGTCGAGCTCACGGCGCGCCGCTTTGTATTGTCCGGGAGCAGGCTCGGGTGGCAGGGGCCCGTCAGGTGACAGCGAGGGCAAGGGGGGCAGGTCCTCGACGCTGCCCAACCCGAGCCGCTCAAGAAAGGCGGCGGTCGTCCCGTAGAGCAGCGGCTGGCCGGGCGTCGCGTCACGGCCCACCTCTTCGACCAATCCGCGGCTTTGCAACGTCCGGACCGCTCCGTCCGCGTCCACGCCGCGAATCTCAGCGATCGCGGCACGCGTCACCGGCTGCTTGTACGCGATGATGGCCAAAGTCTCGAGCGCCGCCTGCGACAACCGGCCACTGCGCCCATGCACGACGAACCGCTCGACGTATGGGGCGGCGGCGGGATCGGTGTAGAGGCGCCAACCTCCCGCGACCTCGCGAAGCACGAAGCCACGTCCGTCGTTGACGTATTCGGCGCGCAGCGTGCGCAGCGTCGAGTCGACCTCGCCGGTCGGGACCTCTAGCACTTGGGCGATCTGGACGGGATTGACCGGCTCGGAGACCACGAGAAGGATGGCCTCGATCACTTTGCGCAGCTCAGGGTCGTCACGCAACGACCGTAGCGCGGTGGGGCAAGGGTTACTGATCACGTATCCGATCCCTGCTCGTGTTGCCGGACATCTCGTAGGTGGTGGTCACGACCAGGTCGACCACGCCGGCCAGGCTCGCGCTTGATCCAGTCCGCCGCACGATGAGATCGCCGAAAGACGTCGATTGTTCAAGGTCGATCCACTCCAGCTTGAAGAGCTCGAGCACCGCGAGGAAGTGGATGACGAGCTCGGGTCGGCGACGGCAACCCGCGACCAGCTCACGGAACGACGCGCACCCGCCCGCGCGGTCGAGCTCGTCGAGCACCATGCCCGCCGCCTCGCGGACCGTGAAGCACGCCGGGGAGAGGTGCGAGACGTCGACCTGCTCGTCGGTTCCTTCAGCCAATGCGCGCGCGGCGATCCGGGCGAGCCCCTCGGCGTCCACCGGCAACTCGACGTCCGGGAGGCAGGCGCGGTACCGATCCTCCAGCACGACCTCGCGGGGCACATACCGGCCGAACGCGTCGAGCCGCTCGCGGACCAATTCCGCCGCTTCCTTGAACACCCGATAGTCGAGCAGCCGGGCGTAGAGCAGGTCCCGCGCCTCAAGCGCCAGCGCGTCCAGCTCGGGGTCGTCCTGGACGGGCAGCAACCGGGCGGCCTTCAGCTCGATCAGCGTGGCGGCGACGACGAGGAACTCGGTCGCCACCTCGAGGTCGAGCGTCTGGAGCTGGCGCACCATGGCGAGGTAGTCGTCGGTGATCTCGGCCAGGGGGATCTCATAGATGTCGACCTGGTGCCGCGCGATCAGGTGCAACAGCAGGTCGAACGGGCCTTCGAACGAAGGCAGGTGGACTTGGTATGTGCCGACCATCGGTACCGAGCAGTCTAGTCCCTTGTGCCCAAGGCCCCCGCGCAAGGTCGGGGCCGTGGTTGTGTGCTGGATCCCGGCGGTATACCGC
>JBOGED010000559.1:0-14594 GCA_050743625.1 Egibacteraceae bacterium | reverse complement strand
GTCCATGCGAGCAGCGTGCCGCGGTGCAGCCGCCAGGAGAGGGCGAGCGGGCTACACAGCCCCGGCGACGCCGTCGCCGGGCCGAGCCGTGGTGGCAGGAGCCCCGCGCCCAGATCCCGTCGCGAGGACAGCGCGTAGGCCGAGGCCGCGAACGCGAGGCCCGTGCCGGCGAACAACGTGAGAACCCACCAACGTTCGCCGACGAAGGGTTGGATGCGCTGTCCCCAACCGATCGGGGACAGCCAGGACAGCTCGTGGCGCCCGCTGCCGTCACCGACGGCGCGTACCAGGTAGGACAGGGCCAGGACCGCTCCCACGATGCCCTTCGCGGTGCGCGTGCTCGGCGTCAGCTGCGCGGCAGCGCCCGCGGCCGCGGCGAACAACCCTCCGCCGGCGGCCATGATCAGCCCCAGCGCGACGGACCCGGCAACCGGGAGCCCGAGGCCGATCAGCCCGCACGTGACGAGTGCGCCCACCATCAGGTCGGCGCCGACCGTCACCGCCAGGGCCGCCGACAACGCCGCATGGCGACCGACGGCGGTCGAGCTCACCAGCTCACGCCGTCCCGCCTGCTCCTCGGTCCGGGTGTGACGGATCACGGTGAGCATGCTCGCCACCCCCGTCAAGAGCACCGCGTTGACACCCCACCGCCACGCGGCCAGCCCGCCGATGGTCGGAGCGAACACCGGGCCGACCAGCGCGCGTATCGCCGGGTTGGCGGCCATCTGATCGGCGAACGACTGGAGGAGCTGGGGGGTGGGGTACAGCTGGGGGGTGCTGGCCGCGTAGCCGATCGGGGCGGCTGCCAGCAGCGAGACCCAGAGCGGCAGTACGATCCGGTCGCGCCGCAGGGCCAGCCGGATCAGGGCGCCGGTGCCGGCAAGGGTGTTCATCGGGAGATCTCCGCCGGCTGGGCCGGCCGGTCGCGCTCCTCGGTCCGGTAGTGGCGTAGGAAGAGCTCCTCCAGGGTCGGCGGCTGGCTGGTCAGGCTGCGCACGCCTGCCGTGGTGAGGTGGCGGAGGACGCCGTCCAGCGCGGCGGTGTCGACCTGGCAGCGCACCCGGGTGCCGTCGACGTGGAGGTCGTGCACGCCGGGCAGCTCGGCCAGCCCCGACGGGGGGTTCGCCAGCTCGGCCGAGATCGAGGTGCGGGTCAGGTGGCGCAGCTCGGCGAGTGTTCCGCTCTCTACGGTCCGGCCGTCGCGAATGATGCTGACCCGGTCGCACAGCGCCTCGACCTCGGCCAGGATGTGGCTGGACAGCAGCACGGTCCTGCCGTTGCGGCGCTCCAGGGCGATGCAGTCGCGGAACACCGCCTCCATCAGCGGGTCCAGCCCCGAGGTGGGCTCGTCCAGGAGCAGCAGCTCGACGTCGGAGGCCAGCGCGGCGATCAGCGCGACCTTCTGCCGGTTGCCTTTGGAGTACGTGCGGCATCTCTTCCTCGGGTCCAGCGCGAACCGCTCGAGCAGATCGGCGCGGCGGCGTGGGTCGAGCCCACCGCGCAGCCGGCCGATCAGGTCGATGACCTCGCCGCCGGACAGGTTGGGCCACAGCGTCACGTCGCCGGGCACGTAGGCCAGGCGCCGGTGCAACGCGGCGGCGTCGCGCCACGGGTCACCGCCGAGCAGCTGGGCCTGGCCAGCGTCGGCGCGGATCAGGCCGAGCACGATCCGGAGCGTCGTGGTCTTGCCGGCGCCGTTCGGTCCGAGGAAGCCGTGCACCTCACCGGTGGCTACCGAGAGGTCGAGCCCGTCCAGCGCGCGGGTCCGGCCGAATGACTTGACCAGGCCGGAGGTCGAGATCGCAGTGGTCATGACCGCCATCATACACAGTTTTCACGATTGTATGAACATCAAAAATATTCTAAACTGCGATGCGAGAGCACGACGAGTCGGGAGGATACGCGAGTGGTCCAGGGACCAAGCGCCGGGCGTGACAGCGAGGCGGTGGGACGGTTCGTCGAGCGGTTCGCCTTGACCTTGTCCGATTCGGGGTGGCCGCGCATGCCGGCCCGCGCGTTCGTCGGGCTCCTCGTAGCCGACGGCGGCAGGCGCACCGCCGCCGAGCTTGCCGACCTACTGCGGGTCAGCCCGGCGGCGATCTCCGGGGCCGTGCGCTATCTCACTCAGGTCGGGTTGGTGGCGCGCGAGCGCGAGCCTGGGCAGCGGCGCGACCGCTACCGCATCTCCGATGACCTGTGGTACCAGGCGATCGCCGACCGCGACAAGCTGCTGGCGCGGTGGGAGCAGGACCTGCTCGACGGGATCGAGGCCGTCGGCGAGGACACGCCCGCGGGTGCCCGGCTGGATGAGACGCGGCGCTTCTTCGCGTTTGTCCGCGGCGAGCTGCCTCAGATGATGGAGAAGTGGCGCCAGCTTCGTGCCGCGCCTCCAGGCTGACTGACTCTTGACAACCGATAGCCGGCGAGAGAGATATCACCATGCCCGGATTTGTTCCCCCGGTGGCGGACGAGCGTGAGGGGTTGCTCGGCTACCTCGCGCAGCAGCGTGACGTCTTGCGGATCGCGGCGTACGGGTTGGCCGACGACCAGGCCCGGGCGACTCCCACCGCGAGCGCTCTGAGCGTCGGCGGCCTGATCAAGCACTGCGCATACGTCGAGCGGGGTTGGATCGACCAGGTCTTGCGACGCCCGGGGAACCGATCGGTCGAGGAGGACGAGTCAGACCTCCGCCTCGACCCAGATGAGACGCTGGCCAGCGCGCTCGCACGGTACGACGAGGAGGCCAGGCACACGAAGGCGGTCGTTGGGGGGATCGCCGACCTCGGGCAGGCGGTGCCGGTCCCGCGGGACATACCCTGGTTCCCCAAAGACATCGAGGCTTGGTCGGTGCGCTGGGTCCTGCTCCACCTGATCGAGGAGACCGCGCGTCACGCCGGCCACGCCGACATCATCCGCGAGTCCATCGACGGCGCCAGTGCGCTCTCGCTGATGGCAGCGGCTGAGGGCTGGCCGGCCGACGAGTTGCTCAAGCCCTGGGAAGCCCCCGCTTGACTGCCACATTGGTATGGCCGGCTCGCGCGTGTGGCGCCGTGGTGAAGACGGCGGCCGCCGCGCCGTAGAGGGCGGCGAACCCGAAGTGCAACAGGGCGTCCGTGACGTTGTGAGGGAAGTAGAACAGGCCGGCGGGGCGCGTCTCGAACAGTGCCCAGACGCCGGTGCCGGCCAGCGCTACCGCGGCGACCAGGGCGAACACGAAGGACCACCTGGCCCGCAACGCCGCGACGAGCCCGGGGACAGCCAACCCGATACCCGAGACGGCGTGCCAGCCGTTGAAGTCCACCAGCAGCAGGCGCTCGGCGGTCGCCGCCTCGCCGGTCGCGAAGTCGGGGTTGACGATCAGCCCCCCGATGCTCCATAGCAACAAGGCCAGGGAGAGCCCAGCGACTGCCTTCTGGAGGGACGTCGCGCCGGCCCGGCTGATCTGCTCGCTCACGTTACCGACTCCTAGATAGATCGTTCTAGCGTGTTAGGGTAGTCACGGTTGGCTCAACCCGCCACGTGGAAACGAGGAGCCCTGAGTGCCGAACACCAAGGAGCGGATCCTAGAGGTCACGGCCGAGCTGTTCCGCCGGTACGGCTACACCGGCACTGGCATGAAGCAGATCACGGCGAGCGCCAACGCTCCGTTCGGGTCCCTGTATCACTTCTTCCCGGGCGGCAAGGAGCATCTGGGCCAAGAGGTCATCCGCCGGTCCGGCAGGATGTACCTCGAGCTGTTCGAGGCGATCTTCGACGCCGCGCCCGACGCGGTCACCGGCGTCGATGACTTCTTCACCGGCGCCGCCGAGCTGTTGCGCCAAACCGACTACGCCGACGCCTGTCCCATCGCCACCGTCGCGCTCGAGGTCGCCAGCGTCAGCGAGCCGCTGCGCGAGGCGACCTCCGAGGTGTTCGAGAGCTGGATCAACGGGGCGAGCGCTCGCCTTGTCGACGCAGGCGTCGCCCCCGGCAAGGCGCGGGAGGTCGCGATCCTTCTTATCGCGGCGCTGGAGGGCGCATTCGTCATGAGCCGCGCCCTCCGGAGCACCGAGCCCGTCGACGTCGCCCGCGCCGCCGGAACCGCCGCGGTCCGAGCGGCCCTACCGCGATAGGGCCACCGCGGTCGCGCTTTGTGCTGGATATCGGCGGTATACCGCCGATATCCAGCACAAAGAATTTCGGCGACGATACTCGGCCCATGCGTTCGTAAGCTGGTGAGCATGACGGCCGCCTTTCATCTCGCGCAGGTCAACATCGGGCTGACGAGGGCGCCGCTCGACAGCGCGAAGTTAGCCGGGTTCGTCGCGGCACTCGAGCCGATCAACGCCTTGACCGATGCCAGCCCAGGGTTCGTGTGGCGGCTGCAGACCGAGGATGGCGACGCCACCGCGGTCCGCGGCTTCGGTGACGACCGGCTGATCATCAATATGTCGGTGTGGGAGTCGATCGAGGCGCTCGCCACGTTCGTGTATGACGGCGCCTACGTCGCGGTGATGCGGCAACGACGTCAGTGGTTCCAGCTGATGCGGGAAGCGTTCATGGTGCTGTGGTGGGTGCCGGTCGGTCACCTTCCCACTGTCGCCGAGGCTGAGGACAGGCTGGCGCATCTGTGCGCCAATGGTCCCAGCCCGGACGCCTTTACCTTCAAGAGCCCGTTCCCGTCAGGAGCCCGCGGCGCGGTGCCGGCTGTGCTCCGGATTCCGGACCTGTGTGGACAACGCGAGTGAAGGTGTCCAGCAGGTGGCGCACGGAGGGGCGGGCTCGCTCGGCGTTCATCGCGGTTTCACGGACCAGTGCGTGAGGGTCCAACCCCAGCGCGACGATCTCGTCCAGCCGAGCCTTGCCCCACGCCTGGTGCATCTCGAAGGTGATCTCCGGGTGGAACTGTACGCCGAGGTGCGGGCCGTACGTGAAGGCCTGGGGGCACAGCGCGGTGCGTGCGATCTCGGTCGCGCCGGGCGGAACGGTAAACGCGTCGCTGTGGAACTCCCACCACGGTCCCGAGGGAAGGAACCCCGGGGCCGACGTGTGGATCTCGTGCCATCCCAGCTCGTACGTGCCGAGCGGCGTGACGCGGCCACCGAGCGCCCGCGCGAGCAGTTGCGCGCCGAAGCACACCCCAAGCACGGGTACGTCATGGGCGATCGCGCCGCGGACCAGCTCGAGCTCGGCGGCGATCCACGGCAGCGAGGTGTCATAGACCGACTCGGCTGATCCGAGCACGACGACGAAGTCGAAACGCATGGGGTCTGGCGCCGGCTGCCGGGCGGTTACCACTGGGACGAGTTCGATGCACCGGTGTGCGGCCCACTCGCCGATGAGCCCTAACCGCTCATTGCGCTCATGCTGAATGACCAGCGCTCTCATGCTCAGTCTGGCCCCGGGCGCAGCCGCGTTTCGGGGAACAACAGGTCGAGGAAGCAGTCGTGGGTAGGCTGCGGTTGATGATTGTCCAACCCGGGGCGTTCGTTCGCCTCGATGATCACGTAGTCAGATCCTTGGGGAGACGGGACGAGCAGGTCGATCCCGACCACAGGGATCGCCAGCACCCTGCTGGCGAGCTCCGCGACCCGTGAGAGCTGGGGGTGCAGGACCTCGACGTCCTCGAGTGTCCCGCCGGTATGAAGGTTGGCGTTGCGCCGGACCGCCAGGCTGACCCCGTCGTCGAGGAGGTCGTCGAGGCCATAGCCGGCCCAGGCGACGGTATCGCGCAGGTGGTCGTCGACGGGAATCGTCGACTCGCCACCGGTCTGCGCCTCACGCTCGGCGCTGAGCCGCGCGATCAGCGTGGCGATCGTGTCCCGGCCGTTGCCGACGACCGTCGGGGGATGGCGGACCGCGGCGGCGACCACCCGGTGGGCGATGACCACGACCCGCAGATCTTGTCCTTGATGGCACTCCTCTAGCAGGACCGTCTGGCAGTAGCGCAGGGCCAAGAGGCGCGCGTCTTCCAGGCTCTCGCGATCCCGCACACCGACCGTGATGCCCCAGCCCTGTTCGCTGTTGACCGGCTTGACGACGACCTCGCCAACCTCGCGCAGGAACGCCACATCGGCCGCGTCGAACGTCGCGACCCGCCCGCGCGGGACCCGCAGTCCCGCCGCTGCCAAGAGCTTGCGGGTCATACGCTTGTCCTGGCACAAGCTGGCCGCGACCGCGCTGGTCAGCTCGGACAGCGAGCAGCGAGTGAGGACCCTGCGGTCACCCGACGTAAGCAACAAGTACCCGTCTCGGGCGTCGAGCACCTGGGCGTCGATGCCACGCAGCCGCGCGTGCTCGACGATCTTCTGGGCATAGGGGTCGAGCGGGACGGAAGGTTCCTGCTCAGCCAGCGCTTCCAGGAGGTCGCCTGCCATGTGCAGCATGATGCTTCCCGTCTATTTCAGGCCGATTACACCGGCGCGAAGACTCGTGACCTGATCGAAATACGGTGTTCCTAGGATGGCATCCGAAACTGACGACCAAGGTGGATGCGTGTTTACCATTGGGGTTGAGGAAGAGTTTCACATCATCGACCCGGTTACGCGTGCTCTCGTTCCCGATGGGGCGGCCATCCTGGACGAGCTCGGGCAGCAGTCCTCACGCGTCGGGCTGGAGATGCATGCGTGCATGATCGAGACCAGCACCCCCGTGTGCCGCTCGCTGACCGAGGTGCGTGACGAGCTCCGGCGGCTGCGCCGGATGGTCGTGCAGGCGGCAGGACGGGCAGGGCGCGCGCTCGCAGCCTGTGGGACAACCCCGCTCGCGAATGTCTCGCGGCAGCGCCTGACGCCGGGACCGCGCTATGAGCGGATGCTTCACGCCTATCAGCAGGTGGCGCGCGAGCAGCTCATCTGCGCATGCCACACGCACGTCGGCTTCGACCATCGCGATCTCGCGATCGAGGTGCTCAACCGTGCGCGACCGTGGATATCGACGTTGCTCGCGCTGTCCGCGAGCTCTCCGTTCTGGGCAGGTGTGGACACCGGCTTCGCCAGCTACCGATCGCAGATATGGACGCGTTGGCCGACCGCCGGCCCACCGGCAGCGTTTGCCTCGGCCTCGGAGTACGACCTGGTGGTCAAAGACCTGATCGCCTCTGACACCATCAGGGACGAGTCGATGGTCTATTGGGACATGCGCCCGTCGGCGCGCCAGGAAACCCTGGAGGTCCGCATCGCCGACTCCTGCGCCACGGTCGACGAGACGGTGCTGCAGGCCGGGCTGTTCCTCGCCTTGGCCCGCACCTGCTACGAGGAGTATCTCCGCGGCGATCCCCCACCCCAGCCGCGCCAGGAGCTGTTGCAAGCCGCGAAGTGGCGGGCGGGGCGCTTCGGAGTCGAAGGGGAATTGCTCGACGTGGTCGAGCGCGCGACGCTACCCGCCGCCGACGTCGTCGCGCGGCTCCTTGAATATCTCCGTCCCGCGCTGGAGAAGCACGGCGACTGGGACGAGGTCTTCTTCCTCACGATGCAGACCCTCGCGCGGGGTACCGCCGCCACCCGTCAACGCCGCGCGTACCAGCGCCATGGCCGGTTGGAGGACGTCGTCGACTTGATCGTGACAGAGACCGCCACCGGTTGATGCCGCACCTTCTTATGGCCAGCCATAAGACCCAAGAAGGTAGTCGTACACGGCTTGTGCGCACTCGCGGGGGACGAGGACATGTATCTCGTGGACCTGACCAGTGGCGAGGATGTCCTGCTCACCCCTCACGATCCGCCGGGCAGCCTTCTCGTCGCACGTTTCGCTCCGGACGGCCGTGGCATCTTGCGTCCCACTGGCCACGTCGACCACAAAGGCGTCGAGCCGGCTGGCTCCACGCCGGTTCGAGGTGACCGCCAACGCCTCACCATCACGCGTCCACCGACCGAGCCGGTTGTGCTCCGACCCACCGTCCGTGAGCCGCCGCAGACCTGTGCCGTCCGGCCGCGCGACGTACACCTGCTGGTTCATGCCCCTACCAGGAGACGCGCACCGCCGGATCGTTCACATCGGTAACCAGCTGAGGCCGGCCCCCTCGCACAGCCACGGTCCACACCTGGGGCACGCCCCCGCGATCGGACACAAAGGCAACGTGACGAGCGTCCGGCGACAAGCTCGGCGACGCGCGGCCCCCGCCCGAGCCATCCACCGGATCAGCGCGAACGCTTCGGCGAGTACTCGCCCTGGCCGCGACGCGATGGCACTCCTCACTCAGTTCCGGAAGGTGAAACGATTGAGTCCGCTCACGGATGCGATCACCGCTTCGAATCCGTCGCGGCGCATCTGGTCCTCATAGTCAGCGATGGCTGGCAGCAGCTCGAGCTGCCCGCGATTCACCGCGATCAGGTTGGCCGCGAGCCTGCGGGCGTCCTGCAAGGCGGTGTTGGCCCCCGAGCCGCGGTTCGGGGGCATGGCGTGAATGGCGTCGCCAAGCAGCGTGACCGCGGTCGGGGGCCACGGCGCGACTGGCACGCCCGTGCCCACCTGCAGCCAGTAGGTCTGTTCGGGCCAAGCCTGGTCCACGATCAGCCGCAGATCCGGATGCGCGGCGCGGGTCAAGCTTTTGGCGAGCACCCACAGCTCGGCGCCCGTGGCCATGCCGAGATCGGCGTCAGAACGGCCGAGTCGCTCCTGGCCAGGGAGCAGCGCCCACATCACGTAGTCCTCGGTATCGGCCGGCTCGAAATCAGGAAGAAGGCGTGCAGCCGCCGCTACCGGCGGCTCCTGGAACCCCACCGTCGCGAGTAACATGCCGACTTCGCCGAGTTCGATCCTGGTAAAACTGCCCTCAATCAGGTCTGGTAGGCCGGTTGCCAGCACGTCGGTGGTCATCGGAGTCTTGCCGCCCAGCCAGCGCATACCGGTATCGACCACCCGGGCGTACGGAAGGTACTGGCCGCGCACCGGCGACCCAATGCCGTCCGCTCCGACGAGAACGTTCCCGGAGTCGGTGCTCCCATCGGCGAAATAGGCGCGAACCCCACCGGCCGGCGGCAACTCGTACCGCAGCAACTCTTTGCCGAACCGCACATGACCACCTATGCCAGACAGCAACGTTCGGCGGAGCAGCTGACGGCTGACCGGCCATCCCGGCCGGACGCTGTCCGGAACGCCTTCCGCGCCAAAGAACTGGTACCTGCCGAGGATCGCCCACCGGCCGTCCACCTCGCCGACCTCGCACAGACTCTTACTTGGTCGCCCTACCGTCGCGCGAAAGAACTCGAATTGCTCCGATGGCAAGCACGCACGCAGTGCCTGCACGCCTCGGTCGTCGATGTGGACGCGCGCACCTTGCGCACGGGCTTCGGGCTCGGGATCGCGCTCGTGCACGACCACCTCGACCCCCGCGCGGGAAAGCCCATTGGCCAGCGTCAGCCCGCCGAGACCCGCACCAATCACCATCACTCGCAACGACATCGTGTCTCTCCTCGGTTTCCCAACGGTCGGTCACCGGGTGAGATCACTGGCGGTCGCGAGTGCTGTCGGGCTCCAGCCACAGCGCTCCAGACGGGCACAGCCGCACCGCCGTCTCGATGACCTCGCGCTGCTCGCGGGACGGCTCGGCGACGAGCAGCATCACGATCCCGTCGTCGTCTTGGTCGAACACCTCTGGCGCGGTGAGCACGCACATTCCCGATCCGCAGCAGCGTTCGGTGTCGGCCCCGAATCTCACCGGGCGTCCCAGGTGACCGGCAGCTCGTACACCCCGTAGGTCACCGCGGTCTCCCGCATCGGCACCTCCAAGGGTTCTACCGCCAGTCGCAGCCCCGGGAGCCTGCGGAGCAGCGCGGCGTAGCCGAGGCGCATCTCGATCCGGGCGAGCTGCTGGCCGAGGCACTGGTGGATACCGTGCCCGAACGCGAGGTGCCCGCTCGCGGAGCGCCGCGCGTCCAGCGTGTCGGGGTTGGCGAACGTCGCGGGATCGCGGTTGGCTGCGGCCAGCGAGACGGAGACCGACTCGCCTGCCTTGATCAGCTGACCGCCCAGCTCGGCGTCGTCGAGCGCTACTCGCGCGACGCCGAACTGTATGATCGTGAGATATCGCAGCAGCTCCTCGACCGCGCCGGTGATGAGCGACGGGTCGTCACGCAACGCCGCGAGCTGATCGGGGTTGCTCAGCAGCGCGAACGTCCCGAGAGCGAGCATGCTCGCGGTGGTCTCGTGACCGGCGATCAGAAGCAGGAACGAGACGCCGACGATCTCCTCGTGGGTCAGCTCACCGGTGGCGACCAACCCGCTGATGAGGTCCTGATCGGGCTCCATCCGTTTGCGGGTAACCAGTTCGGACAGAAAGTCCGTAATGGATTGCACCGCGGCCCTGGCCTCCGCCGCCGTCATCTTGAGGGAGAACAGTGTCGCGCTGTCGCGCTGGAACCGGTCACGGTCGGCATAGGGAACGCCGAGCAGCTCGCAGATCACCAGCGACGGGATGGGCTGCGCGAAGGACCGCACCAGATCGGCGGGTGGTCCGGCCCGCAGCATCGAGTCCAGGTGCTCCTCGATGACCTGCGAGATTCTCGGCTCAAGCCCGTTCATCCGCCGCACGGTGAACTGACCGGTGAGCAGCCGGCGGAACCGGGTGTGCTCGGGTGGATCCATCATGACGAACATTCCCGGCAGCCGCGGTGGGCCTCCCGGGCCATCCGGGCCCGGCCGCGCGACCACCGGCCGGCGTCCCTCGGGCTGCGCGCTGAACCTCTGGTCGGCGAGCAGTTGCCTGGCCATCGTGTAGCTGGTCACAAGCCAACCGACGTGCCCGTCCGCGAAGCGCATCCGGCTGATCGGCTGTTGCTCCCGCAGCTCGCCCAGCCGGGTTGGCGGGTCGAACGCGCTGGGGCGGACGACGGGGAGTGGCTGCGGGTCGGCCACGACATCGGTCATCTCTCAACCTCACTGCAAGTTGGCCTGAACATTAAATCACACGTCACGCAAAATTGCAATGAGTGCAATAAAGCTGTGCCGCGCAGTATTATGGGCGAGTGACCGGACCCGGACTTCGTGAGCGGAAGAAGCAGCGGACCCGCTGTGCGCTCGCCCAAGCCGCACTGCGGTTATTCGGCGAGCGCGGTTACGAGGAGACCACGATCGCCGACATCGCCGCTGCGGCGGACGTGTCCACCCGCACGTTCTTCAGCTACTACGCGAGCAAGGAGCACGTGGTCTTCTTCGATGCGGAGGAGCGGGCCACTCTCGCGCTCGCGGTCATCGCCGAACGTCAAGCCGGCGAGCGGCCAGTCGACCTGCTCGTACGAGCGGTACGCGAGGTGATCGGCATCTCGTGCGGCCAGTTCCCGGCGCGCACCGCGGCCGAGCGGATGCGCCTGGTCAAGGCCGTGCCGGCGCTACAGGCCCACCAGTTACGAATGATCCACGACGCGCAGCAACGGCTGAGCGGGGCACTCCTCGCCGCCTATCCCGGTGAGTTGGACGCGCTGGACGCCCGGATCACGGTGTCCGTGGTGATGTCCGCGGTGCTCTCGGCCTCCATGTTCGCCTTGGAGTCTGACCAGCCGGACGACCTGCTTTGGCCGATGACCGAACACGCGATCGACCTCGCCGTCCACGGCCTCGGCTCGATCGGCCTCGCTCGAGGTGACTAGCGCTCATGGGGCTGCCGAGATCTTTCACCGCAGCTCATTACCGGCACTTCGCCGTCGCCCTAAGGCGAAAATCAGGTCAGGCCCTCACTTTTCCTCCGAATTCGGAGGAAAAGTGCGCCGCTGACCAAGCTGTGTGCCGCTGAACTGCCAATTTCCTCCGGATGCGGAGGAAAGCCACAGTGCTGGCGCGCCGAGAGGTCGACGACAGGGATCGCGCTGATCTGCTCGGACAGGGTCAGCCGGTTGGGAACCTTGTCCACAGCAATACGCCGCTTCGCGCCGCGGATCAGCCAAGGTCCTGCTCACCGTTGACCCTATTGGCCAGGGTTCGGCACGCATGTGTGCCGAACCGCAGGGATAAGACCGTTCACCCGCCGACGATGTCGAGCGGCAGGAACGCGGACACGACGAAGTTGGGGACGTCGACCATCTGGTTGATCCGCAGGTCGACCGCGACCGAGCAGATCGCATACGCCTGCTGGCGTGAGTAGCCGTACTCGGCGCCGAGGTGGTCGATCATGTTGAGCACCGCGTTCCGGGCCGCCAACGTCGCGTCCTCTGACTCGTTGCGCCCGTCCTTGCGGATCGACATGCCGGTAGTGACGAAGCAGCGCCGGGGAACCGCGATCTCCGGCGGCATGAAGTAGTCGGCGATGGCGTACTGCGTATCGATGACGCCGCGGTCGCGGGCGACACCCTTGTGCAGGTCAAGGCGGCAATACAAGGTGGCGGCCATCTCGATCGCCGTCCCGCAGACCTCACCGTCGCCTTGTGCGAAGTGCGCATCGCCGACGGAGAGCAGGGCACCCTCGGCGCTGACCGGGATACGCACGCGGGTGCCCGCCGTGAGCTGTTTGATGTCGACGTTGCCCCCCTGCTCCCGCGGCGGGATCGTGCGCAGCGCCTCGCCCGCGATGCGGGGATCGGTGGGGATGGCACCGGAAGGGTCGGGCAGCAGCACGTTGCCGCCGCGCCCGGCCAGGTGCCTCTCCCGCGCGGCGATCCTCGCCAGGTCCTCGTGACTCGGTGCGAGCCCGATCACCCCGGGAAACGGTGCGCCCGGCACGCGCACGTTCGGCAGGTCAGGCGAGGTGGCGTAGCCGTCGGCGATCTCCCAATGGACGATGTGTGGCTCGGGGAAGCTGTCGCGCAGAAATCCGAACCCCGGCACCTGAATGGTGAACCCGAATGGCTGCGGATCCATCCCGATCAGCTCGACCTCCAACAGGTCACCGGGCTCCGCGCCCTCGACGTACACGGGGCCGGTCAACGCATGGACGCGAGAGAGGTCCACCTTGCCGACGTCCTCCGCCATAGAGGATGACGTGATCTGCCCGTCGAACGCGTCGCGCGTCTCCAAGGCCACGACGTCCCCGAGCGCCACCCGCAGGACCGGCCGGATGTCGGGGTGCCAGCGGTTATGACCGGTGCTCGGCTCCTCCGCGAGCGTCTTGCTCCGGTCGATGCGGATCGCGCGCTCGGTCATCGGCGGCCCTTCGTTCATGGAACTGCGCGGCCGGGTCAACCTATCCCCGCCCGTTACCGCCGGGGGTCGCCTCAACGGAGCAGGGGCTTCTTGGTGTAGTGCACCGGCGCGGATCGCATCGTATCCGGCCAGCAGTACTCCTCCAGCTTCGCTCCGGCCCGGACACGACCCACGAGGCGGGCGTAGCCGAGGTACTGGCCGCGATCGGCTTCGAGCGCCCTGATCTCCGTGGCGTTGTCAGGGAATGACGTCGTATGCCAATCGAGCCAGACTCGCCAGCCGTCCGGCATGGTGTCGGCCACCTCGATATCGACGAGGCCCGTCCGCTCCCAGTGCCGGCGCCACCATGCGGCCGAGTGCAGGCACCAGACATCCTGCGTCCAGAACTCTCGAAGATGGTCAGGGACCGGGCCGTTGATCTCCTGGACCAGTCCCGCTCCCGCGATGCCCACCGGCCCACCCGGCTTCAAAAATTGCGCGAGGTAGTTCAGGTACAGGTCATCGGTCCCGAAGTACGGAAACGAGTCGACGCACACGACGGCATCGAAGAACTCCGCGGCGAACGGCAGCGATCGGGCATCCGCATGTAGCGGGAACACGCCATCCTCGACACCGGCGTCCCGGATTCGCTGGATGTTCTCCGAGGCGCTGATCCACAGGTCCGTCGCCCACACCTGCACGCCAAACTCTCGCCGCAGAAAGACCGACGACGCCGCCCGTCCACAGCCGAGGTCTAGCACCCGCATCCCAGGCCGCACGTCCATCACACTCATGAGCCACTCGGTCAACCACAGCGCATTCGCCCCCCCGCTCGCGTGAGTCAAGACCCACTCAGGGTGATACTGCGACGAGCGAGGAAATCGCTCCGACACGAGCCGCCGGTCCGGATCCATCGCGATCGAGTGTAAGGCCGGCGCCATGGGGATGGGTGGAGCTAAGGGGATTCGAACCCCTGGCCTCTTGACTGCCAGTCAAGCGCTCTACCAACTGAGCTATAGCCCCGTGCGTGGGAGAAGTCTAGCAGCATCCGTATTGTCACACCCCCCCTGTACTTTCGTCCCATGACACCCTCAACCCGTGGTGAGCTGACTCCAGACCATCGTCGCGCAGCGCTGGGTGCGGGCGAGCCAGCACATCTCGTTTCTGTTGAGCGCCAGCGCGCGCTATGACCTGGTGTTCGAGGACGAAGATGGGTTCCATCGGGTCCAATGCAAGACTGGCCGGTTCTTGGCGACGTGGTCCAGCTCATGACCTGCAGCCAGACCGATGGTGTACGGAAGGACTACAGGGGAGCTTGTGAATGTGGAGAGGCTCCACACACTGATTGCCCAGGCGCGGTGCGGGCTTGGGTCCGAGGGCGACAGCCCTCACTCGTGGCCCGTCGCCGAAGTTCCGTTGACGTCGGACCGCGCATCCTGGGCTTCGTGGCGTTGCTCGTCGCTCGCGTACCGCTGCGGATACGCGTCGCGCCTTGCGCGCAAGCGAGCGGGCGCAGATCGCGCCCCAACACTCAAAAGGACCTCGGGACGGACCACTAGCGGGGC
>JBOGED010000558.1:0-1973 GCA_050743625.1 Egibacteraceae bacterium | reverse complement strand
CCTGCATCCCCTGGACGAACGCTGCGCGGGAGACCTCCAAGACCGCCGCGCCGAGCTGGCTGGGCAGCTGCCCAGCGACGGCCACGGCACCGCCAAGGGTGTCACGAGCGATCGCTGCCACCTCGGCCGGGACACCGACCGGAAGCCGGTCCGCCAAACCAGCCCGGTAGATCGCGACGCCGATGCTGCCGAGGATCGCGATGCCAAGGGCGCCCCCGAGCTCCGCGCCGGTCTCCGAGATCCCCGAGGCCGCACCGGCCCGCTCAGGTGGGGCGGACCCGACGATCAGCTCAGTCGTCAAGCCGAACACCGGAGCAAGCCCCAGCGACAAGATGAGCGAACCGGTGACCAGGGCGACCAGGCCGCCAGAGGCATCGACCTGGGTGAGCACCGCCAGGCCGACCGCCGCCAATACGAGGCCACCACCGATGAGGGATACCGGGCGAACCTTCTCCGGGGCGTAGATGTTGCCGTGGGCCATGCGCCGCCGGATCGCCTCAGGGCTCATGTCGATCAGCTCGACCTGGTCGGCGGCACGCACGACCGCGTCGGGGATCGTCTCGCGTTGCGGGACGCCGGTGATGCGTTCCATCACATCGTTGAGCGACTCGAGATGTTGGACGTTGAGCGTGGAATAACGGTGATGCCGGCCTTGAGCAGCTCCTCGACGTCCTGCCAACGCTTCGCGTTGCGCGATCCGGGCACGTTGGTGTGCGCGAGCTCGTCGACGAGCGCGACCTGCGGGTCGCGGGCCAAGATGGCGTCGACGTCCATCTCCTCGAAGGTCGCCCCGCGGTAGGGATCTCGCGGCACGACACGATCTCCAGGTCGCGGATCTGCCCGGCCACCACCCTGCGGTCGTGGGTTTCGACCAATCCGATCACCAGGTCGGTGCCGCGCTCCCGGCGCCGCCACGCTTCGTTCAGCATCGCGAACGTTTTGCCGACGCCGGGAGCGGCACCGAGATAGATCCGCAAGCTGCCGCGCGCCATCGAATCCTTATCTTGTGCGGTCGAGCACGGGTTGAGCTCGAGGACGTTCACGGCAGGCTCGGCGAGGAGCCCAAGACCGCGGGCGGCCACGAGATCGAGGACCGCCGCCACGTCGATACCCCCCGAGCCTGGGCGACGCGCGGGGCCTGCAGCCGGGCGTCGCCGACCGAGATGTGCGGCTCCAAGCCGGAGCCCGAGGCGGTGACCGCGTCAACCGGCACAGGAGCGCCGGCCGCCAGCCCGTTCTCCTCGCGGTAGGCCTGGACCCGCTCGGCCACCGTGGCGAGGAACTCCTCGTTCGTCGGACCGTGTTGCTCGCCGCCGTGGCCGTGCCGTCGTAGCCCTGCTCACCTGAGGCCGAAGGTCGCGGGTGGAAATAGTCGGGCCTTGTGAATTCCTGACCGAGCCAGCGCGGCCCTACGACATCCTCGTCCGCCCGATGAGGAGTGACCCGTTCGCCTGTTTCGGGAACACGAGCTGGGCGACACCCTGGTGACCACGAGCGGGCACAGGACTCCGGTGAGTACGCTCAGGACGAACAGGACTCGCAGCGCGGGCGGGCGTTTCGATGGTTTCTGAACGAGAATGAGGGGGATCAGGTTCTCGGTTGGGAGTGGGCGCATGACGTTGGGGTTCGCCGATCGCCAGGGCGGTCTGTTCGATGGCGTGAACCCGTTCTGCGAGCGGGTGCTGGGCGGGCGTTCGATGTATGCGGTGTTGCCCGGGAGCGTGACCGGCGGTTTCCGACGAGATGTTCGCTGATCTGTTCAGCGACCGGGGACGCCGCTGTGTGCCGCCGTCGGTCGTGGCCACGGTCATGGTGTTGCAACGCTGGAGGGTTGTCCGACCGCGAAGCGGTCGAGCGGTACGCCTTTGACGTCCGCTGGCGGTACGCGGCTGGGGTGGGCGGCGGGTGGGTCGGTTCGCGCACACGGTGTTGGTGGACATGCGCTCGGTCGGCGGGCTGGGGCTGGTGTGTCG
>JBOGED010000557.1:0-5303 GCA_050743625.1 Egibacteraceae bacterium | reverse complement strand
CCCCTGCTCAGACGCAGCGCCCCCGGCGAGACTCGAACTCACGACACATGGTTTAGGAAACCACTGCTCTATCCTCTGAGCTACGGGGGCTCGGGGGATGTGGGTGAACTGTAGCCAGGGTGGACTCAGGGTGCCAGCGGGCCACCGATGGCGGTGTAGGGCGGTACCCTGGCCTGGAGCGGACGGCTGGGGTCACCGGGGAGGGGGTTGACCGTATTGCGTTACTATATCTATATCTCTGATTCGAAGGTGGACATGCTACTCCCACAGGTGCCGAATCAGATCAAAAGGAAAATAGCTGACGAATTCGCGATCGATCTCAAGATCTTCTCGGCTCGCCGCCAGACTGAGGTCCTTGACAACGACACCCGAGTCTCCCGTCTCCAAGTCGTCGAGCACCACCTTCGGGAGAATGCTTCGGTAGGGAGCGTCGATGATCACGAAGCGCGATGGATCGCCGACTGCCTTCCGATGCGTTGGAGTGTTGCCGAGGTGCAGTACTGCGGCAAGAACCACAAGATCGTGTTCTTTGCCGGCCAGAAGGACTCGTCCTACGTCGTGTTGACCGGCTCAGCCGAGAACGTGCTCGGCACAACTCATGGCTATTCCGGCTCTCTCGCCCCTACGATCCTGGCCGTGTTGGCGCGGGAGCCCGAATGGATCCGTAAGGCGCTGGAGGTCAACAGCATCGAAGGCGCGATTGGGGCAATAGATATGATGCAGCTCAATTTGGCCGAAGAGCAGGAAGCATTGGGACGTGTCGTGGATATGGCCGAGATGCGTAATGGCGCTGTCCAGGAGGTTGAATTCCTTGCCAAGCGCATGATGAGTGGACAGACGATAAGGCACACATATGAGGAGCCGCGAGAAGTTTCTGTTGTATTAGGCACACCGCTGTACGTGGCTCAAGCTGACTGACGTACTTGATCCCGAAGGCAGGCATAAGCCCGCCATTCAGTGGGCATATGTCGAGGTTGTAAACCGCTTCGGGCGGAGAGGGGTGCGAGGGCATGGCGAAGGTGCAGTTCGACCATATCTGGAAGCGGTATCCGGATGGGACGGAGGCGGTGAAGGACCTGTCGCTGGACATCCAGGATGGCGAGTTCGTGATCTTGGTCGGGCCATCGGGATGCGGGAAGTCGACAGCCCTGCGCATGGTGGCGGGGCTGGAGGAGATCAGCGAGGGGAAGCTGGTCATCGGCGATCAGGTGGTGAACGACCTGACGCCGAAGGAGCGGGACATCGCGATGGTGTTCCAGAGCTACGCGCTGTACCCGCACATGACGGTCGCGGAGAATATGGGCTTCGCGTTGAAGCTCGCGAAGGTGCCGAAGGGCGACATCGCCAAGCGGGTGAAAGATGCGGCGGAGACGCTCGGGCTGACCGAGTACCTCGACCGCAAGCCGAAGGCGTTGTCGGGAGGCCAGCGGCAGCGCGTCGCGATGGGCCGGGCGATCGTGCGGGAGCCCAAGGCGTTCCTGATGGACGAGCCGCTGTCCAATCTCGACGCGAAGCTGCGGGTGGCGATGCGGGCGGAGATCGCTGATCTGCAGAACCGGCTCGGCGTCACGACCCTCTACGTCACGCACGACCAGGTCGAGGCGATGACGATGGGTGACCGTGTGGCGGTGCTCAAGCGCGGCGAGTTGATGCAGGTCGACTCGCCGCAACGCCTCTATGACAATCCCGACAACCTGTTCGTCGCGGGGTTCATCGGGTCCCCGTCGATGAACCTCGCACAAGCTGAGATCTCCAAGGACGGCGGCAGGCTTCAGGTCAACATGGGCACGGCGAGCCATCTCCGCATCCCCGACGAGGCGATCGACCGCTATCCAAAGGTGCGCGACTACGCCAGCAAGACCGTCGCGGTCGGCATGCGGCCCGAGCACTTCTTCCGCCCCGACGGCGAGGTGCCGGACCATCAGAAGATGCCAGAACGCAAGGTGACGCTGGTAGAAGCGCTCGGATCGGAGATTCTCGTGCACTTCGGCATCAGCGCTCCGCCTATCGTCACGGATGACATGCGCGAGGCGATGGATGACGCAGAGGCCTTTGCCGACCTTGAGCAGAGGGCTAAGTCGGGCGGGCAGCAGTTCGTCGCACGGTTCGATCCAGGACGCCTGCCGAAGATCGGCGAGAAGATCGACGTGGCGTTTCGGACCGAGTACCTGCACTTCTTCGACCTCGAGCACGGTGCCGCGCTGCGGTAGAGGAGGTCGAGGACATGCAGAACCGAGTCTCGAGGCGCGCGATGCTCGCCGGCATCCTGTCGCTCGGCGCGACGGCGTGCCTGCGGGGCACGTCGCCGCAGGCGCGGAGCCCGAACCAGCTGGTGTGGGCGATCGGCGGCGCCGACACCGCGAGCCTTGAACGCACCACCGCACGGCTGTGGAACGAGACTCACCCCGACACGCCGGTGCGGATCGACCGCCTCCCCAACGACGCGGACGGCCAGCGCATCCAATTCGGGCTGGAGCTCAACGCCCAAGGCGCCGGATTCGATGTGCTGGGTACCGACGTCATCTGGACCGGCGAGTTCGCCGAGTACGGGTGGATCGATCCGCTGGAGGACCTCCGAGCTGAGGCGGAGCAGAAGATCCTCGAGGGCCCCTTGAGGACCGCGATCTACCAGGGCCAGTTCTGGGTGATGCCCTACACCTCGAACGTGGGCTTTCTCTACTACCGGACCGACCTCGTCCAGACGCCGCCGAGGACATGGGATGAAGCTGTGCAGGTAGGGAGGGCCGCTGCCGAGCAGGCGAGGATCGCCCCCTATGTCGGCCAAGGAGCGGCGTACGAGGGGCTCGTGGTGAACTACCTCGAGCTGCTGTGGGGAGCGGGCGGCGAGGTCCTGACCGACGATCCGTTCGAGGTCTTGTTCAACACCACGGACGCGGCGGGGATCGCCGCCGAGTTCATGCGGACGTCGGCACAGGAGGGCTTCTACGCCTCCAGCTTCAACACGATGCAAGAGCAGCAGGCGCAGACGACGTTCGCGGCCGGCCAAGCCGTCCTCATGCGCCACTGGCCGTCGACCTTCGCGGTCATGGCGGATCCCGCGAACTCCGAGGTTGTCGGCAACTACGGCATCGCTCCCCTCCCCGTGTTCGACCCGGCGGAGACCACCGGGGCACTCGGAGGGTTCAACCTGGCCGTCAGCAGGTTCTCGCAGAAGAAGGACCTTGCCAGGGAGTTCATCCGCTTCGCGTCCCTCGATGAACAGGCGCAGATCGCGCTCGCGGAGGTTTCCCGGCCACCCGTTCTGAAGGCCGCCTACGAGCAACTGCAGGACGACCCGGTGATGAGGTTGCTCGGGGAGGTCCTGCCGGGCGCGCAACCCCGCCCTCCGGTCCCGTTCTACAACGACATCAGCGTGGCGATGCAGGAGCAGATCTTCCCGGCCTACACCGGTCAGAAGCCGGTCCCGTCCGCCCTCGAGGCGATCCAACGCTCGATCCAGACCACAATCGACCGGCGGCAGCAGATCCTGGAGGGAGCATCGTGAGCGACACCGCCACGAGGACCGATCAGGGGGCAGCGGGGCGGCAGGCGCCTCAACCCAAGGTCGCAAAGCGCCAAGGACTCGCGGAGAACCGCCTTGCCCAGGTGTTCCTCGCCCCCTCAGTGGCGGTGATGGCGCTGGTCGCGCTGTTCCCCGTCATCTACGCGGCGGTGGTCAGCTTCTCCCTTTATATAGGTCGCACCCAGTTCGGTGTCGGCGCGGCGAACTACGTTCAGGCGTTCACGGCCGCGCGGTCTTGGGACTCGGTGATCGCGACGTTCGTGTTCACGATGGCCTCGGTCGCGTGTGAGTTCATGATCGGCCTCGGCTTCGCGCTGATCATGAACCAGACCTTCGTCGGCCGGGGGGTCACGCGGGCGACGATCCTGGTGCCTTGGGTCATCCCGACAGTCGTGGCCGCGACGATGTGGCAGTACATGTTCAACGTCACGCCCGGGACGGTGAACTACTTCCTGCCGTTCGTCCCGGCGGATTTCAACTGGCTGGGCCAACCGAACACTCCCATGGCGGCGATCATCTTCGCGGACGTGTGGAAGACCGCACCGTTCGTGGCGCTGCTCCTCCTCGCCGGACTGCAGACGATCCCGACTGAGGTCTACGAGAGCTCGCGGGTCGATGGCGCGAGCGCGTGGCAGCGGTTCACGCAGATCACGCTGCCGCTGCTCAAGCCCGCGATCCTGGTGGCGTTGCTGTTCCGCACGACTGAGGCGCTGCGGGTGTTCGACCTGCCATGGGTGATGACAAAGGGCCAGTTCGGCACCGAGACGCTCTCCATCCTGGTGAACGAGTACGTCGTCCGGACCGTCAACCCCGGCTACGCATCCGCGCTGTCGACCTTGACGTTCGGGATCATCCTCGGTGTCGGCGTGATCTTCGTGTCCCTGCTCGGCAAGGACCTTGTCCTCGGCACTCAGGAGTAGGCGATGAGCACCGCCGTCCAGCACTCCAGCCGCGGTCAGCAGGCTGCCAAGATTGTCATGCTCGCGATCGTCGTCCTGTGGTGCCTGCTGCCGTTCGTGTGGCTGTTGATGACGAGCTTCAAGCAGGGAGACGTCGCGCTGAACAGCCCGAATCCATTCACGGGGCCGTTCGGGATCGAGAACTACCGCGCCGTCTTCGGCTTCGGGTTCGTCTACAACCTGCGCAACTCTCTGATCGTGGCGGGAACGACGACGGTGGTGTGCGTGGCCGTCGGCTCGCTGGCCGCCTACGCGCTGGTCCGACTCCCCTTGAAGGGAAAGGTCGTGATCCTCGGCGCCGTCCTGGCGGTCAGCCTGTTCCCGCCGATCGCTCTGGTGCCGCCGCTGTACGAGGTGTGGCGGACCATCGGGCTGCTCAACACCTATCCGGGGCTCTACATCCCGTACACCGCGTTCACGTTGCCAATCACGATCTTCGTGCTCACGACCTTCTTCGCGGCGATCCCGCCGGACATGGAGGAGGCCGCGCGGGTCGACGGCGCGACCCCGCTCCAGGCCTTCTGGCGGGTCGTCGTGCCGATGGCGGCGCCCGGGATCTTTGCCGCAGGCATCCTCGTGTTCGTCTACTCGTGGAACGAGTTCCTGCTCGCGAGCGTGTTCGCGCCACGCGACCTGGCGGTCCAGACGGTCACGGTCGCCGTGGCGTACTTCCCGGGGGCGACCCAGTTCTCGATCCCGCTCGGGTCGATCACCGCCGCCTCTGTGATCACGACGGTGCCGATGATCATCGTGGCCCTGCTCTTCCAAAAGCGGATCGTGTCCGGCCTGACCGCGGGAGGTGTCAAGGGATAGTTGTGTGC
>JBOGED010000556.1:0-9991 GCA_050743625.1 Egibacteraceae bacterium | reverse complement strand
ACACACAACTCACGCCAAGGCGGCCCAGCCGGTCCAGCGGGTGATCTGGATGAGCAGGAAGGGGCCGCGCGGGGGCTGATCGCGGTACTGCGGGTATCTGCCGGCGAGCAAGGTGAGCCACTGCGCCGGCACCGAGGGCTTCTCGAGCGCCTCGCCGTCCAGGCGCACCCACCACAGCCGTGACCAGTCGTCGTCGTACTCGTCGACCAGGACGGACACGGCCGGGTTCGCCTCGACGTTCGCGAAGCGCTGGAGCCGGCGTCCAGACTTCGGCTTCGCGTCCACGCCCGTAACCAGCTGGTCGCCGTCCACGACGAACACGATCGGTACAAGATGGGGACGCGCGCACGCGCCAACGGTCGCGAGGCGTGCCACGCGCGCTCCCGCGACGAGTCGGCGCATGGCCGCCTCGTCGACCGAAGGCACTAGCGGCCCGAAGCGGAGGTCCCTTTGGCATTCGACTGCGTCTGCATCCCGTCTCGCAGCGTTGCTCGTCGCTCGCGTACGCTCCGGTACGCGTCGCTCCTCGCGCCTTGCGAGACGGGCGCAGTCGCAGCCTCGGTGCTCAAAGGACCTCCTCTACGGACCACTACTTCTTGGCCGGCTCGAAGTACGGGTTGGCGCCGGCGGCGTGGTCGGTGACGTCGACGACCTTCACGATCTCAGGCACGGCCTCTTTGATCGTGACCTCGATGCCCTGGCTGAGGGTCACGGTGGCCATGCCACAGCCTTGGCAACCACCCGAAAGGCGCAGGTACGCGACGGAGTCCTCAACGGCTACGAGCTCGGCGCGGCCACCGTGGGACGCGATGCTCGGATTGATGTACTCCTCGAGCACCTGGACGACCCGCTGGGGAACGGGACCGGACAGATCGGCGGGCGGGGCTGCCCCACCGACGGCTGGGCTCGCCACGGTCGGGGCGTTCGGGTTGTCGACGAAGATGCCGCCCGTCTCCAGGTCGCCCTGCCGATCGAGCACCGCGCCGCGGAGGGCGTCGACGCTCGTGTTGGGGATCACGATGGAGATGTCATCGTGATGCTGGACCACCTGATCAGCGCCGGCCTTCGCCAGCTCCTCCAGGTAGAGGTTGTACGTGTACTTCCCTTTGGAGACGCCGGTCACCTCCAGCCACAGCGCGAGCCGCTCGGGCTCGGGGTCCCGGGAGCGGAACCAGAGCGCCTTCTGGCGGGCGGCCTCGGTCACGTGGACTACTGGCTCGTTGTCGGTCATGCTGGCATCCCCTCACTTGCCTGGGGTGGGTCTTGGCGCGAACCTACCGTGCTAAGGCTACGGTACCGGGGTGAGCCGTGTGCTACTCCTGCTGCCTACCTCGACCTACCGGGCCGAAGATTTCCTCCGCGCGGCGGCTGCCCTCGGCGCTGAGGTCGTCGTGGCCTCCGAGCGGCGGCAGGCGCTGGCCGGGCTCATGGGTGAGCGCGCCCTCACCGTGCCGCTGCGCCGGCCGGCCCAGGCCGCCGAAAAGATCGTCGAGCTGGCCGGCAAGATCGGGATCGACGCCGTCGTCGCCGTCGACGACCAGGGCGTACTGGTCGCGGCCAAGGCGGCGTCCCGCTTGGGGCTTCCTCACAATCCGCCTGAGGCGGTCGCGGCGACGCGGGACAAGGCGCTGATGCGTCGAACTCTGGACGCCGCGGGAGTGCCGCAACCCGAGTTCCGCCTGGTATCGACGGACGAGCAGGTCGCCGCGGCGGTGGCGGCCATCGGGCCGCCGGTCGTCGTGAAGCCTGTGTCGCTGTCCGGCAGCCGTGGGGTAATCCGCGCCGACAGCGTCGCGAGCGCGATAGACGCCGCGGGCTGGGTGCGCAAGATCCTCGCCGAGGCGGGCGAGGATCCGGACTCGCCCTTGCTCGTAGAGCGGTTCGTCGCCGGCGCGGAGATCGCGGTCGAAGCCCTACTCCGCAGTGGGCATCTGGAGGTTCTCGCGACGTTCGACAAGCCCGATCCACTCGACGGTCCGTACTTTGAGGAGACGATCTACGTCACCCCGTCCCGCCTTCCCGCCGAGCAGTTTCACCAGGTCCATGAGGCGACCGCGGCGGCGGCGGCGGCGCTCGGGTTGGTCGAAGGTCCGGTGCACGCGGAGCTGCGAGTGGGGGCGGGCGGTGTGTGGGTGCTCGAGCTCGCCGCTCGCTCGATCGGTGGCTTGTGCGCTCGCGTGCTGCGATTCGGGGCCGGCCTGAGCTTGGAGCAGGTGATCCTCCGCCACGCGCTCGGGCTGCCGCTAGAAGACCTCGAGCGCGAGCACGCGGCAGCGGGCGTCATGATGCTGCCCATCCGCCGGGAGGGCGTACTCCGTGAGGTGCGTGGCCTCGCGGCCGCTCGGGCCGTACCGGGGATCGCCGGCTTGGAGCTGACGATACGCCCCGGCCGCCCCGTTCGCCCACTTCCCGAGGGCGACCGCTACCTCGGCTTCCTGTTCGCCCGAGGCGAGTCACCGGAGCAGGTTGAAGAAGCGCTGCGGACGGCTCACGGCCTCCTCCACGTAGAGGTCGAGCCATGCGCGTCCTGCTGATCTCGAGCTACGAGCTGGGCCACCAGCCGGTTCACGTGGCCTCGCCGGCCGCGGCGTTGCGCGCGGCCGGTCACGAGGTGCGTGGGTTGGACCTCTCCGTGGAGGCGTGGGACGACGGGGCGGTCGCGTGGGCCGAGGCAGTGGGGCTCTCCGTGCCGATGCACACCGCGATGCGGTTGGCGTTGCGCGCCGCCGAGGTGATCCGCCGGTTAAGGCCAGCGCTCCCGCTGTGCTTCTACGGACTCTACGCACCGGTTAGCCGTGACCTGACCGTCGGGCGGCTGGCCGATCGGGTCCTGGCCGGCGAGTACGAGCCGGCGCTCGTCGCCTGGGTCGACGGCCTGGAGGTCGGCACGCGGGATGCGGGGCCCCCAGCAGGAGCTGGGGAGGAGGGCCTGGACGCTGTCGACGCGTCCGGGGCCGAGCTGCACGTGGGTCGGGGTCGAGGGCGGTTCCACCTCCCGGCCCGTGGCCTGCTGCCTCCTCTGGAGCGGTATGCGCGGTTGGCGATAGAGGGTGAGGAGCGGCTGGTCGGAGCGGTCGAGGCGACGCATGGGTGCCGGTATGAGTGCCGCCATTGTCCCGTACCGACCGTGTATGGCGGCGCATTCCGGGTCGTGGGGTCCGACGTCGTGCTCGCCGACATCGCACAGCTGGTCGAGGCAGGCGCGCGGCATATCACGTTCTCGGACCCGGACTTCCTCAACGGCCCGGGGCACGCGATGCGGATCGTGCGGGCGATGCGCCAGCGGTTTGGGGACCTGACATTCGACTGCACCGTCAAGGTCGAGCACATCCTCCGCCATGCCGCGCTCTGGCCAGAGCTGGCCGCCTCGGGATGCGTGTTCGCCGTGACCGCCGTCGAGTGCGTGAATGACCGGATCCTCGCGCTGCTCGACAAGGGGCACACGGCGGCCGACGCGGCGCGCGCGGTGGACCTGCTGCGCGAGCACGGGATCGAGCCGCGTCCTTCGCTGATGCCGTTCACGCCGTGGAGCACGGTCTCCGACGTCGTCGACATCCTCGACTTCGTCATCGCCCATGACCTGGTCGGCAATGTCGACCCGATCCAGTACACGATCCGGCTCTTGCTGCCCCAGGGCTCACTGCTGCTCGACCGGCCTCAGCTCGCGCCCCACCTCGGCCCCTACGATGCCGAGCAGCTCTCCTACCAGTGGCGTCCCGCCGACCCGTGCACGGACGCGCTTCAGGCCGAGCTTGCCGCGTTGGCGGCTGTAGGGATCGGCTCGCCGCCCGGCGCGATGTTCCTCGCCGTCAACGCCGCCGTACGCCTGGCCGCGGGCGAGCGCACGGACCTCGTGCTCACCGGCCCCGCTCGGTCAAGCCCGCGCCTCACCGAGCCGTGGTTCTGCTGAGCTGAGCCCACCGAGGGCCAGTTCGGCCCTCTCGGTAGCTAACGGTTGAGCAGGGGCAGGGGTACGCGGCGAGGGCGCAGCTCGACGATCCGATCGGCGATGGCGCGGATGGCCGCGGACGCTTGTGAGTCGGGATCGGTCACGACGATGGGTCGACCCTCGTCGCCGCCCTCGCGCAGGGCCGGGATCAGCGGGATCTGGCCGAGCAACGGGACGCGGAGCTGCTCTGCCAGCAGCGTGCCTCCCCCGCTGCCAAACAGCTCATAACGAACACCATCGTCGCCGGTGAACCAGCTCATGTTCTCGATCACGCCCGTGACGGTCAGGTCGACCTTGCGCGCCATGTACGCGGCCCGTTGGGCGACCTTCTGCGCGGCGGCTTGGGGTGTTGTGACCACGACGACCTCGGAGCTGGGCAGGAACTGGGCTATCGTGAGGGCGACGTCACCGGTGCCTGGCGGCATGTCGACGAGCAGGAACTCCACGTCACCCCAGTGGACGTCGGCGATGAACTGCTCCAGCGCCTTGTGCAGCATCGGGCCGCGCCAGATGATCGGCGTCTGCTCGTCGGCGGCGAAGAACGCGACCGAGATCACCGCGACGCCGTGCGCGCGGGGAGGGATCACCAGGTTGTCCAAGATGGCGGGTCGCCGGTCGATTCCCATCATGCGGGGAATGGAGAACCCGTAGACGTCGGCGTCGATCAGCGCGACCCGTTTCCCCCGCTCGGTCAGGGTGATCGCGAGGTTGACCGACACCGAAGACTTGCCTACCCCACCCTTCCCCGACGAGATCGCGAGGATCCTCGTGCGGGCGAACGCCTCCGCCGGAGTGCTCGGCCGGCGGCCCTGCAACCGCTGCCGCAGGGCGCGCCGGTCGTCGTCCCCGAGGTGCGAGAAGTCCACGTGGACGTCGCTGACCCCGAGGGCTCGCACGGCCTCACTCACGGCGGCGCGCAGCTGCTCACGGTGCGGGCTGTCGGGGACGACCAGCGCGATCCCGACCTGAACGCGCCGGCGGCCCACGACGATGCCTCGGACCATGTCAAGCTCGGTGATCGGCAGGTCCAGGTCCGGGTCGCGCACGCTGGCCAGCGCGGCGCGGATCTCGTCCTCCGCGGGCCTCGGCCGCTGCGTGAACATACCGCCACGATACCGGCCCACCGTTGACCGCCGCGGGCGTTACCTGGGACGTTAAGCAAACGTCAAGCGAAGTCGTGCATCGTGGGCGTATGTGTCGCTGTCGGTCGTTGAGGTAGGAAGAGGACTTGGGAGGCAGCAATGGATCGGCGTGAGTTCCTCAAGGGATCCGCGGCCGTGGGCGCGGCTGGGGGTTGGGCGACCTTTGGCTTCGACCTTGCCCCCGCGTATGCGCAGGTGCGGGCGCTGAAGATCAGCCGCGCCACGGAGGTGCGGTCGGTATGCCCGTATTGCGCGGTGGGTTGCTCGATGATCGCGTACGTCACCGGGCACGAGTCGTTCAACACCCAGTCCGTGCTCGTCCATATCGAGGGAGACCCGGACAGCCCGATCAACGGCGGGTCGCTGTGCCCCAAGGGCGCGTCGACCATGCAGCTGGCGGTCAACGAGCGGCGCGACCTCGCACCGCTGTACCGGCCCGCCGGCGCGAGCGACTGGCAGCGGATCTCGTGGGACGACGCCCTCGACCGGCTCGCGCGGTTGATGAAATCCACGCGCGACAAGACGTTCGTGGCGCAGGACGAGAACGGCCGGACCGTCAACCGGAACGAGGGCATCGCCTTCGTCGGTGGCGCGACCTACACGAACGAAGAGGGATACCTGGCGGCCAAGTTCTTCCGCTCGCTCGGAACGGTGTACATCGAACAGCAGGCACGTGTCTGACACGGTCCCACGGTGGCCAGTTTGGCCGCCTCGTTCGGCCGTGGCGCAATGACCAACCATTGGGTTGATTTCAAAAACTCCGACGTCCATCTCGTCATCGGCGCGAACCCGGCGGAGAACCACCCCTGCGGATGGAAATGGGCCCACGTCGCTCGTGACGAGCGCGGCGCCAAGATCATCCACGTCGACCCACGGTTCACCCGAACCTCGGCGATCGCCGATATCTACGCGCCAATCCGCGCCGGGACGGACGTCGCCTTCTTCGGGGGATTGATCAACTACATCATCTCCGGCGAGCGATATCACAAAGAGTATGTCCAGCTCCACACGAACGCGTCGTTCCTGGTCGACGAGGGATTCACGTTCGACGACGGCGTGTTCTCAGGTTACAACGCCGAGAACCGCAGCTACGACGTCGCGACCTGGGACTACCAGCGGGAGGAGCAACCCACTGCCGCGCCGCCGACCCCGGGCTCCACGCCTATCACCAGGGCCGGGTTCGTCAAGCGCGACCTTACGCTGGAGGACCCGCGCACGGTGTTCCAGCTGATGAAGCGCCACTATTCCCGCTACACCCCGGGGATGGTGTCGAACATCACCGGCATGCCCGTGGACAAGTTCCTCGAGGTCGCCGAGACCTTCAGCGCGACCGGGGTCCCGGACAAGGTCGGCAGCATCGTCTACGCGGTGGGGCTCACCCACCACACCAGCGGGGTCCAGATCATTCGCGCCCTGGGCATGGTCCAACTCCTGCTCGGCAACATGGGAAGGCCGGGCGGAGGCGTGAACGCCGAGCGCGGTCACGCGAACATCCAAGGGAACACGGATAACGCGATCTCGTGGGAGATCCTGCCGGGCTACCTCGCCATCCCGCGGCCCCCGATGGCGACGATCGACGACTATCTCGCGCGCGTGGCAACCGCCCAGCTGACGCCCGAATCCGTCAACTTCCTCGGCGTGAACTACCGGAACTTCCTCGTCAGCTTCCTCAAGACGTGGTTCGGTGACGCCGCGACACCCGAGAACGATTGGGGCTACTCATGGATTCCCAAGCCGGCGGGGAATGCGTCATGGCTCACGATTCATGACAATGCGAGAAGAGGAACGCTCAAAGGGATGTTCGCGAGCGGGATGAGCGGGGTGAACATCGGGCCGGACTCGAAGCGCATGATGGCCTCATTGGGAAACCTCGAGTGGCTCGTCGCCATGGATCCCCTGCAGACGGCGACGGCGACCTTCTGGAAGGCTCCCGGCGTCGTCCCTGAGCAGGTCGGTACCGAGGTGTTCTTCCTCCCGACGACGCATTGGATCGAGAAGGACGGCTCGTTCGTGAACTCGGGGAGGTGGATGCAGTGGAAGTACAAGGCGCTCGACGCGCCGGGTGAGGTCAAGGACGACAACTGGATCATTGGCCAGCTGCGCCTCCGGTTGCGGAAGCTGTACGAGGACGAGGGCGGCCCGGCTCCCGAGCCGATCCTGAACCTTACCTGGAGCTACACCAACGGTGAAAATCCCTCCCTCGACGAGATCGCGCAAGAGATCAACGGCCGCGACCTGGCCACCGGCCAGCTCTTGGACACCTTCGCCAGGCTCAGGGCCGACGGCACCACGAGCGCGGGAAACTGGATCTACACCGGGTCCTACACGCAAGCGGGCAACCTCGCGCGGCGCCGCGGCGTCACAGACCCGACCGGGCTGGGCTACTACCACGACTGGGGCTGGTCGTGGCCGCTGAACCGGCGCATCCTCTACAACCGCGCGTCGGCGGACGCGGCGGGCGCGCCATGGGACCCGCGGCGGCCGGGCATCGTGTGGAACGGCGCCCGCTGGGTCGGCGACGTGCCCGACTTCGCCGCCACGTCCCCACCGTCAGAGGGCCGGGGCTCGTTCATCATGACCGGCGAGGGCGTCGGCCGGCTCTTCGCGCCTGGCGGCCTGCTGATGGACGGGCCGTTCCCCGAGCACTACGAGCAGGCCGAGTCTCCGATCGCCAACCTGCTCAGCGGCACGGACAAGCATCCGACGGCGCACCTCTACGAGGGCGCGCTCCAGACCTTCGCGCCGAGTGGCAGCACGGAGTTCCCGTACGTCGCGACGACCTACCGGGTCACCGAGCACGAGCACTACGTCACCCAGTACGTCCCGTACCTCGTCGAGACGATGCCCGACTTCTTCGTGGAGCTCGATCCTGAGCTGGCTCGGCGGAAGGGGATCGCCAACGGCGGCCGTGTCCGGGTCGTCTCGATGCGTGGCGAGGTCGAAGGGGTCGCCATCGTGACGAAGCGGATGCGCCCCTTGAGGCTCGGCGGGAACCGGGTGATCCACCAGGTCGGTATCCCGGTCCACTGGCATTACCAGGCCGGCAGTGACAGGGGCGCCTCCGACCGGCCTTCGAACCTCGCTAACCTGCTCACGCCCTACATCGGCGACGCCAACGTGCGGACGCCGGAGTTCAAGGGCTTCCTCGTCAACGTAGAACCCGCGTGAGGGGAGATCGCCATGCCCGCTGAACTCGGTCTCGCCGTCAGGCGGCTGTCGGCGACACCAGCGTCGGCCGTCAACATCCGCCGGGACGCCGCCGATCCCGGAGCCCAAATCGCGAAGATCGTCGACATCGACCTCTGCATCGGCTGCAAGGCGTGCGAGGTCGCGTGCAAGGAGTGGAACGACCTCCCCGCCGAGCAGACCGTCAACACCGGCAGCTACCAGAGCCACCCTGACCTGACCGCGACGACCTGGGACCTCATGCGGTTCGAGGAGCGCGAGATCGCTCCCGACGGGCTGGCCTGGTTGATCCGCAAGGACAGCTGCCTGCATTGCGAGGAGCCGGGCTGCCTGCTCGCCTGCCCCGCTCCGGGCGCGATCGTGCAGTACGAGAACGGGATCGTCGACTTCAACCAAGCCAACTGCATCGGCTGCAAGTACTGCATCGCCGGCTGCCCGTTCGACATTCCACGGTTCGATGCCGCGAGCAACAAGGTCTACAAGTGCACGTTGTGCATCGACAGGGTGTCGAATGGCCTGGAGCCGGCGTGCGTGAAGTCCTGCCCGACTGGCTCGATCAAGTTCGGGACACAGGCGGACATGATCGCCTACGGCGAGGCGAAGGTCGCGAAGCTGCAGGATCGTGGCTTTGCGAACGCGATGCTCTACAACCCCGAGGGAGTCGGCGGGGTTCACATGATGTACGTCGTCCCGCGGGGTGACATGTTGGAGGGCTACCACCTGCCAGCGAACCCGCAAGTTCCAGGATCGTACTTCACGGCAATGGGGAGCCTTCGGAGGCTGGGATCGGCCGCGACCTGGGCGGGGGTTCTCGGCACTGCCCTCTACTTCCTCCGCACGGGAAGGAGGCGACCGCCCCCCGAGGAGGAGGCGGTGGCCGAGGCGTACGCGATCGGCCACGAGTCCGAGCTCTGGAAGGCGAACCCCTACGACCTGGTGGAGCGGTCGTGAACACGACCACGACGCGTATCCGGTCCGAGAGCGGCGAGATCGCTCGCTACGGCTTCTTCGAGCGCATCGTCCACTGGTTCGTCGCGCTGACGTTCGTCGCGCTGCTCGTCTCGGGCCTCGCCCTCGCGTACCCACGGATGGCGTGGCTGGCGACGGTGTTCGGCGGAGGCCAGACGATGCGGTGGCTCCACCCCGTCATCGGGGTCGGATTCTCGGTCGGCCTCTGCCTGATGGTGGCGCTATGGGCCAGGGACTGCCTGTTCACAAAGGTCGACTGGGAGTGGATCCGCCGGCTCGGCCAGTATCTGCGGGAAGGCCACACCGGCCTGGACATCGGCAAGTACAACGCCGGCCAGAAGGGCTACTTCTGGTGGTCGATCATCACTGGCCTCGCGCTGCTCGCGACGGGCATTCCCCTGTGGTCCCCCTTGGGCGTTGGCTCAGGATTCCTGCGGGCGATGCGGATCTCGCACCACCTGTTCTTCCTGCTGGCCCTCGCGGGCTTCATCATCCATGTCTACCTCTCGACCGCCGCGTTTCCCGGCACGATGTCCGCGATGACGAGCGGCAAGGTCACCCGCGCGTGGGCCGCCTGGCACCACCCCCGCTGGTTCCGTGAGCACGACCAAGGCGGCGGTCGGTGAGCGTGCGCCTGGCCAGAGGGCAGCCGGGCCAGCTCGCCGAGCGGCTGGCCCGCGCGCGAGCGCTGTCGACGTCCGGGTCGGTGGGGGAGCCGCTCCGGCTCGCGTGCGCGGTGCTGGAG
>JBOGED010000555.1:0-7577 GCA_050743625.1 Egibacteraceae bacterium | reverse complement strand
CGCCAGAACCCCGGAACGTCACGAGCCCGACCCGGTCCCGCCGCTGGTAAGCGTCGAGGAGCAGGCTGGCCACGGCCCCCTTCACCGCGGTCATCCGCCGCCGCGCGGCCATCGACCCGCTCGCGTCGACGACGAACAGCACGAGGTTGCCCTCGCGGCCCTCGCGCACCTTCTCGCGCAGGTCCTCCCACCGGGGGCGACCCTGCCGCCCCGCGGCCGCGGCCGCCCGGATCGTGGCCGCGAGCGCGACGTCCGAGGAGACCAGGCCCGGCCGGTCCGTCACGTGATGCCCCTGAGCGCCACGCGAGGGACTGCGCCGGCCCGCGGGTCCCGCCCCCGGCTCGGCCAGTCGCAGCACGGCGGGCCGGAACTGGGCGCCGGTCGGCAGGCTCGACTCGCCTCCCGCAGTCGCAGTCGAGCCGCCGTCCGCCGAAGGCTCAGGCGACCCGCCCGGATCGTCGTCAGGGCCCTCCTCGAACTCACCGAACCCCGACAGCGCCTCGTCGAGCTGCGCCTCGTCGATGCCGGGCTCCTCGAACGGCCCGCGCCGGCGGCGGTGCGGCAACGCGAGCAGGGCGGCGCGGCGAACGTCCTCAAGGGCAACAGTCAGCCGCCCCTCAAGCGCGGCCAGCGCCACCGCCGCCTTCGCGGTCACGATGTCGGCGCGGAGCCCGTCGACGTCGAACGCCGTGCAGGCAGCCACGACGGCCTCCACCGCCTGGTCACCCAACCTCACCTCGCCGAGCAGCTTGCGCGCCGCGACGATGCGCGCGGCCACCTCGGCGTCCGCGGCGGCCCAGGCGTCCGCGAACCCCCCAGGATCGGTCTCGTAGGCCAACCTGCGCCGCACCACCGAGGCCCGCAGGCCAGGATCTCGTGACGCCCGCACCTGGACGCTCAGGCCGAAGCGGTCGAGCAGTTGGGGCCGCAGCTCCCCCTCCTCGGGGTTCATGGTGCCGACCAGCTGGAAGCGGGCGGGGTGGCGGACCGAGACGCCCTCGCGCTCGACGTGGTTGGTGCCCATGGCGGCGGCGTCGAGCAGCAGGTCGACGAGGTGGTCGCCCAGGAGGTTCACCTCATCGACATACAACACTCCCCGGTGCGCCCGCGCCAAGAGGCCCGGCTCGAACGCCCGGCGGCCCTCCACCAGCGCCTTCTCCAGATCCAACGACCCGGCGACCCGGTCCTCGCTCGCGCCGACGGGCAGCTCGACCAGGCGCACGGCCCGGACCTCAATGGCGTCAAGAGGATGCGGCCCGTCCGGGCACTCGGCCTCGGGCGAGCGGGGGTCGCAGGAGAACCGGCAGCCGGCCACGACCTCGATCTCGGGCAGCAGGGCGGCGAGGCCGCGCACGGCGGTCGACTTCGCGGTGCCCTTCTCGCCGCGCACGAGCACCCCACCGATCGCGGGTGAGACCGCGCCGAGCACCAGCGCGAGGCCAAGGTCGCCGGCGCCGACAAGCGCGCTGAACGGGTACGGGGCTCCAGTCACCGGTCCTCCAAGTCTCCCTCCAGCGCGAGGTACACCGCACGGAGCTGGTCCAGCACGTCCGGGTCGGGCGACGCCCACAGCTTGCGGTCCGCCGCCTCCAAGAGCCGCTCGGCGACCGCTCTCAGCGCCCACGGGTTCGACCGCTCCATGAAGGCCCGGACCTCGGGGTCGAAGACGTAGCGTTGCGCGAGCTGGGAGTACATCCAGTCCTCGACCACCCCCGCGGTCGCGTCGTAGCCGAACAGGTAGTCCACGGTGGCCGACAGCTCGAAGGCGCCCTTGTACCCGTGGCGGCGCATCGCGCCGATCCACTTCGGGTTCGCGACGCGCGAGCGGAACACGCGCGCGGTCTCCTCCCTAAGATCACGGGTCCGGGGCCTGGCGGGATCCGCCGAGTCCCCGATGTACGCCCTCGGCGAGGCGCCGGTCAGCGCGCGGACGGTCGCGACCATGCCGCCGTGGTACTGGAAGTAGTCGTCGCTGTCGAAGAGGTCGTGCTCACGGTTGTCGGTGTTCTTCACCGCGACCCGGATGCGCGTGAACGTCCGCGCCATGTCGTCGCGGGCCTCGACCCCGTCGAGGCCGCGCCCGTACGCGTAGCCGCCCCAGGTCGCGTAGACCTCGGCGAGGTCGGCGTCGGTCTGCCAGTTGCGCGCGTCGATCAGCGGGAGCAGCCCGGCGCCGTACGCGCCCGGCTTCGAGCCGAACACCCGGGCCGTGGCCCGCCTCGCGCTGATCCCCGACGCGACGTCCGCGCGGACGTTGGCGGCGATGGGGTTCTGGGCCGCCGGCTCGTCTAGCGCCGCCACCATCGCCACCGCGTCGTCGATCAGCTGGACCAGGTTGGGGAAGGCGTCGCGGAAGAACCCGCTGATCCGCACGGTGACGTCGACCCTTGGCCGGTTTAGCTGGTCTCCCGACATCAGCTCGAGGCCGGTCACGCGCCGCGTCTCGCGATGCCAGACGGGGCGGACGCCGAGCAGCGCGAGGATCTCGGCGATGTCGTCGCCCTGGGTCCGCATCGCCGACGTCCCCCACACGATGATGCCGATCGAGGACGGCCATTCGCCGGTCTCGTCCCGGTACCGGGCGCACAGGCCCTCGGCGAGCTTCTGCCCGACCTCCCACGACAGCTCGCTCGGCAGGCCCTTGGGGTCGACCGAGTAGAAGTTCCGCCCGGTCGGCAGCACGTCGACGCGGCCGCGGGTCGGCGACCCCGACGGGCCCGCGGGCACGTACCGGCCGGCCAGCCCGTCGAGCAGCCGGGCGATCTCCTGGTCGGTCTTGGCCAGGCGCGGGACGACCTCGGTGGCCGCGAACCGCAGCACCTCGGCCGCGGGGCCGCGTGCCGCCTCTGGCTCCCAGCCGTTCGCGTCCATGGCCTCGACCAGCGCGCGGGCCTCGGCCTCGACCCGATCGACAGTCACCCGGTCCGTTGAGGCCTCGTCCAGCCCCAGCGCCTCACGCAACCCGGGCAGCCCCGCCTGGGGCAGGCGGAGGATGGCGAGCACCAAGCCGAGCCGCTCCTCGCCGACCGGCGCCCGGCCGAGCACGTGGAGGCCGCCGCGGATCTGTGCGTCCTTGATCTCGCAGAGGTAGCCGTCGACGTGTAGGACGAAGTCGTCGAAGTCGTCGGGTTGCTCCTCGATGCCGAGGTCGCGGTGCAGCTCGGCGGCGACAAGCAGCTGCCAGATGCGCGCCCGGATCGCCGGGACCTTCGACGGGTCCAGCGCCGAGACCTGCGCGTACTCGTCGAGCAGCTGCTCCAGGCGGGCGAGGTCGTCGTACGTCTCAGCGCGCGTCATCGGCGGCACCAGGTGATCGACGATCACCGCGTGGGCGCGGCGCTTCGCCTGGGTGCCCTCGCCGGGGTCGTTGACGACGAAGGGGTAGAGCAGCGGCAGGTCGCCGAGCACGGCGTCCGGCGCGCACGACGCCGACAGGCCGAGGCTCTTCCCGGGCAGCCACTCCAGCGTCCCGTGCTTGCCGAGGTGCACGACGGCGTGAGCGCCCCACTCCTCGTCGAGCCAGCGGTAACAGGCCAGGTAGTGGTGGGTCGGCGGGAGGTCGGGGTCGTGGTAGATCGCGATCGGGTTCTCGCCGAACCCGCGCGGCGGCTGGATCCCCAGGAACACGTTGCCGAGCTGCATGCCGGCGACGACGAGGGCGTCCCCGTCGCGGTACAGCTCGCCGGGTGGCGGTCCCCACTTGTCTAGGACCGCCTGTCGGAGGTCTTGGTCCAGTGCCTCGAACCAGCCTGCGTACCGGGTCGCCGGGACGCGCGCGGGGTTGGCCCCGAGCTGCGCGCCGGTGAGGAACTCCTGGTCATGGCCGCCTGAGGCGATCAGCGCGTGGACGAGCTGGTCGCCGTCCCACCCGCGCTCGGGCCAGTCGCCGGTGTCGTAGCCGGCGACGGTGAGCGCGTCGAGCAGCCGGGTTGCCGACGCGGGCGTGTCAAGGCCGACGGCGTTGCCGACCCGGCTGTGCTTGGTCGGGTAGTTCGACAGCATGATCGCCACGCGTTTGGTGTTGTTCGGCGTGTGGCGGAGCTTTGCCAGGCGCACCGCGATCCCGGCCACCCTCGCGGCGCGCTCGGGGTCGGGCGCGTAGGTCACGGTGCCGTCTTCGTGAGGCTCCTTGAACGAGCACGGGACCGTCACGATCCGGCCGTCGAACTCGGGCAGCGCGACCTGCATCGCGGCGTCCAGCGGCGACAACCCGGAGTCGGACGCGGCCCACGCCGCGCGGCTCGACGTCGAGCAGATCGCCTGGACCACCGGCACGCCGAGCGCCTCCAGCGCGGGGACCTCCCAGGCCTCGGCGTCGGCGGCGGTGCTGCCTCCCATCGCGAGCACGGTGAGGATGACGGCGTCGACTCCTTTTAATAGGTCAAGCGCGGGGACGTGGTTGTTCCGGGGTCTTAGTGAGTAGGTGAACACGGGCACGGCGTTCACGCCGGCCTGCTCGATCGCGCCGCAGAGGCCGTCCACGAACGCGGTGTTCCCGCTCATCCAGTGGGTCCGGTAGAAGACGACGCCGACCGTGGGCTTGTCCGGGTCGTGGGGCCGTTCGCCGTGGATACCCTCCTCGGGAAGGCTCACGGGCGGGTCGAACCCGAACCCACTCCTTAATACGGTGTCGGCGAGGAACCGGAACAGGCTCGCGGTGTTCTGTATGCCTCCTTGAACGAGGTAGGCGAACGCGTCGGCGACCGGGGCGGTGGACAGCGCGGTGAGCTCGGCGTCGGGGGTTGATTCGCCGGACAGCGCAAGGAACGGGATGTGTTCTTTGATGCACCAGGCCCGGGCCTGGTCGAACCCTTGCCACGCCCGCCGCCCCCCGAGCAGCCGCACGAGGACGATCTCGGCGCCGTCGAGCGCGACCTCGCCGATGGTCGGGTTCTTGGCCTGCACCTGTGGGAACCCGTCCGGTAGCAGGTCGATGGCCCGGCGGGCGGCGAGCACCTCGGTGTCGGCGGTAGTAAGAAACAGGATCATCCGCTGATCACGGCCTCCAACGCGGCGACGTCGGCGTGGTGCTCGATCAGGTCGCCGAGCACGTCGAGGCCGGCCTCGCGGACGTTGGCGAAGTTGGTCGTCGCGGGGACGAAGTCGAGGCCGCGCCGGTCGGCCACCCAGGCGAGCAGCGCCCGGCGCAACGCGTCGCCCTCGAGCAGGCCGTGCCAGGACGTGCCGAGCACGGCGCCGTCAGCGCATCCTCCGTCGGGGTCGACGAACGCGGTTCCCCCGAGCAGGCACGTGTGGCCGTGGCGGATCTCATACCCGGTCGCCTCGACGCCTCCGAACAGCGGGCAGGTCCCGGTGCGTCGCGTGAGGGTCTTCTCCGGCGCGAACGCGGTGGCGACCGGCAGGAGGTTGAGGCCTTTTACGGTGCCGACGCCGGACTCGACCTCGTCGTGGATCCAGCGGCCCAGCATCTGGTACCCGCCGCAGATCCCCAGCACGGGATGGCCTTGGTCGGCGCGGGTCGTGAGCGCGTCCGCGATGCCTTGATCGCGGACCAGCGCGAGGTCCTCTACGGTCGCCTTGGTCCCCGGCAGGATCGCGAGGTCGGCGCGCTCGACGTCCACGGGGTCGGTCGTGAACCGGACACGGACGCCAGGCTCGGCGGCGAGCGCGTCGACGTCGGTGAAGTTGCTGATCCGGCGCAGGCGGACGACGGCGACGTCGAGCGCTGCGTTCGGTTTCGGTGCCGGTCGTGACTCCAGCGCGAGCGAGTCCTCGGCGTCTAGCCACAACCCCTCTTGGTATGGCAACACGCCGAGCACGGGACGGCCGGTCAGCTCCTGCAGCCGGTCGAGGCCGGGGTCGAGCAGCGCGGGGTCGCCGCGGAACTTGTTGATCAGCCACCCCTTGACCAAGGCCTGGTCGGCGGGCTCCAAGAGCGCGAGCGTCCCGTACAGCGCCGCGAACACCCCACCCCGGTCGATGTCGCCGACCACGACGACCGGCAGGTTCGCCGCTCGGGCCAGGCCCATGTTCACAAAGTCGCCGTCGCGCAGGTTGATCTCGGCGGGGGAGCCCGCGCCCTCGCAGATCACGACGTCGAAGCGGCTGCGGAGGTCCTCCAGCGCGGCGAGGGCGATATGGAGCAGCGCCGGCTTGCGCGCCTGGTAGCTGACCGCGTCGGTGACGCCGTTGGGGTGGCCCATCACGATGACCTGGCTGGTGCGATCACCGGTGGGTTTGAGCAGCACCGGGTTCATCGCGGCCTCAGGCTCGACGCGGGCGGCGGCCGCCTGCATCGCCTGAGCACGCCCGATCTCGGCGCCGTCGAGCGTGACCACCGAGTTCAACGCCATGTTCTGCGCCTTGAACGGCGCGACCTTGACCCCTTGCCGCGCCAGCCACCGGCAGATCCCCGCGACCACGACCGACTTCCCTGCGTCCGACGCCGTGCCACACACGAGCAGCGCGCCGTTCACGCGGCCTCCTTCGGGGATCCGTCGTCCCCGGTTGACGCCAGCGGCGGCAGGCCAGTCTCCTGGCTCCCGGATCGCTGCTCCAGCCGGCCTTCCCGCACCTTACGGCGCAGTGGCGTGTCGGCTATCGCTCCCCGGTCACAGTGGCGGGACCGCTCCGGACTCTCACCGGATTCCTGCTTCCCACCGCCCAGCTTGCCCGCCCACCCTAGCCCTCGGAAGGTGGCCCGGTCAACGCCCCTCAACAACAGGTGGGCGCACCGCAGGCCGCGAAACGCCACAGGGAGGCCGGTCAGCTCGCGCTGCCAGTCGAGGCCGGGTTCCAGCAGCGCGGGGTCGCCGCGAACTTGTTGATGAGCCATCCCTTTGACTGGGGGTAGGTCGGCGGCTCCAAGAGCGGCGTGCCCGGTCCCGGCAGGCGTCAAGTTCGTCCTGTGCTCCGACACCCACTCACGGACAGCCGCGAATGTGTGGCGTGGGTCATCGACCTGGGTCCCGACGCGTCGACAGCGTCGAGGCCCTCCTCCCCAGCTCCTGCTGGGGGCCCCGAAGGATGCTCGGGCGTCGGCGCCATCGTGGCTGAGGGCTCCCCCGAGGACATCGCCCAGGTCGGCCAGAGCGATACCGGCAAGTTCTTGCTGTCGTAGCGTGCGGCTCATTGGCGCCGCCGTAGTGTCCAGCGCCCGTCTGGTTGGCGGACGGGTTGGCCTCGGCCGTGGTGCACGTCGCGGTGACATGCGCCGCACAAGAGCACCAGGTTGTCGAGGTTTGTGGGGCCGTGGTCGATCCAGTGGATCACATGATGTGCTTCGCACCACGCCACAGGGGCGCGGCAGCCGACGCAGCCACGGTCACGGACCGCGAGCGCGCGGCGTTGCGCCGGTGAGACTACGCGGGTCTCGCGGCCGGCGTCCAAGACCTGCGACGCGCCGGCGGTGACGACGCGGCTGATGCCGGCGTCGCAGCACATCCGCCGGGCGGCCTCGCCAGACAGCGCACCGAGGCGGTCCAGCGTCGCCGGGGCGGCGCCGTCCTCGCCGCGCAGGCTCTCCAGCCGGACCACGACCGTGACGTGCGGTTTGGCGCCGCCGACGTCGGGCAGGTCACCGCGGTCGAGGCCGCGCCGGGCCAGCTCCACCAGCG
>JBOGED010000554.1:0-10772 GCA_050743625.1 Egibacteraceae bacterium | reverse complement strand
GGCCCGAGACCCCTCTCAGGCCCGCGCGCCGAGAACCCGCAACTATCCTCCGGATTCGGAGGAAAGCCGCACCCGCCGACCGGCCCCGCCGATTTAACCGGCAACAATCCTGCGTATACAGAGGAATCCTGCAGTTGAAGAGGCGGCAGTACCACCAAACCCGCGGCGTGCGCGCTTTTCAGCTTTTTTAAACCAGCGCATGGGGGAGGTGCCAGCAAACCAGGCCGTAGGGCCGCCGTCGCGGCTGAGGACCTTGGAGGGTGGGTGGGTCAGCGGTCCGAAGACGCGATGGCGGCCCGTAGGCCGTAAAGACAACAAAGGCCAGGACCCTCACACATGCGCGAGCACACCCTCGTCGTCCAACCGCAGCACCAGCTCCTCAGGGTCGGTGCCGTAGATAACGGAGAGTGCGCGAAGGTCCTCGCCTCGGATCGTGAGGACGCTGCCGTTGAAGTCGCCGCGCTGAAGCTGGATCGTGTGGGCAAAGCGTGAGACCGGGCGGAGGTCGGGGTCCAGATCAGGGCGCGCGAGACGCCGGAGGTCGAGCATGACCCTTGCGGGAGCGGAGGAGATGGAGATGGCCGTGACCTCCTCCTTCGGGAGGAGCTCGGAGACCGGCACGTGGTAAAACTCGCTCAGTTCAGCGAGTTTGGCGACAGATACCGCCCGGTCACCGCGCTCGTAGGAGCCGACGACCACCGCCTTCCAGCGACCGTCCGAGAGCTCTTCGATCTGTTGCAGGGTCAGCCCCTGCTGTTGGCGGATAGCGCGTAGCCGACTGCCCAGCCGCCTTTGGTAGTCCGACACGCCCAACCCCCCATAGCACGTCCGGGGCTCGTAAACCTGAATAGAACGAGGGCCGCTCCCACCGGGATTCACCTCGCAGCGTTGAGCGTAACACGGAACGTGAGGTTGTCGAGACGGGAAGTCCGAAACGAGGAATCTGTTCCAAGAACATGAGTGAGCTGGACGCAGGTTCGTCGCCTGGATCTTGCACTCTGTCCACGCGACTGCTAGGTTTCGGTCTGGCACTCGCCCGTAGCGAGTGCCAGCTTACTGCGCGTAGTCCGGCAGCCCCGTCGTTGGCCGTGGGCTTCCGAATGCCTGCGCGTGCAACGCCAAGAAGTCCCAGAACCCAAAGGAGACACGGCATGGCGACCGCCACAAAGGTTGCGCTGAAGCCGCTGGAAGACCGGGTCGTGGTCAAGGCGAGCGAGGCGGAGCAGACCACCGCCAGTGGGCTTGTCATCCCCGACACCGCCAAGGAGAAGCCGCAGGAGGGCACGGTTATCGCCGTGGGCCCTGGCCGCATCTCCGACCAAGGCGAGCGAATCCCGCTGGACGTGAACGAGGGTGACACCGTCGTCTATTCGAAGTATGGCGGCACCGAGATCAAGGTGTCTGGTGAGGAGTACCTGATCCTGTCCGCCCGTGACATTCTCGCGATTGTCGAGAAGTAGTAGGAGCGCATCACGATGGCAAAGCAACTCAAATTCCGCGAGGACGCTCGCCGCAAGCTCGAGACGGGTGTAAATAAGCTCGCCGACGCGGTCAAGATCACGTTGGGCCCCAAAGGCCGCAACGTCGTGCTCGAGAAGAAGTGGGGATCTCCCACCATCACGAACGACGGTGTGACGATCGCCCGGGAGATCGAGCTGGAGGACCCGTACGAGAACATGGGTGCTCAGCTCGCCAAGGAGGTCGCCACCAAGACGAACGACGTCGCTGGTGATGGCACCACCACCGCGACCGTGCTCGCGCAGGCCATGGTTCACGAGGGCATGCGCAACGTCGCCGCGGGCGCGAACCCCATGCTGCTCAAGCGCGGGATCGAGCAGGCGGTCGAGCGTGTCGTCGAGGCGATTGGCCAGCTGTCACGTGACATCGAGACCCAGGAGGAGATCGCTCACGTCGCGACGATCTCGGCCAACAACGACCCAGCCGTCGGCGACATCATCGCCGAGGCGATGGACAAGGTCGGCAAGGACGGCGTGATCACCGTCGAGGAGTCCCAGACCTTCGGCCTGGAGCTCGACTTCGTCGAGGGCATGCAGTTCGACAAAGGCTACGTCTCCCCGTACATGGTGACCGACACCGAGCGGATGGAGGTCGTCTTCGAGGAGCCCTACATCCTGGTCGCCAACCAGAAGATCTCGGCCGTCCACGACCTGCTCCCCGTCTTGGAGAAGGTCATGCAGGCGGGTCGCCCGCTGGTGATCATCGCCGAGGACGTCGAGGGCGAGGCCTTGGCCACGCTCGTCGTCAACAAGATCCGCGGGACGTTCCAGTCCGCCGCGGTCAAGGCGCCCGGCTTCGGCGACCGCCGCAAGGCGATGCTCGGAGACCTGGCGATTCTCACCGGTGGCCAGGTCATCTCCGAGGAGCTTGGCCTCAAGTTGGACAGCGTGACCATCGACCTGCTGGGTAAGGCCCGCAAGGTCACGATCACCAAGGACAACACCACGATCGTCGAGGGCGCCGGAGCCGAAGACGACATCAAGGGACGGATTTCCCAGATCCGTAACGAGATCGAGAAGACCGACTCCGATTGGGACCGCGAGAAGCTGCAGGAGCGGCTGGCGAAGCTGGCCGGCGGCGTCGCGGTCGTCAAGGTCGGCGCGGCCACCGAGGTCGAGCTGAAGGAAAAGAAGCACCGCATCGAGGACGCGCTGTCCGCGACTCGCGCCGCGGTCGAGGAAGGCATCGTCGGCGGCGGCGGTACCGTGCTGCTGCAGGCCGCGACCGCGCTCGACAAGCTCGAGCTCGAGGGCGACTACGCGACGGGTGCGAACATCGTGCGTAAGGCGCTTGCCGAGCCGCTGCGTTGGATCGCGAACAACGCGGGTCTTGAGGGCTCCGTCGTCGTGGAGAAGGTCCGTACCCTCAAGCCAGGTGAGGGCCTCAACGCGTTGACCGGCGAGTACGGTGACATGATCAAGTTCGGCGTCATCGACCCCGCCAAGGTCACCCGGTCGGCCTTGCAGAACGCGGCCTCCATCGTCGCGCTGCTGCTCACGACCGAGACCCTGGTCGCCGACAAGCCCGAGCCCAAGGACGCCAGCGGTGGCGGTGGCGGTGGCCACGACCACGGCATGGGCGGCATGGGCGGGATGGACTTCTAGGCACTTGGACAACCGTGATCGACAAAATGTTGTCGATGTGCCGGTGGGCTATTCCTTGGGTCTGGAGCGGTGGGGCGTCGAGGACGCGTCCATCGGCGATCTCGCGCTCACTTCTACGCGCGATCCGTGCATCCAGATCTAGGTTCTCTTTCGTCTCCGAAAGGCGGCCCCTTGCGGGCCGCCTTTCACCTTTCTCCCCCTCGTGTGTAGGATCCAGGCCGAGGCGGAGGGTTCATGCGACTGATCGCGCTGGTGCTCATGCTCTCGCTCGCGGCCGCGTGTGCGGGGTCTTCCCGCTCTGACGGCGCGGGTGCAGGTGGCGATCCGGTAGAGGACGCCCGAACAGCGTTGACGTTCTCGATCGTCGGGCTGGCCGAGGGCTTGGTCCAAAGCGAGCGCCAACTCGACGGGATCCGCCACCAGACCCCGCGTGGCGCCTCCACGAAGGCGGCGCTCGGCGAGTACGCGGGCGTGATCGCCCAGTTGAGAGCCTCGACCACTCAGGTCTCGATGGTGACTCAGGACTTCGATACGCGAAACCCGATCGTCCGCCAAGCCACCGAGATCGTCGGCAACATGGTCGCCCTGGCGAACACCGTCTCTGGGGCCGCTCAGACTGAAACCGCCGCCTACAACCGGCTCGCTGACATCGATGTCGCGATGGACGGCGTCGTGGCCGGATGGGATCTTGGGGGGTCCGTGACACAGCTGCGGACCGCGTTTCGCAATCTGGTCACCGAAGCCAACGACCTGACCGAGGCCGCCGGAGGGGTACAACCGGTACCCAGCGCCTGCTCGGCGCAGCGCGACAGCCGTGTCCGCTGGGGCGTGCTTCTCGAAGCTCGGACGAACCGGTTGGCCGAGCTCATCGGTCCATCCACCGGCATCGAGTACGACTCGCTGCGGGACCAATACCGGCCGTTGCCCTATGGCGACGACCGCCTCGCGATGGACGCCGCGGATCGCGCCTGCTGGCTCGAAAACTCCCCCGTGGCGGGCGCAGAGCAGAAGGCGCGCACCGCCATCACCGAGCTCCAACGGCTCTTCGCCCGCTAGCCGGGTGCGCCACGGGTAGCGTCCCCCGAACAGGGATCTCGGGGCGCATACGCCCCTAAATCCCTGTTCGGGGACTACGGGTGCCTTCGGTGAGCCGCTCGATCGCTGCCATTACGGCAAGGACCGTTCGCTCTCCGCGCCAAGGACCGACCACCTGGACGCCCACCGGAGCGCCACCTCGGTCGGTGCCGGCCGGGACTGAGCCGGCTGGCACGCCAATGAGGTTCCACGGGCTGGTGAGGCGCGTCATCGCGAGGGTGAGCGGAACCGGGTTGCCGCCCACCGGGACACACTCGTCGCCGGTGGAGGGAACCCGCAGCGGCGCGACAGCCCGCAGGGGTGCGACGCAGGGCAGCGTCGGTGTCACGATGACGTCAACGCGGGTGAACACCTTCTTGATCTCGGCGCGTAGGCGGGCTGCCTCGTGCAGCGCCTCGGCGAGCGTGGAAGCAGGGAGTCGGCTTCCCCGCTCGAGGCGGGTGCGCACCTCGGGCCAGAGGGCCGCGGAGTGCTGAGCGAGTGTCGCCGCGTGCAGGGCGGCGGCTTCGGCCACGAGTACCCGCCCGCTCATGCGATCCGCCTGCTCAAGCAAGGGAATGTCGATCTGCTGGGCCGTCGCCCCGTCGATCGAGTCTGAGGTCAACGCGTCAAGGACGCGCTGCCATTTGCTCCGGACCTCGTCGTCCATTTGAGCCTGAAGGACCTGTGCGGGAACTCCGATCCGCCACGGGGGCCGCCTGGCCGGCTCCAGAGGGGTCGGATCACTGTAAGGATCGTCGGGGTCGGCACCCACGATCGCTTCGAGCGCCAGCGCGGTCTCGCGGACAGTGCGTGCCATCGGGCCCACGGTGTCGAGCGACCACGCGAGCGGGTGCACGCCCGTCAGCGGGATGAGCCCCCGGGTGGTCTTCAAGCCGGCGATACCGCAGCATGACGCCGGGATCCGGATGCTCCCGCCGGTGTCGGTGCCGAGCCCGATGTCGATGATCCCCGCGGCCAGAGCCGCCGCCGTTCCACCCGAAGATCCCCCCGCGATGCGGTCCGGGGCCAGCGGGTTGAGGGTCTGAGGCGTCACGATGCCATACGCGAACTGATGCGTGGCCGTCCGCGCGACGACGGTGGCCCCGGACTCGAGAAGCCGCGCGACCACCGGGGCGTGAGCCGGCTGTGGCGCCTCCTCGACGATCCCTGGCGCGCCACATTCACGAGGCTCGCCGGCTACCGCGATGATGTCTTTGACCCCGGCCGCAAGCCCGTTGAGCGTGCCATGCCCCGTTGCCCGCACCTCCACCGCGCGGATGATCGCCCCCAGCTCCGGTTCCCACGCAGCGATCCGCTGGCGAACGCCGTCCAGCATCGGGCCCGTCATCTGTGGAATGCTACGCAGCGGTACGCGCTGTGGGATCGCCGGAGCGCGAACAAGGTGAGGTGGTGGTCATGCCGGTCTTTCCTAGCGGGGAGTGGATGGAGGCCTTCTGCGCGGCTCTGGCCTCGCGGCCCGGGGTGGAGCGTGTGGCGGAGTCGTTGGCGGGCACGTATCGCTTCGTCGTCCAGCAAAGCGGGCCTCTCCGTGAAGGACATGCCTACGATGTGAGCATCGCGAAAGGGGCTAATGGTACGCCTGCAGTGAGCTGGAGCGCCGGTGACAGTGTGACCCCGACGATCGAGCTGGTCGCCGACTACGAGCGCTGGCGCCAGATCATCTCGGGCACCATGGACGTCCCGCTCGCGGTCATGCTCGGGCGCCTCCGCGTCCGGGGTGACATCGCCCGGGTCACCAACCACGCCGCGGACGCCCGCCCGCTACTCGACGCACTGAAGGCCGTCCCTACGACCTGGCTCTGACAGACCGCGTGCGAAATTCTCAGCGGTCGCAGAGTCGTAGCCCATGAGCCGTACTTCGGTGATGCCGCCCGGGTGACGCTCCAGCCATGCGACTGCCTCGCTGGCGATGACGGCGGTCGCCTCGGCTTGGGGATAGCCGAAGATGCCGGCTGAGATCGCGGGGAGAGCGATCGATGACGCTCCCAGATCTCTCGCCTTGTTCAAGGCCGCAAGGACAGCGATCCGGAGAAGCCTCTCGTTGTCCTGGTCGGTGTGCCAGCGTGGGCCGACGACGTGGATGATCCACTGAGCGGGCATGTGCCCGGCGCTCGTGACCGCGGCGTCGCCCGGGCGGAGGAGGCCATGCGTGCGTACCCACGCGTCCGACTGGCGTTGGACCTCGGGACCCCCGGCCCGAGAGAGGGCAGCCGCGACCCCGCCGCCGTGAGCGAGCCGCTCGTTCGCGGCGTTGACCACCGCGTCGACAGCCTGTGCCGTGAGGTCGCCTTGCACGGCGAGGACAATGGCGTCGCCTACCGCGCGGCTCGCGAACACATGGCCTGTCACGGGTGCGAGTCGACCATCGCTTACTTCGGTAGGCCACGGAGCGGTGGGATGCGGGCGGCGCGGAACAGCTCGACGACCTCGGCCGTGTCCCAGCCGTGGTCGATCAGCGCCCGCGCGATCCTGGCCGGACCGAGATGCCTCCCGCACGTGGGACAGTAGATGGCTCGCTCGCCGTCCTCGGGCAGGTCGCTGCCGCAGAAGGAGCAGCCCGAGATCGTGCTGTTCGGCAAGGGCAGCACCGGCGCACCCGCGTCCGCGAGCCCGTCGAGGTATCCCTGTGCGTAGTCCCAGTCGACGTACTCCTCGGGCCGGGGATCGTAGGCCGGCTCGTGCATCGGAGCCTCGCCAGAATCGAGCAGCGACCGCAGGTTGTGCTCCAGCATGTCCCAGCCGTAGAAGTGATCCTCGGCGCAGTCCTCGCAGAACAGGCTGACGCCTTTGAATCCCCCCGACTCGAACGTGTTGCGGAACGCGGCAAGATCCTCGAGGTCTCGCCGCACCATCGCCGCCTCACGCCGGTCAAGGCGCCGTGGGAGATGCTCGCCGTCCTCGAACTCCTGGTCCGGATCGTCGTCGTATTCGTTCTCGTCGTACTCGTCGCTCATCGCGATGACAGACTATCGGCTGGCAGCGGTGCGCGTACGACGGTGCGGGTTACCGCCTTACCCGGCACCGCGAATACCCTCATTGCGTGCGCGCGTTCCTGACCTATGGCGACGGCATCCCCCGCTATATCGCGTTGTGGCTTCCGCTCATGCCGGCTCTGGTTGGGGGCCTGCTCATCCTACGGGTGCGCCCCCGCGCCGTGGCCATGGTCGTGGCGACGACGCTTCCCACGTTCTTCCTGCACAACCCGCCTCTCCGCCTGCCATACCTTTTCCGATGGGTCGCGTTGGAGGTCTTGCTCCTGGGGTTCGCATGGTGGGTTGTACAGAGTCTGCGTGGGACGCCGCCTGTGGCGGCGAGGGCCGCCGATCGCGTGCCTTGGCTGCCGCTCGTGGGGCTCGCCGCTCTCACGGTGGCCGTGCGCGCGCCGCTCGCCTGGTTAGACCCAGGGATCTCCGACATCCCCCGTGCGTCCGAGTTCGCAGCCGGCCAACTGCTGGCGGGCCTGAACCCATATGTGGAAGCCAACCCGCATACGGTGGTCGGGGCCTACCAGTACCCAGCCGGCAGCATCCTGGCTCACGTCCCGTTCGTCGCGCTGCTCCCCGCCGAGGTGTTGGGGGAGCGGTGGATTCCCGCCCGGATGCTGTTGTGGACGGCAAGCGCGGCAGCCGTCATGGCGTTGGGCTGGGCAGCCAACGCCGCTGGGGGGAGGCGAGCCGCGCTCGCCGTCGGCCTCGCGTTCGCGCTCCACCCGACGTTGGTCCGCGAGTCGGGGATGGTGGTGGCGAACGACGTGCTCCTCGGCCTCTTGGTTGCCGGCGCCGCGATCGCGCTGGCGAGCCGCCGATCCTTGTGGTGCGCGGCGTTGGTCGGCTTGGCGATCAGCGTGAAACCATCCGCGCTCGTGCTCGTCCCCCTCGTCGCCCTCGTCGCCGGTTGGAGGGCTGGGGCGCTCTCCCTCGCCGTACCTGCAGCGCTTCAGCTGCTGTTCCTGCTCCTCCCTTCGGCCGGCCTTCACGGCCTTGCCGCCATGGCCGAGCCAGCCACGCGCGGCGACCCATGGAGCGTCTTGCAGTACGCGTCGTGGTGGCCGCTCTACCTCGCCACACCGCCCTCGGGGCTGGTCTTGCGGGCCGTCACCCTCCTCGCCATCGCGGCCGGCTCAGGCGCATCCCTCTGGGTCGCGACGCGCCTCCGCCGCACCCCACCCGACCTCGCCGCCGCCAGCCTCGCCTTCGCCCTCCCCCTCCTCGCAACCTTCCTGCTCAGCCACCGTTTCCGGATCAACTTTCAGGACTGGTACCTCATCCCGCTCTTGGTGGGCGTGTGCGTGGCGGGGATGCCGGGGGGTGTTCAGTCGGAAAGGGATCCGTAGCTTTGCGCGCCAGCGCGCAAAGGTTCGCGAGCGCTGCGATAGTTGATGTCCTCATGACTAGCCCGCTGCGGTGTCGCGACGTGGAAAGGTAGGTCGGCTTGTGATGGCCTCTACTCCTGAGGGTCTGAGCTATACGAAGGATCATGAGTGGGTGCGGACGGAGGGTGACCGCGTCCGCGTAGGGATCACTGACCATGCCCAACGTCAGCTCGGCGATGTGGTCTACGTCGAGCTGCCCCGAACAGGCGACCGGTTCGAGGCCACCGAGCCTTTCGGATCGGTGGAATCCGTCAAGGCCGTGTCCGAGGTGTACATGCCGGTAACTGGCACCATCGCCGAGGTGAACGAAAGCCTTAACGATGAGCCCGAACAGGTCAACGGGGATCCGTATGGTGACGGTTGGTTCATCGTGATCGACATGGCCAATCCGGCGCAGCTCGACGGTCTGCTCAGCGCATCGGAGTACGAGGACTACGTTCGAGAGGAGGCATCGGAGTAGCGCGGCCTCTAACCGACGCGGCGTACTCCATACCGACTCGCGCCGCCACCACGTCACGCCTCCCGACCCTATAAAGATTGAGGTCTAGCGAGTGATACCGAGGAGGCTGGCCATGAGGATGACACCCACGACGCAGAGGATCGCGCCGATCACGTCGAAGACGGCGCCGGCTTGGGCCATGCGGGTGATCGGGAGCATGCCAGAGCTGTAGACGATCGCGTTCGGGGGGGTCGAAACCGGCAGCATGAAGCCGTAGTTGGCGCCGAAGATCGCGGCCAAGGCGGGGATGGTCGGGTCGACTCGAACCGCGGTGGCCAGCGCGATGGCGATCGGTACGACGATTGCCGCGCTGGCGGTGTTGCTAGTCGTCTCGGAGATGAGGACGGCGATCACTACGGACAGGATCGTGATCGCGAGCATGCCTGAGACGTTCAACGTGTTGGACAAGCCGGTGCCGATCCGCTCGGCCAACCCGGTGTCGCGCATGAGGCTGCCGAGCGCGATGCCCGAGCCGAACAGCAGGATCGTGCCCCAGTCGATCCGCGCCGCTTGATTCCAGTTCAGCGTGAAGCGCCGTTCGCTCCAGTTCAACGGCAGCACGAAGAGCAGCCCGGCGGCCATGACCGCGACCACACCTTCGTCGAGGATCGCAGCAAGGCGCTCGTAGAGAGGCGAGTCGTCGCCCGTGACGAGCCCGATGAGTCCGGGTAGCGTCCAGCCGACGATCGCCAGCCCGAAGGCGATCAACGTGTTGCGCTCGCCAAGCGTCATTGCGCCAAGCCGGCGCTTCTCGTCCGCGACGAAGGACCGAACGCCCGGAACGGTTCGCAGCTCGGGACGGTTGAGGAGCAGTACCACGATCATGACCGCAGCGAACATGACGATCACGATCGGCAGCGCCAGAACGAACCACTCGACGAATGTGATCGGCTCGCCGGTCGCGTCCTCGAGCAGATCCCTGCCGATGAGATTGGGCGGGCTGCCGATCGGCAACAGCAGGCCACCGACCGTGATGCTGTAGGTGATCACGAGCATCAACGCCGAGCCAAAGCGCAAGCGCTTGGGGTCGTGGTCTTCCTCGGCTTGATCCGCGATCAGCCGGCCGACGCTGCCCATCACGCCCAGCGCGATGGGCAGCATCATCGCCGCCGCCCCCGTGTTGGACATGAACGGCGACGTCAAGGCTCCAATCAAGCCAAACGCAAGCAGGATCCGGCTCGTCGACTCGCCGACGAATGGCATGCTGAGGACGGTGAATGCAAGGCGACGGTCCAACCCATGGACCAGCATCGCCTCGGCGATGATGAAGCTGCCGATGAACAGGAAGATCGTCGAGTCGGAAAAGCTCGCGAAGACGTTGTCAGGGTCTTCGACCACCCCAAGCGCGGCGGCCAGGCACACGCCAAGGATTCCCGTGACCGGGATCGGGATGGCCTCAGTGATCCACCAGACAATCACGAGCGCAAGGACGGCTGCGAGAACCTGCTGCGATCTCTCCAACGCCAGCGGCAGCGCGAGCAGCAGCAAGAACACCGCAGGTCCGAGAAACAGGCCCGCGGTGCGGCGGGCACGCTCGAAGCGCTCCTCGGCTTCGGACAGCCGGCCGGCCTGTTCATCCAGCGTCCGATACGTCCCACCCCGGCCGGTCTGCGTGACGGTCCGGTTGTCCTCTTCTCTCTCGGCCACAGGCTTCTCCTTAGGCGTTGAGCATAAATAGTGG
>JBOGED010000553.1:0-3190 GCA_050743625.1 Egibacteraceae bacterium | reverse complement strand
CGACACACCTGCACGTCGCCGTGGGTAATCGCCACAAGGGCGCCAGCATCAAGCAGTACCGTCACGTCACGCGCCCGCTGCGCCCCGATCGCACGACGATCGCCTCGGCCCGCAAACGACGGGTGGTCTCTCGCATCTCCTCTTCGGTGATCTCGCCGTGTTCGGCTTCGAAGGCGGCCAAGAACTCGTCGAAGGCGCGCGTACGCCGGTCATGGTCCACCTGCCGGGCTAGCGCCTCATTCACCCATGCGCTCAAGCTGTCGGCACGCCCATCGGTGACAGCCGTTCGTCCCGCCGCAAGCAATTCGGCGTCAACGGTGACCGACAACCGCTCCTTCTCACTCATACACCGATGCTACGGCGCTGCCACGGATGTGAAGCCGCGGCGGCGGCACTCGCGGCACGAGGTCTCGACGTGGTTGGGGTAGACCTGCACGTCCAGGCGGAACCCGCAGGTGGCGCAGTAGCGGGGTGGCTCCACGGCGAGCCGTTGCGCGCAGTCGGTGTGGTCCGCGCCAGCCTGGGGTCCGCCACAGCCCTGGCAGAACGTCGTCACAGCCGGGAGCGTACGCCGTCACGAAAGTGTAAGTCGCGAGGGTGGCAGGGCGGCTATCGTGACCTGCAGTGACCGAGCCAGTCGAGGCCAGCTCCGCACCGGCGCGCCCGCGCGTCTTGGTTGTCGAGGACGATCCCACGGTCGCGGAGGTGGTCTCCCGCTACCTGGAGCGTGACGGCTACCTCGTCGAGGTCGTCGGCGATGGGCGGGTTGCCCTGGGCAGACTCGAGAGCGCACCCCCTGACCTGCTCATCCTGGACCTCATGCTGCCCGGGCTCGACGGGTTCGAGGTCTGCCGGCGTCTGCGCGAGCACAGCCGGATCCCGGTGATCATGCTCACTGCCCGGGGTGAGGCGATCGAGCGTATTCAGGGCCTCGAGCTTGGCGCCGACGACTACGTCGTCAAGCCGTTCTCGCCTCGTGAGCTGGTGGCTCGGGTGAAGGCGGTGCTGCGCCGCGCGCACGGGTCGCAGGAAGGCGTCGTGATGCCCGAGGGGCCGCGGGTATACCGTGGGCTCCAGCTCGACGAGCGTTCCCGGCAGGTCCGTGTCGAGGGCGAGCCGGTCTCGTTGACGGTTCGCGAGTTCGACCTCCTCGCGTTCCTCATGCGGCATCACGGGGAGGTCTTCCGCCGTGAGGTGCTCCTCGATCGGGTGTGGGGGTACACGTTCGGCGACACCTCGACCGTGACGGTGCACGTCCGCCGCCTGCGCGAGAAGATCGAGCCCGACCCGTCCGAGCCCGTCTACGTCCAGACCGTCTGGGGCGTCGGCTACCGCTTCGGCGAATAGGAGCATTGGGTTGCGCGGCGCCGTCGTGATCGTCGGGGTGGCAGCTGTCGCGGCCTGCATCGCGCTCGTCGACCTGCCCGTCGCCGACTCGCTGGCGATCACGGCGATCGCGGGTCTCGCCGCGCTCGCGGCCGGCGTGGCGGGCGGCGGGGTGCGACACCTGTTGCGCGAGCGGTCGTTCTTCGCCCAGGTCAGCGTGGTCGCGCTGACCTCCATCGCCGCGGTGGCCGCGGGCGCGCTGGCGGTGGGCAACGCGATGTTCATCAACGCGCATGACCTCAACGCGCTCGCGGTCGTGATGGTCGTCGCGGGGTTTGTCGGCGTGCTGGCCGCGCTCGCGCTCGCGCACCGGGTGGACGAGGCGAGCCAATCGTTGGGCCAGGCCGCCCGCCGCATCGGCGATCCCGCGGCGCCGAGGGGTGAGCTGCCGTCGATCCTCGAGTTCCGGCGGTTGGCCACCGAGCTGGAAGAGACCGGCGCACGGCTCGAGGAGGCGCGCGTCCGCGAGCAGGCGACCGAGGCCGCTCGTCGTGAGCTGGTGTCGTGGGTGTCCCACGACCTCCGGACGCCGCTCGCGGGGATCCGTGCGATGACCGAGGCGCTGGAGGACGGGGTCGTCGACGACCCCGAGACGGTCCGGCGATACCTGTCCACGCTCCGGGTCGAGGCGGACCGGCTGGCGGGGTTGGTGAACGACCTGTTCGAGCTCAGCCGGATCCACGCGGGGGCGCTGCGCCTCGCCTTGGAACGCGTCAGCCTGACCGATCTGGTCTCCGACGCGCTCGCGGCGGCCGGGCCGGTGGCGTCGGCCAAAGGCATCAGGCTGGAAGGCCGGATGGACGGCGCGCCAGAGCTGCAGGCGTCTCCGCCCGAGCTCGCCCGAGTACTGCGCAACCTGCTCGACAACGCCATCCGCGAGACGCCGCCGGGCGGCGAGATCCGTGTCGAGGCGGGCGGCGACAACGGCCAGGTCTTCATCGCGGTGTCAGACTCGTGCGGCGGGATCCCCGAGCGGGACCTGCCACGCGTGTTCGAGCCCGCCTTCCGCGGCGTCCCCGCCCGCACCCCGACCGGTGACGGCGGCACCGGCCTCGGCCTCGCGATCGCCCGAGGATTGGTGGAGGCACACCACGGCGAGCTCTCCGTGGCGAACACCGAGAAAGGCTGCCGCTTCGTCGTGAGGCTGCCGGCCTGACGCGTCGCGCCTGGCGCGATACGGCGGCTTGATTGCTCTTGAGATTTACTCGTAGGAATTCTATGATTGCTCGTGGTAAGCCGATACCTTTCAGTAAAAGTTCATCGGCGAGCGGGAAATGAAGGCAGGGAGAGCGGGATGGCTCATCGACCTCGCCGGTACTCGAGCCGGCCTCTGAAGGTATCGCTGACCTTGGGCGTCCTCCTGCTCGCTTCGGCTGGCGGCGGCCCCGCGACCGCGCTGCCAGCGGTGGCTACGACGCCCGTGGTCACCTCACCGGTTGAGGGACCCGCTCCTGAGGCGACCGACACCCGTATTCGGGTGTTGTCGACATCGGCGCCGACGGCCTTCGGGGACCCAGTCCAGAGCTTTTCGGAAAACCAGTGGGGGGCCGCCGAGTTGCTGCTTTACCCCGCACCCGATGGTCCGAAGCCCTGGCTGGCGGAGCGCGTGGAATGGGTGGACCCGACGGTTTGGCGGATCACCTTACACGACGGCATCCGCTTCCAAAACGGGAAACCGCTGGACGCCAACGCGCTCGCCTCGTGGTTGAGGCTAGGGGACTTGGATCCGCGAAGTCGTTGCGCGTGAGTCAAGTTTGGGGAGTCATGTTGACGTCGTGTCCCCGGGCCGGCTGTGTGCTGGATC
>JBOGED010000552.1:0-14144 GCA_050743625.1 Egibacteraceae bacterium | reverse complement strand
GCGTGAGCCGCCGCCAAGTCGCACGGCCTTCACGACCCGGTTTGCAGCAAAGCGGTGCTCGCCGCCGAGGCGCTGCTCGAACGAGCGCGAAAAGAACTCGCTTCGCGGGTCGGGGAAGGCGCAGCTTTCCTCCACATACGAGGGAAAATTGCGGTCTTGTTCCGCAAGCGCGCGCTTAACCTGCAGCTTTCCTCCGGATTCGGAGGAAAGCTGCAGTGTGAAGATTGGTGACCGGGTCGTCCTTCTCCCCTCGCTGGCGTTGTCACCTCCGTAGGACCGTGCGTGTCGGCAGATATAGCGCCACGCCGGCGAGCAGCAGCAGACCCGCGCGGCCGATGGTGGCGGCGGTCTGCTGCGTCAGGATCAGCAGGCACGAGGCGACACCGAGGACGGGCATGACTGTCGGGGCGCGGAAGTGGGGGACGTCGACGGGTCGGCGGCGCAGCGCGAGCGCCGAGGCGTTGACCGCGAGATAGACGAGGACCAGCAGGAGCACGGTGGTCTCGGCCAACGTGGTGAGATCCCCGGTGGCGATCAGCACCGCCGCCAGCAGGCTCGTCGCGCCGATCGCCACCGGCGGGGTCCGCCGCCCGGGTAGCAGGCGACCAAAGATCGAGGGGAGCAGACCCTCCCGGGCCATCCCATACAACAGCCGCGAGGCGGCGATGCTGAACAGCAGCGCGCCGTTGGACACCGCGAGCAAGGCGATCAGCGCGAACAGCCAGGGCGGGAACGCGACCGGCGCGGCCTCGATGACAGCCAGTAGGGGCCCTGACGAAGAGGCCAGGTCATCTGGCGAGGCGACCATCGACAGCGCCAAGCCGATCAACAGGTAGATGATCCCCGCCACCGCGAGCGCGGACAGCAGCGCCCGCGGGTAGGTGCGGCGTGGGTCGGTGGCCTCCTCGGCCACGTTCGCCGACGTCTCGAACCCCTGGAACGCGAAGAAGGCAAGCGCGGTCCCACCGATGATCGCCATCGGCACGCTCACGTCGCCGCGGAACTGGAGCGCTCGCGCCGGGTCGCCCCCACCCATCGCGACCGTCGCCCACCCCAGCACGATGACAAGCGCGAGCCCGCTCACCTCGATAACGGTGAGGACGACGTTGACGCGCATCGACTCTTCGATCCCCCGCAGGTTCACCAACGCGACGACCCCCATGAAGACAAGGGCAGCCAGGATGCTCGGCACCGTGACGAACTGCGCAAGGTAATCGCCCGCAAACGCCACGGCCAGCGACGCCGCCGCCGTCACCGCCCCGCTCATCATCGCGAAACCGGTCAAGAACGACAGCAGCGGCTTCCCGAAGGCCCGCTGCGCGAAGACGGCCGCGCCGCCAGCCAGCGGATACTTCGTCACCAACTCGGCATACGAGAACGCCGTAAACAGCGCGAAGCAGAGCGCGAGCAGGAACGGCGCCCACACGGCCCCGCCCACCCTGCCGGCCACCTGCCCGATCAGGACATACACGCCCGCCCCGAGCACGTCACCGAGGATAAACAGCCGCATCCGCCGCAGCGTGATGGCCTGCCTCAGACCAGTGGCGTGCTCACCCTCGCCAGCGGAAGTGGGCACGGTCGCCTGACCCATCCACTGGGTGTACCCGACGGACACGTCGTCAACACGGGTCGCTCACGTCCTCGATGAGGGCAGCTCCAGGCCCGAGGGCCTGGCAGAGCGCCAACGCTTGGGCGACCAGCCCCGCTGCGTCCCGCCGCGCGCAGTCGATCACGGCACCGGCCTCCACGACACGCACAGGCCCCACCCCGCGTCTCCCGACAGGGACGCGGTCCACCGCAGCTCACGACCGCGGAGCGGCCGACGCCGGCGGTCAGGAGAGCGAGCCTGGCAGCCTCATCCCAGGCCCCAGGCAAACGCGCGGATCTCGTGGTGCTCGACGGCGCGCTGGACCCCATTCTTGATCAATCCCACGCATGGAGTGCTGCTTGACTTGCCATGGCCGTGGCGAGTTCGGCGCAGGTCACGATCGGTCGCCCCCGCTCTGCCTGACTCCGCAACGTGTCCGATATGGTGATGCGCGAGCGCTGCGCTAACGGGCGCCTCCCTTTCGAGGGCAGATCGCGTGTCACGGCCGTTCGCGTGTTGAGGTAAACATTTGCCTCGGCGCTGCGGACTTCGGACGAACCGCTCAGGGCACGAGTTCGAAAGCCTCGACATGGTTCGGGCGCACGACGGTGAAGTGCCGGCGGTCAATCGTAGCCAGGGTCGTAATGCCGAGCCGCTCGGCGGCGGCGATCACCGATGCGTCGGTGGCGCCAAGCCGGAGATCGGCGTAGCGCTCGACCAGCTCCGCCATGCGGGTGAGATCCGCGGCGACGAGCGCTTCCAGGCGGATGTCCGGGAGCAGCAGGGAGCGAAGGAACGTCGCCTCAATGGATGGACCCAGGTACTTGTCGACGAGGTAGCAGGCCTCACCGACGACGAGGTCGGGGACGATCAACGGACCGACGGTCGTGGTCATCAGCTTGGCGCACGCATCGTGATTGTGGTCGTCGCGGTTCACCGCGCCGACCAGGACACCGGTGTCAACGAGCAGGGCTACGACCCGTACCCTTGGGCGAGCAACTCGTCGACCCGGTCTGACTGGAGTTCCTGGGAGGAGCCCATACCAATGAACTCCAGCTTCCGCACAGCCGGCTCATGCTGCAGGAACTCGCCCAGCACGCGACCCGCAAGCTCGTCGGGTGACACACCTGCCGCCTGGGCGCGCTCAGCGAGGCGAGCCGCCAGTTCATCATCAAGGCGCAGGGTCACCGTAGTCATGCCTCCAGCGTATCGTTCGACTGCAGCGCTGAAACCAGACTGCCGCCCTATCAGCATTCAGCTACACCGTTGTCAAGCAAAACACTGTAGCCGCTGGCGGATCAACCCGGTGAATGGACCTGTTGGGCAACAGCAACGGGTCCGGGAAGGCCACCCCCCGCAGGTTCAATACTGCGACGACCGCCATGAAGACAAGGGCAGCCAGGATGCTCGGCACCGTGACGAACTGCGCGAGGTAATCGCCGGCGAACGCCACGGCCAGCGACGCCGCCGCCGTCACCGCCCCGCTCATCATCGCAAAACCGGTCAAGAACGACAGCAACGGCTTCCCGAAGGCCCGCTGCGCGAAGACGGCCGCACCACCAGCCAGCGGATACTTCGTCACCAACTCGGCGTGATGGCCTTCCTCAGGTCCGAGGTATGTTCGCCTTCACCGGCGGAAGTGGACACAGTCGCGCGGCCCATCCACTGGTGTACCCGGCGGACACGTCGTCAACACGGGCCGCTCACGTCCTCGGTGAGGGGCAGCTCCAGGCCCTCGGTGAGGGGCAGCGCGCGCAGTCGATCACGGCGCTGGCCTCCACGACACGCGCAGGCCCCACCTCGCGTCTCCCGAGAGGGAGGCGGTCCACGGCAGCTCGCACAGCGGGCAGGTGACCCGGTGCGCCTGCGTGAGGTCGGTCGTGTCCCGGCCGAGGAGCACGGAGGTCACGCAGCAAGGCACCATCACCATGAGGTCACCGGCGATCCTCTCGACCTGGGCCGGATTCGGCTGACGGCGCCCGGTCATGGCTGCGTCGCCTCCGTCCACACCGGGCGCCACTGCCCCTCGACGTGGCCGGCGACCAGCTCGACGAGCCACCCCTTCCCGCACAACGGGCACACCACGTCGAGCTTGCCGCCGGGGACGGCCTCGTCGATCGGGAGGAACACGCGGGCAGCGCAGCAGGGGGTGGACACGATGTACGCGTCGCCCTCTGGGACCGGCTCGACGCCTTCTGAGTCTGGATGGTTGCCAAGGCTGTCGCTCATCGGTCGACGTTGACACGGCAACCCCGCGGGGATGGTCCGTCGGATTGGATGAGTTCCGGAAAGGTTGGTTGGTAAAGGCACGGAAACGTCCTCTTCTGGGCACCCCCGATCGCGTACGCTCACAGCTCGCCGAAAAAGGCCATGACGGGGAGGCGTAGATGGACGATCTTTTGCGTAAGGTGACGTTGCTCGAGATTCTTCGCCTCGCTCTCGACCTGACCAAACCCCACCTGTGCGCGAAGCTCGAGCTGTGCTGCGGCGGGAGCCTCCACCGGCGCACGCTCGGGTGGTGGGAGGCGCGCCGCCACAAACCGGACCCGCTGGGGGACCACGCGTTACGCACGTTTTTCGAGGTCGCGTCGATCGCGCTACTGGGGCTAGGGTCGACAATAGAGGCGGCCCGATGGTGGACGTGGATGAGCCCGGAGGACATCGTGGAGGAGATGCTGCACCGCCGAAAGATGCTCAAAGACATGGGCCTGGCCGGCATCGCGGGCGCGGCCGGTCTGCTGCTGCCCGTCTCTCCCCTGGTCGCGGAGGCCCAACTGCTCGGCGGGCGAGTGGGACGTCGTATCGGCGGCGGCGAGGTCGCCTCCGCCCAGCGCACCGCCACCGCGCTCGCCATCGCCTACGCCGTGGCACCGAACGCGGACGTGGTCCGCGCCGCGAAGGCGCACGCGCTTACGCTGCTCGACCTGCTCAAGCCCAAGCGCGTGACGATGGACCTATCGACGGAGGCGCGCCTGCAGGCGGTCGCCTCCGACGCCGCCGCGCTGGCCGGCTACGGCCAATACGACGCGGGCCAGTTCGACGACGCGCACCGCTGGTTCACACGCGCCCTCGAGCTCGCGCGGGAGGCCGGCGACCGGGGGCTGGAGGCGTACGCGCTCGCCGCCTTTACGTTGACGAACCGCAAAGTCGGTCGCAGGCTTAACGAACCCGCGAGGACCGGCCGGGCCCTCGCGCCGCTTCAGGCCGCCGCCGAGCTTCAGGCGTTCTTGCCGGCCGCGGGCCGTACGTGGCTCTTCGCTTACCTTGCCCATGAGCACGCGGTGCTCGCGGACGATCTCGTCTCCGGGCGGTTCCTGGAGCAGGCGCGGACCGCCGCGGCGTCGATCCGGCAGCGCGACCCGGGCTGGGGATGGTGGTCCACCCACGGTGAGCTCGCCGGCTTCGACGGTGTCCGCGCCGACGTCTTCACCGGGGCGCGGTTGCTTCGCCTCGGTCACCCTGCCGATGCGGTCGAGGTGTTCGACGCCTCCCTCGGCGGCTCGACCGAGCCGGTCCGCCGCTCCGATCTGCTGTGGGAAGTCATGGAGGCGTGCGTGGCGCTCGGCGATCCGGACCGGGCGTGCGCGTCGGGGGCGACGGTACTGGACATAGCCGACGAGCACGCCGGGCTGACGGTCAACGTCGAGGACGTCCGCCAGACCCGCCGGAGCTTCCCCAGGGACTGGGCCGGCTTGACGGTGGTGCGAGAGCTGGACGAGCGCCTCCGCGCCGCCGCCTAAGTCCTGCACTGTGCAGCCAGGAGGTCAACGCCATGCCCGACGAGCACCAGTTCGGCTTTGACACGCTGGCGGTTCATGCCGGCCAGCGACCTGACCCGGTCACGGGAAGCCGGGCGGTGCCGATCTACCAGACCGGCGCGTATGTGTTCGAGGACACCGATCACGCCGCCAACCTCTTCGCGCTGCAGCGGTTCGGGAACGTCTACTCGCGGATCATGAACCCGACGGTCGCGGTGTTCGAGGAGCGGATCGCCGCGCTTGAGAACGGCATCGGGGCGGTCGCGACCGCGTCCGGCCAGGCGGCGCAGCATCTGACCCTCTTCACGCTGATGGAGGCCGGTGACGAGCTCGTCTCGTCCCGCAGCCTCTATGGGGGCACCTTCCAGCAGTTCGATGTGTCCTTCCGGAAGGTCGGCATCGAGGCGAAGTTCGTCGATGGCACGGACCTCGACCAGTGGAAGGCGGCCGTCACGCCGAGTACCAAGGCGTTCTTCGCCGAGGTGATGGGTAACCCGAAGATCGACGTGATCGACATCGAGCCGCTGGCCGAGCTCGCCCACGAGGTGGGGGTGCCTCTGGTCATCGACAACACGTTCGCCTCGCCGTACCTCTGCCGGCCGCTGGAATGGGGAGCGGACATCGTGGTCCACTCGGCCACCAAGTTCATCTGCGGCCACGGCACCGCCATCGGCGGCGTGATCGTCGACGGGGGCCGCTTCCCGTGGGACAACGGCAAGTTTCCCGGCATGACCGAGCCCTCCAAGGGCTACCACGACCTCCGCTTCTTCGAGTACTTCGGCGACTTCGGGTGGCTGCTGAAGTGCCGCGCCGAGATGCTCCGCGACTACGGTCCCACCATGGCCCCGTTCACGGCATGGCTGATGCTGATGGGCCTCGAGACGCTGCACGTCAGGATGGACCGGCACGTGCGCAACGCCCAACGCGTGGCGGAGCTGCTGGAGCAACACCCCGCCGTCGCGTACGTCAACTACCCCGGCCTGGCCTCCAACCCGTACCACCGGCTGGCCCAGAAGTACCTGCCTGCAGGCGCCGGATCGATCTTCACGTTCGGCATCAAAGGTGGCCGCGAGGCCGGCCGCAGGCTCATCGAGTCGGTCCAACTCTTCAGCCACCTCGCGAATGTGGGGGACGCGAAGTCCCTGATCATCCACCCGGCCTCGACCACCCACCAGCAGCTTTCGGACGACGATCTCCGCGCGGTGGGCATCGGGCCCGAGATGGTCCGCGTCTCAATCGGCATCGAGAACGTCGAGGACATCATGTGGGACATGGAGCAGGCGCTGGCGGCGTCGCAGCGGCAGGCCGCGCCCCGAGTTTCGGGGAACGGCCTCGGCCACTCGATCTTGTCCAAGGCGTTCGGCGCACCCCATCAGGGCTGATCGGAGGCGAGACAGATGAGCGCGGTCGGTGAGCGGAACGACCTAGGACTGACGGCGTGGGATCGCTACCGGATCCTCACCACGTACCGGACGATCGCCATGGTGGGCTTGAGCTCGAGCTACTACAACGCGAGCTCGTTCGCGGCCATCTACCTGGACGCCAACGGCTACGACATCGTCCCGGTCAATCCCGCCCGTGCGGGCAAGGGGAAGATCCTGGGCCGCCACGTCTACGCCGATCTGGCTGAGGCCGCCGCCGACCATCCGGGTGCGATCGAGATCGTCGACGTGTTCCGGCCGTCGGGCGAGGCGCCGGCTATTGCCGAGCAGGCGATCGAGATCGGCGCCAAGGTGCTCTGGCTGCAGCTCGGCGTCATCAGCGACGAGGCCGCCTCCCTGGCGCGCGACGCCGGCCTCGAGGTCGTGATGGACCGCTGCTGCAAGATCGAGCACGCCCGCTTCTTCGGCGGCCTCCGCACGATCGGCCTGAACACCGGAGTGGTGACCAGCCGCTTAGCCATGCGGCTGCCCGAGGGCTAACTCCGCCGGTACGCGGATGGCCATGTGCTCGCCGGGTGGGCCGAACAGGTGCGGGTGGAGGATGTGCGCGAGGATCTCGGCGCCCTCGACGACGCGTGGCCCTGGACGGCTGAAGTACGAGGTCGCGTCGACCGCCCAGACGTTGCCCTCCCGCACCGCGGGCAGGTCATGCCACCCTTCGGGTAGGCGCGCCCTCGGCAGCTCCCGTAGGGTGTCTTCCGCGTAGAAGCCGCACGGGGCCAGGACGATCACCTCTGGCGCGTAGGCGCCGATCTCGCCCGCAGTCGTCGTGCGCGACGCCGCGCCCGGGTGACCGAAGCCGGGGTCACCGCCGGCCAACGCGACCTGCTCGGGCACCCAGTGGCCCGGCGCGAACGGCGGCTCGAGCCACTCCAGGACCAGCGTTCGCGGGCGGCGCGTGGTGCCGGCGAGCGCGGCCTTGAGCGCCTCCAGCCTCGCCGATAGCTCGGTGACGAGCGTCTCGGCGCACGCGTCCGCGCTGGTCAGCTGGCCGACGGCGCGGATGTTGGCGAAGATGTCCGCGATCGTGTTCGGCTCCAGCGAGACGACGTCGATCTTGGCGGGAAGTTTCCGCGCGGCCCGCTCGACCGTCTGGTAGCTGACGGCGCAGACGTCGCACAGCTCTTGCGTGAGCACGAGATCCGGTTCGAGCTCGCGGAGCAGCGCCTCGTCGAGGTCGTAGATCGAGCCGTGACCGTCGAGCTGCGAGCGGACGGCGTGGTCGATCTCGGCGCTCGTCATCGTCTGGTGCGAGATCCGGCTCGCGGTCACCTGCGGCTTCCCGACCACCGCCGGCGGGAAGTCACACTCATGCGTGACCCCGACGAGATCGTCCTCCAAGCCGAGCGCGCACACGATCTCCGTCGCCGAGGGCAACAACGAGACGATCCTCATCGAACACCCGCCGTGGCGGGCGACGTGAGCCAGGCCTGCAGCTCACGGTGCCGGAACTGGTAGGCGATCCCGGACACCCGCAGCAGCCCAGCCCGCTGGCCCCAGTCCAAGAACGACCCGAATCCCAGCGGAAGCCGCCGTTGACAGGCGGCAAGCAGCACCGCACCCAACTCGCGGCCCTGCAGATAGGCGTTGAGCTGCCGGACGGCCGCCTCGGCCCGTGCCGGGTCGGCGTCGTCAGGGTCCATCTCGTCCAGACCGTCCAACAGCGGGAGCACCAGCCGGTCGCTCACCAACCGCGCCGCCAGGTCTAACCCCAGCCCGAACCGCTGGGAGAGCTGCGCGGCCAGCCACTCCTCGAACGGCTCGTCGGTGCTCCAGGCGGCCAAGCTGAACCGCACCGGCACCGCGACCCCCGCCCACGCCTCCGCGGAGGCGATGGTCTTGCGCTGCTCCAACAGCAGCACCGTCTTGCCTGACCCAGCCGCGCCGAGAACGACCATCCGGGCCGGGCGCAAACCTTGGTAGTAGCCCATGACCGTGCTCAGGTCACCGGCTGGCGTCCCGCCCGCATCCTGGAACGCGACAATCGCCGCCTTCACGCTCGGCGCGTCGGGCCCCACGCACCCCTCCACTAGAGCACCACGAAGCGGCGTCGGATACAGGATTCCTCCGGATCCGGAGGAAAACTGCAGCTTAGGCGCTCGCTGTCGAGCTTGACCTACCACTTTCCTTCGAATCCGGAGGAAAGTGGTAGGTCAGGTTGAGGGTGTCGAGCCGTGGCCATCGAGCTGCGAGCGGACGGCGCGTCGGTTCCCAGCAGTTGCGCCCGCTGCTTCGCCTCCACCCGCAGGACGTCGGAGGCAAGACGGTCGACGGTCGCCATGAGGGACTCGGGGGTGATCTCGTGGCGTGCCCGCCGCTTGTCCGCGACCACCAACACGAGGCCTCCCACGGCCAGCAGCATGGCCAAGATATCCGCCCAGGCCGCGATCCGGCTCAGCTCCGTGCCGTCCGCCGACCACGCTCGCGCCAGGAAGGCCGCAGCCAGCCCGCCCACGATCAGCGGCCACCCCGCTCGCCGCCACCTGCTCGCTTTCATCGCTTCCCACGCACCTCCCTCCAACCCAGACCGAATGTACCCCGCTCACGAGCCGCCTGGTGGGGGGTCACGGTGACCGGCGGCTCACACCCGCATCTTGTGGGCGCGTAACCGCTCGTAATAGGGCAGGTGATGGCGGAGGTAGGCCATGAGGGTCGGAACCGCGTCCGCGTCGGCGTCGTAGCCGTTCGCCAGAGCCGCGAAGCCGCGGCTCTGGCTGGCGTCGACGTGCCAGCGAGCGGACGGCAGCCATTCGTCGCGGGCGCCTGGCTCCCAGGACAGCGCCTCCGGCTGGTAAGGGATTGACACCCGCGCGCAGAAGGCCTCGACCGCGCGCTCGGGATCGCGGACAAGGTCCTGGGCGTCGAGGACAACCGGGTAATCGCCCACCAGGTCGGCGACGGCGGCGAAGATCTCGTACAGGTGGGCGAAGCCGATCTGGTCGTTTCGTACCGCCGGGTTCAGCGCATAGTACGACCGGATCGTCTCTCGTGGGTGCCGGATCATGAACGCGTGGGTGGCGTCGTCGCGGAGGAACGCCGTGTCGGCCAGCAACCCGGGGTAGCGCGAGTCGGTGGTGTCCTTGAAGAAGACCGGAGCCCGTGTCGACAGCTCCCGTATCGCGCCCGCCAGCTCTCGCTCGGATCTCACCGTCGCGCCGTCGACGGTCGTGGCCCCGAACTCCATGAGGTAAGAGAACGGCTCGTGGAGGACGTGGAAGTCCCCTCGCTGCGCCATCATCCGGAAGAACGCGGTCGATCGGCAGCGTGGCGCGCTCCACAACGCGAGAATGCGCGGCGGCCCCGCGCGTCGCGAGACCCGCTCGGTGGACCTCCTCACGGGACGGCGATGCCGGACGGGAAGCGCCACAGGGCGCGCAGCCCGGGCTCCACGGAGCGAGGCATGAGGTAGGCGGGGACCTCGGCGAGCGAGCGCCGGAACACGAGCGCGTCACCCTGGCGTAACGCGTCGTCCCCGCCGAGCACGGCTCGGAGTGTCTCGAGGTCGGCATGGCTCGCCTCCGGCCACACGTCCGCGCCGGCGAAGCGCCCGGCGGCGACGCCTCGCTGCTCCGCGTGGCCGCGGACGTCCCGCAAGACGCCCTGTCTGATAGGGCCGGCGGTCGCGAGAAGGACCTCGCCGGCGAGCCACCAGGTGACGAGCGCGCCGCTCGCCGGGAGCGCGTCGTCACCCTCCCAGGGGTAGGCGAGCGGGTCGCGGGGCGCAGCCGCGTCACGCGCCATGGTGACCTCGGTGAGGGGCCGCTCCTCGCTCGGCCAGCGGCTCACCACTCGATAGCCGCGCCGGGCCCAGATCTGCGGCTTGCCGCGCTCGACCACAGCGTCGAAGAACAGCGACCTCACATTGCGGTGGGCCGCCACCTCCTCCGCCCGGTCCATGAGCCGGCGGCCCAGTCCTTGCCCCGCCCACTCGGGTTGTATCGACAAGCGTCTCAGCTCCCACTCCTGGGGGCTGTGGGCGACGACGCGGAGCACGCCGACGTCCACCCCGCTGGTGTGCCGCGCGAGGCACACCATGGTCCCCGCCCGCAGCTCTTGCTCGACCGTGTCGGCCCGCTCGACCGCGCCGTCGGAGATCGGCAGCCCCGGGAGCGGGTCGACATACACATGAGACGCCCGGCTGAGCGCGGCGACCCGCGCCGCCACCGCCGGCCGATCTCGCTCCGGCACGCGCAGCGGACCGACGACGACGCACTCACTCGCGCGCATCAGGCCTCGCGCGCGGCGTCGGCCAGCGCCGCGGGCACGTCCATCGAGGTGACCGCCATCGCGCGCGACAGCAGGTCGATCTGTAGGACGTTGGGCGCCAGGATCGGTGGGCGCTTGCCGAGCAGCGTCACGAGCACTTCGGTCGACGCCAGCGCCGTGGCCAGGTAGATGCACGGGGCCAGCGAGGAGATCCTGATGCGCTCCTTCGGGGGCTCGGGGGTCAGCGCCCCCGGGGGGAGGTACGCCTGAGGCAAGCGCGCGGGGGTCACCGCCGCCCAGAACTTCCTGATCGTCGTGACCTCGTCATCCTCCGGCCGCACCCCGACGCAGTCGGCGAAGCTGGGTGTCTGTGGGCCGAAGACCGTCATCGACGCGCCGAAGCCGAACGGCGAGACCGTCAGCGAGTAGAGGCCCCGCGCCCGGGCCGTGTCGTGCAGCAGCCCGTAGACCGGCGCCGAGAGGTAGTCGATCGCGTTGATGGCGAAGTCGATGCCGTCGAAGAACAGGTCGACCGTCGCCGGGCCGAACGGCTCGGCCACGGAGCGGACCTTCACGTTGGGATTGATGCTTGCCGCCATCTCCTCTCCGACCTCGACCTTGCGGCGGCCCAGCGTCTGCGCCGTGGCGCCGACCTGACGGTTGAGGTTCGACTCGTCGAAGGCGTCATGGTCGAGGATGGTGAAGTGCTCGAAGCCCATGCGGGTCAGCGCCAGCAGGTAGTTGCCCCCCACACCCCCCTGACCGGCGATGCCGATGTGGAAGGTGCGCACGCGCTCCATCTCGTCCCGGGTGAGAAGGCCGATGTGCCGATCGAACGCCGCGTAGTAGTCAAAGCTCATCTGCTCGCTCCTTTGTGAGGTGGGAAACGCTAGAAACCAGTCATCGTGCCGCCGTCGACCAGCAGGCAGCTTCCGGTCATCCAGCTGGCCTGGTCGGAGGCGAGGAACACCGCCGCGCCCGCGACGTCCTCGGGTGTGCCGAGCCGGCCCAGTGGATGCATGCTCACCGCGAACCTCTCGTAGTCGTCGGTGTCTCCGCGGAAACGCCGGAGCTGCCGCTCCATGTCCGTTCCGCCGATCAGGCCCGGCCCTATGGCGACGGCGCGGATGCCGTACTCGGCGTAGTCGAGCGCGAGGTTCTTGGTGAGCCCGATCAGCGCGGCCTTCGATGCGTTGTAGGCGCCGGCGCGGCGGGTGCCCTTGAACGCCGCCGTCGAGGCGATGTTCACGATGACGCCGACCCGGCGCTGGACCATCTCGGGCAGGACCGCCCGAGCGCACAGGAACGGGCCGCGGGTGTTGACGGCCATGGTGCGATCCCAGTCGGTGACCGAGATCTCGGTCACCGAGCCGCCGGCCCATACCCCGGCCACGTTGACCAGCGTGTCGATGGCTCCGGCTCTCGCTCGGGCCTGGGCGAACGCCGCCGCGACGGAACCCTCGTCGGCGACGTCGACCCCGACTGACACCGCCGTCCCGCCCGCGGCGCCGATCGTCTCAGCGGTCGCCGTCGCGGCGCGCTCGTCGATGTCGGCCACGACCACGGCGCTACCAGCCTCGGCGAAGGCGAGCGCGACGCCTCGCCCGATTCCCCCGCCCGCTCCAGTGACGACCGCGGTCCGGCCGCGCAGCGGTGTGCTCATGACCTGTCCTGTCGTGTCGTGGTGTCCGCACCGGCCGTTGCCCGCGCCTCAGCCATTCGGGAGATCACATCGCGCTCGTCCCACACCTTCTCGAAGGCGTCCGCGTAGCGGTCCAGCACGGGACCGGCGGCCGGGTTGAGGTGCGCCCGCTGGATCGTGAACGAGTCCTCGACCACCGCCGCCGCGGTCGCGATATCCGTCACCCGGCATGGCGCCGACCGCCAGCCGGCCGCCGCGCTCCCACGGGTGAAGATCGGCTGGCACGGCAGCGGCACAACCTGGTACCGCGACACCGGCACACCCTCCGCCTTGAGCGCTCGGCAGATCACGGCCCGCAGCGCGGCCGCCGACCGGGTCAACGCGCCAAACGGCGCGGGGTCGACGCGAAACCGCAGGATGTGCCAACCGTGGCCACGGTCGGGGCGGCCAACCGGGACGGCGAGGCCGGCGAGCGGGGTCAGCCGCCGCAGGAACCGCTGGACGTTGCGCTCCCGCCGCCGCTGATCGTCGTCGAACCGTGCCAGCTGGCTGCGGGTGAACGCGGCCTGGACGGCGCTGATCTTGGCGTTCCAGCCGAGCGTCTCGGACACGTACGCGCGCTCGCCACGGTCGGGGATGCGCTCGCCGAACTGGCGCATCGTCGTCACGCGATCGTGGACGCTCGCGTCGTCGGTCGTGACCAGGCCGCCCTCCCCGCAGGTTGGGAGGTTCTTCGACACGTTGAGGCTGAAGGCGCCGGCATGACCCAGAGAGCCAACCGGTCGGCCCTGGTAGCGCACGCCGTGCGCCTGCGCCGCATCCTCGACGACGACGAGGTCGTGGCGGTCGGCGACCGCCCGGATCTCGTCCATGTCCGCGGGCAGCCCGTGCAGGTGCACCGGCACCACCGCCCGGGTGCGGGATGTGACGGCCGCCTCCAGCCCTGCCGGGTCGAGGTTGAACGTGGCGGGGTCGATGTCGACGAAGACCGGGATCGCCCCCAGGTGGAGTGGCGCCAGGGCGGTCGCGACGAAGCTCAGCGCCGGTACCACCACCTCGTCGCCCGCCGCCACCCCGCACGCGGCGAGCGCGAGAGACAGGGCGGTCGTCCCGTTGCTCACCGCCGCGCAATGGCGGGTGCCGGTGCGCCGCGCCCACGCATGCTCCAGGCCGGTGATCTCTCTCTCACCCGACGAGGCCGAGGTGAACCTGCCACTATCCAGCACCCGTTGGACGGCCTGGCGGTCGCCCTCGGTGACCACCGGCCAGCGGGGCACGGGGACATCGCGCGGCACCGTGCGGGGACCGCCGAGCATCGCCAGCTTCGGCGTGGTGCGGCGCGCGCTCGTCATCGCGACCCCGCCCCCTCCAGCGCCGCGACCTCGTCGGCGAGGTCTTCGAGGAGCAGCTCCTGGTCCGCGGCCAACGCTCGCGCCCGGCGTCGCAAGGCCGCGCCGGCGGGCGTGACACGCGCGCGACCGGCGACGATCCGGAGCGCCGACCAGTGG
>JBOGED010000551.1:0-12517 GCA_050743625.1 Egibacteraceae bacterium | reverse complement strand
CCCCGCTGCCGACCGAGCCGGAGGAGGCGGCGATCGCGGCGGCCTCCGACCGGCCGGCACTGCGCGCGGCGCTGATCGCGACGGGCCACCGGTCGCCAGCTGAGGTCGAGCGCGCCGCGGGCCAGATCCTGGCCCAGCGCGAGGTCGAGGCCACCCTCGCCGAGCTGCGTGCGCTGGGAGGCTCAACCCGTTACCACACCGTGGACGCGCAAGACCCTGAGGCGGTGCGGCGGCTGGTCAAAGGCGTCCACGCCGAGCACGACCGCATCGACGGGGTGATCTACGCCGCTGGCGTGATCGAGGACCGGCTGCTGGCCGGTAAGGACCTGGACTCCTTCCGCCGTGTGTTCGGCACCAAGGTCGACGGCGCGAGGGCGCTGCTGAGCGCGCTCGAAGATCTCCCCGCAGGACCCCGGTTCGTCGTGCTGTTCGGCAGCGTCGCGGCCGTCCTCGGTAATCCGGGGCAGGCGGACTACGCGGCGGCCAACGACGCGCTCGAGTTCCTCGGCACCTCATGGTCGTCCCGCACCGGGCACCGCGCGTTGACCGTGCACTGGGGCCCGTGGGCGCCGAGCGGCACGCACGCTGGCATGGTGACCCCCGAGCTCGCGCGGGAGTACGGCCAGCGCGGCATCGCGCTGATCGACCCCGAGGAGGGCACGCGCCGCCTGCTCACCGAGCTCGCGTGGGGCGATCCCTCGGTGCGCGCCGTCGTCTACACCGCTCCAGGTTGGCCGGCGTGACCGTCGCCCAACCGCCAGTCGCCATCGTCGGCATGGCGGTGCTGCTCCCCGGCGCACCCGACCTGGAGTCGTACTGGCAGAACCTGGTCAACGGGGTCGACGCGATCACCGACGTCCCCGAGCACCGATGGGACCCCTGCTTCTATGACCCGGACGGAGCGAACGGTCCGGCCCGGGCCGATCGCATCTACTGCCGGCGGGGCGGCTTTGTCGATGACCTCGCCGAGTTCGACCCGACCGAGTTCGGCATCATGCCCGGAGCCGTCGCCGATGCCGAGCCCGATCAGCTCATCGCACTGAGAATCGCCGCCTCCGCGGTCGCCGACTCGGGCCGCGAACGGCTGCCCGCGCGTGATCGGATCGGCGTGATCATCGGCCGGGGCAGCGGCCTCAGTCCCGGATGGGTCCGGCTGGAGCAGCGGGTCCGCACCGCGCACCAACTCGTCCGCACCTTGAGCGAGCTAGTGCCCGACCTCGCCCCAGAGCAGCTGGGCCGGATCAAGGACGCGTTCACCGAGCAGGTCGGCAGGCTCACGCCCGACTCGCTCGCCGGCCTGGTGCCCGCCCTCACGGCCTCACGCATCGCCAACCGGCTCGACTTCCGCGGCCCCGCCTACACGGTGGACGCCGCCTGCGCGGCCTCCTTGCTCGCCGTCGACCACGCGGTCCGCGAGCTGACCAGCGGGCGTTGCGACATGGTGGTGGTCGGCGGCGTGCACCACTGCCACGACATCCTGCTGTGGAGCACGTTTGCCCAGGTGCGCCTGTTGTCGCCCAGCCAGCGGATGCGGCCGTTCGCCCGCGCTGCGGACGGCATCCTCGCTGGCGAGGGGACAGGCATGGTGGTGCTCAAACGGCTGGCCGACGCCGAGCGCGACGGCGACCGGGTCTACGCGGTCATCCGCGGCACCGGGGTGACCAACGACGGCAGAGGGGGGAGCCTGTTCAGGCCGGAGCCCGACAGCCAGGTGCTGGCTCAGCAGCGAGCCTGGGAGGCCGCTCGGCTGAACCCCGCTGAGCCCGGCTCGCTCGGTCTGCTCGAGGGGTGTGGCGCTGCGACACCGGTCGGCGACCAAACTGAGCTCGAGGCCCTTACCCGCGTGTTCGGTAAGCCTGCCGGCGAGCGCGCGGTGATCGGCTCGGTGAAGTCGATGATCGGGCATACCATGCAGGCCGCCGGGATCGCCGGTCTGATCAAGGCGGCGCTCGCCGTGGATCGAGGTGCTCTTCTCCCCACGCTCGGGTGCGAGGATCCTCATCCCGCGCTGGCCGGGACGCGGTTCCGTCCGATCGCCTCGGCACAGCCATGGGAGCTGGGTGGCGACCAGCGGGTACGCCGGGCAGCGGTCAACGCCTTCGGCTTCGGCGGCGTCAACGTGCATGTCGTGCTGGAGCAGCACCCGTCCACAGTGGGCGCCCTGCCACTCCGTCAGCAGGTCATGGTCCACGAGCCCGAGCAGGTACTCCAGGTTGCCGCCGCCACGCCGAGCGGACTAGCCGAGCTGCTCGACGGAGACGACGCCGCGGTACGCGCGCTCGGGAGTGCGAAGCCTCCAGCAGGCGGCTGCCGGCTCGGCGTCGTGAACCCGACCCCGAAACGCCTCGCGATGGCCAGGCGAGTGGTCGCCAAGGGTGCCTCGTGGCGAGGTCGCGGCGACGTCTGGTTCAGCCCGCGGCCACTGCTGGATACGCGGCCCGTCTCGCGTATCGCGTTCGTCTTCCCCGGTCTGGAGGCGGAGTTCTCACCTCGCGTGGACGATGTCGCCGACCACTTCGGCCTGCCTCGGCCGGACACCTCGCTCGGCAACGTCGCTCGGCACGGGGTGGCCTTGGTGACCGTAAGCCGGCTATTGGATCGGGCACTGCGGCGGCTGCGTATCGTTCCTGACATGGTGGCGGGCCACAGCGTCGGCGAGCTGACGGCGATGGCCTCGGCGGGGATGTACACCGACGCCGAAGCTGACCAGTGCTTGGAGTCCGTCGACCTCGATGCGCTGCTGATCCCCGATGTCGTGTTCGCCGTGCTGGGCTGCGGAGCCGACCGGCTCGTCGATACCCTTGCGGCGTGCCGGGACATCGTGGTCTCACACGACAACTCACCGAACCAGGCGATCGTCTGCGGGCCGGCCGACGCCATCGACGAGCTGATCCGCGCGTTCCGCGCGCGCAACGTGCTCGGCCGGGTACTGCCGTTCCGCTCTGGATTCCACACCCCGATGATGGAGCCCCACGTGGTCCCGACCCGGGAGGCGGTCAGCCGCCTCCGGCTGCGCCCACCCACAGTGCCGATCTGGTCGGCGACCACCGTCGCCCACTACCCGGCCGACGAGGCCGAGGTCAGGGCGCTGATGGTGCGGCACCTGTTGGAGCCGGTGCGCTTCCGCCCATTGATCGAGGCGATGTACGCCGACGGGATCCGGGTGTTCGTGCAGGTCGGGGCGGGGCAGCTCGGTTCATTGATCGACGACACGCTGCGTGGCAGGGAGCACCTGACCGTGGCGGCGAACTCACCGCATCGCAGCGGGCTGGACCAGCTACGCCGGGTGGTCACGGCACTATGGGTGGAAGGCGGGTCGCCCGAGTGGCCCACTTCCGTCGACCCCGATGCGTCGATAGCATCGAGGCCCTCCTCCCCAGCTCCTACTGGGGTCCCGAGGCGTCGCGGGAGACCGGTCAAGCTAGACCTCTCGACGCCGCCGATCTCGCTGAACGGCAACGCCCCAAGCGTGACCCCTGGACTCGCGGCGTCATTGTCCGGGTCACTGTCCAAGCTGGACCAGCTGGCGGCGAGGCTGCCGCTCGCGGCCGAGCTCACCGGGCTGCTGAGGGAGACCGCTGACGCCGCCGCCGCGGTGATCGGCGACCGCGGTACCGGCCCAGCCGCGCCACGAGAGGTCCACACCGTGCTGCGCGTATCCACCGAGACCATGCCGTACCTGCGGGACCACTGCTTCTTCCGGCAGCGCGAGGATTGGCCGGACGAGGAGGACCGGTGGCCGATCGTGCCGGGCGCCACGCTGGTCCAGCACATGATCGACGCCGCCGAGCAGGCCGTCCCCGGCCGGCGCGCGGTGGCGGTCCGCGACGTGCGGTTGAACCGGTGGCTGGTCGCGGCGCCGCCCGTAGACGTCCCGGTCGCCGCGTTTCCCGAAGGGCTAGACCGGGTCAGGGTGAGCGTCGGCGAGTACGCGCACGCGAAGATCAAGATGGGTGAGCGCTACCCTCAGGCGCCGCTCCCCTGGCCGGTGGACCTCAGCATCGAGCGCGCGCCAGACGTCGCCGCCGCCGAGTTCTATGGCAATCGGTGGGTCTTCCACGGCCCGCGCTTCCAGGGCATCACCCGCCTTGTCGCACAGGGCGAACGGCACGTGCGCGCCGTGATCATCACGCCGGGCGCGCTGGGAGGCCTGCTCGACGGCATCTCCCAACTGGTCTGGTACTGGACCCTGTCGACGCAGACCACGAAGCGGATGGTCCTCCCCGTGGGCTTCGAGCACATCCGTCTCTTCGGCCCGCATCCCGCGGTCGGCGTCTCGCTGGACAGCATGGTGCGCTTCCGGTCGGTCACCGAGACGATGGTAGAGGCCGACTTGCAGCTCAGCCGTCATGGCCAGGTCTGGGCACACATTGAGGGTTTACGCGTTCGCCGCTTCGAAAGCGACCTCGAGACCGAGGCGGCGGAGCGGTTCCCCGAGGCGCACACGCTGTCGCGGTTCTCGCCGGACGGCTGGGCGGTGCTCTTCGATCGGTGGCCCGACCTCGCCTCGCGCGAGCTGGTCATGCGCAGGCACCTGGGCGCCGTGGAGCGCGCGGACTACGACCGGTGCTCTCCCCGCTCCCGCCGGCCGTGGCTGCTGGGCCGGATCGCGGTGAAGGACGCGGTTCGCCGGTACTTGTGGGACGAGGGCTGGGGGCCGGTGTTCCCCGCCGAGGTGCGGGTCTGGAGCGACGAGCACGGCCGGCCGCGAGTCAGCGGGCGGCACGGTCGGACGCTGCCTCCCCTCCACGTGTCACTCGCGCACTGCCAACGGGTTGGAGTGGCAATCGTCAGGCCGCACAGCGGCCAGGCGGGCACTGGTGTCGGCATCGACGTTGAGGAGATCACCGAGCGAGACGACCGTGCCCAGGACCTTGCGCTGTCACCGGAGGAGGGCGCGCTGCTCGCCGCGCGCTGCGCGGAGACCGGCGAGCCGGCCGCGGTGTGGTTCACCCGGTTCTGGACTGCCAAGGAGGCAGTGTCCAAGGCCGAGGGCACCGGGCTCGGTGGCCGCCCGCGGCGCTTCGTCGTGGTCGAGGCCTGCCGAACCGAGCTTCGCGTCCAGGTGCAGCCAGACGGTCCCCCACGTGCCTATCGGGTTCGGTGCGAGCATCTAAGCAACTCCGAGGACCAGCGAGAACGACACTACGTCGTCGCGTGGACAACCGGGCTCAGTCCTTGAGCGGAAGGAACATCATGAACAGCAGTACGGCCGAGGTGACCGCAGCCGCGGTGTTGCGGGAGCTGCGCGGCATGGTGGAGAAGGTCCTCGGCGAGTACGGGGTCGGCGAGGACATCGAGATCACCGCGGACACCACGTTGCACGAGGACCTGGAGCTGGAGAGCATCGACCTCGTCGTGCTCGCGGGTCACCTGGAGGCGCGGTACGGCAGCCGGGTCAATATCGCCGAGTTCGTCGCCACCTTGGAGCTCGACGAGATCATCGGGTTGACCGTCGGCCAGCTCGTCGACTATGTGGTCGGCCGCCTGCCCGAGACCCGCGGCCTCGAGCCATCAGCGCGGGGAACGGAACGCTGACCAGTGACACATATCCTCGCCAACGGTATCGATATGCACGTGCTGCGGATGCCGGCCAAAGGCGTGCTCGGCGCTGACGGGCGGCACCCGACGGTGGTGCTTATCCACGGCCTCGGTCCCGACAACCTGGCGAGCTTCTACCTCACGCTGGCTGCTCCAGTGTCCTCGGGGGGCGTCGAGGTGATCGCCTACGACCTACGCGGGCACGGGCGCAGCTCCCGGCCCCGCACCGGGTACCGGCTGAGCGACTTCGTGGCGGATCTCGCGGAGCTGCTCGGCGCGCTGGACGTGCCGGGACCGGTGCACCTGGTCGGCAACTCCTTCGGCGGGACGGTGGCCTTCAGCTACGCGTTGGCGCATCCCGAACGGGTGGTGAGCCTCGTCTTGATCGAGAGCGAACCGGCGACGGAGCCGTGGTCGCGGAAGATGTCCACACGGTTCGAGAGGCTCAGCCAGCTCGAGCACCCCGACGAGATAGACCAGCTCACGGCTCACCTTGGCCGGTATGGCGCGCGGGCGGCCAAGGTAGCCAGCCGCACACTACAAGCGACCACCATGGCGCGTGACATCCCCCACGGCCCATTGCTGAGCCGCGAGCAGGTCCAGTCGGTGCGGTGCCCGATGCTCATGATCCTCGGCGGCGAGTCGAGGTTTGTGGACCGCGCCGCGTTGGCGTCACTGCTGCCCCGCTCCCGCACCGTGGTCGTGCCGGGACATCGGCACCGGCTGCTCGTGGAGGCGCCACGCGCGGTCCTTGACCTCCTGCTGCCCTGGATCGCGGAGCACGACCCCGCACGGCCTCAGGCGGAGGTCAGCCGGGTATGAGCAGGTTCCTCTTCGTCGTCCCACCCCTGGTCGGCCACGTCAACCCAACCATCGGCGTCGCCGCCGCACTCGTCGAGCGGGGCCATCATGTGGCCTGGGCAGGGGAGACAGAGCTCGTCAGGCGCTTGGTGGGTCCGGACGCGGCGGTGTACCACTGCGCCGTCCCGGACTGCGTGCAGCGACCGCCGGGGTTCCGCGGTCCAGCCTGGTTGAAGTTTCTCGGCGAGCGCTACTTCATCCCGCTGGCGGAGGCGATGGTGCCCGGGGTGGTTGAGGCGGTCGAGCGCTTCGCGCCAGACGTGCTCGTCGTCGACTTGGAGGCGCTCGCGGGCCGGTTGGTGGCCGAGCGGACAGGGCTGCCATGGGCGACCTCCGCGACCAACACTGCGGTGTTCACGGACCCATTGTCTGGCACCCCTAAGGTCGAGGCGTGGGCGCACAAGCTCATGGCCGATCTGCGGCAGCGGGTCGGTGCGCCAGAGGTCGCCGGGGACCCATGGCTTTCCCCGCACCTCGTGCTGGCGTTCAACACCGCGGCGTTGCTCGGGCCGACCGATCATCTCGGTGACCACGTCCGTCTCGTGGGACCGTCGATCGCCGCGCGACCGAGCTCGGGAGACTTTCCCTGGGGCTGGCTCGACGGCGAGCGGCCCGCCGTGCTGGTCAGCTTGGGCACGGTGAACAGCGACATCGGCACCCGGTTTCTCGGCGAGTGCGCCCGGGTGCTGGCGGCCAATCCCGACCGGCAGGCAGTGATCGTGGACCCGGCCGCGGTGCTCGGCGCCGTTCCCGAGCACGTGCTGGTCCAGCGCGCCGTGCCACAGCTTGAGCTGCTACCCCACGTCGACGCCGTCGTATGCCACTCCGGCCACAACACGGTGTGCGAAGCGCTCAGCCATGGCCTGCCGCTGGTGGTGGCGCCGATCAGAGACGACCAACCGCTCGTGGCCCAGCAGGTGGTCGACGCCGGTGTGGGGATACGGCTGCGCTTCACCAGGGCCACCGCGGCCCAGATCGGCCCCGCCGTCGATGCCGTGCTCACCGAGCCGAGCTACCGGCAGGCCGCGCGGCACGTGCAGTCCTCGTTCCGCGCCGCGGGCGGCGCGACCGCGTCCGCGGGATACCTGGAAGAGCTCGCAGCTTCCGGTGTCCGGACCGTCGCCGCGGAAGGGACCACGCCATGCTGAAGGTGATCGGGGCAGGCTTCGGACGCACCGGGACCACCTCGCTCAAGGTGGCGCTTGAGGCGCTGGGCTTCCCTTGCTTCCAAGGCTCCGGCCTCCTCGCCCAGCCTGAGCGGGTCCGCTTATGGGACGCCGTCGCCGACGGCCAACCGGTCGCATGGGACGACCTCTTCAGCGGCTACCAGGCCTTTGTGGACTGGCCCGGCGTCGCCTTCTGGAGAGAGCTCGTCGACGCGTACCCCGACGCCAAGGTGGTCCTCAGCGTCCGCGACCCGAGCCGGTGGTACGACAGCATGGATCGATCGCTTCTTCACCTGGCGCGACAGATCCGCACCCCCGGTTTCGCGAAGCGGCTCACGCCCAATCTTTGGCGCCAGTTGCGCATGACGGAAAAGGTGATGGTGCAACGCAGCTTCGGTGGCTGCCTCGACCGGGAGCACGTCATCGAGGTCTTCGAGCGGCACAACCAAGAAGTTCGGCGGTACGTCCCGGCGGAGCGGCTGTTGGTGTACGAGGTCGTCCAGGGCTGGGACCCCCTGTGCGAGTTTCTCGGCGTCCCGGTGCCCGTCGGGATGCCGTTCCCGCGCCTCAACGACACAGACTCCGCTCAAGAGGCGCTCAAGCGTTGGGCGATGGCGGCAGCCCAGCGAGGGATGGACTGAAGACAAGGATCGATACATGTGTGGCATTACCGGATGGGTCTCGTACGACGAGGACGCGCGGCTCGCGCAGCCGGTGCTCGAGGCGATGGTCGCGACCATGGCTCGCCGCGGCCCGGACGCCAGCGGCACGTGGCTGGGACGGCACGCCGCGATCGGGCATCGCCGTCTCGCGGTGATCGACATCGTCGGTGGGAAGCAGCCGATGACCGCCGAGCAGGACGGCTCCCAGGTCGTGCTCACCTATAGCGGCGAGGTGTACAACTTCGTCGAGCTGCGCGCGGAGCTTCGCCAGAACGGGCGCGAGTTTCGCACGCAAAGCGACACCGAGGTGGTGCTGCAGGCGTATCTCGCCTGGGGCGAGGACTTCGTCAACCGGCTCAACGGTATGTACGCCTTCGCGATCTGGGACGAGCGGGCTCACCGGCTGCTGCTCGTACGTGACCGCTTGGGAGTCAAGCCGCTGTACTACGCGCGGACCCACGACGGGGTCGTCTTCGGCTCCGAACCAAAGGCGCTGTTCGCGCACCCGCGCGTCGAGCCCCGGCTCGATGCGCAGGGACTGCGGGAGGCATACAGCCTGGTGTTCAACACCGGGCCGTCGATCTGGGCCGGGGTCAGGGAGGTCCTGCCGGGCGCGGTCGTCGTGGTGGACCGGAGCGGGCTGTCGGAACGGCGCTACTGGCAGATCGAGGCTCGCCCCCACACCGACGACCTGGACACGACCGTGGAGCGCATCGGCGAGCTGCTCGGGGATACCGTGCGCCGCCAGCTCTACGCTGACGTCCCCCGCTGCGCGCTCCTCTCAGGAGGCCTGGACTCGTCGATCCTCACCGCGATGATCGCAGAGCGCTTGCGCGAGCAAGGCGAGCGGGTCCGCTCCTTCGCGGTGGACTACGGGGACCAAGATCCGCAGTGCACTCCGCAGGTCGGGCGGTCGGTCCCCGACGCGCCGTTCGCCAAGGAGGCGGCAGCCTACATCGGCACCGATCATCAAACGATCCTGCTCGACTCGTCCAGCCTGCTGGATCCCGAGAACCGCCTCGCGGTCGTGGTGGCCCGGGACTCACCGACCGGTGGCGGCGACATGGACATCTCGCTCTACCTGCTCTTCGAGCGGATCCGGAGCACCTCGACCGTCGCAGTCTCGGGGGAAGCCGCCGACGAGGCGTTCGGCGGCTACCAGTGGTTCCACCAGCCGCTACTGATCGGCGCCCCCACCTTCCCGTGGCTGTTAGGGGGGACGATGCCGTTGCATCCTCAGTTGGAGGCGACGCTGCGGATCCGCGAGTTCCAAAAGGATGCGTACCGGTCCGCCTTGGCCGCGGTTCCCACGCTGGACGGCGAGGACGCGGGCGAACGCCGGATGCGTGAGCTGACTCACATCTCGCTTACCCGCTCGCTCCAGCAGCTGTTGCACCGCAAGGACCGGCTGAGCATGGCGGTAGGGCTAGAGGTTCGCGTCCCGTACTGCGACCACCGCTTGGTGGACTACGCGTTCAACGTTCCCTGGGCGATGAAGAGCTTCGACGGCAGGGAGAAGAGCCTGCTGCGGGCCATCAGCTCCGAGCGCGTCCCCTCCTCGGTCCTGTGGCGGCAGAAAAGCCCCTACCCGTCGACCCGCGATGTCGCCTACAACCGCGGCGTCGCGGACCAGGCCAGCGACGCGCTCAAGGACCCGCACAGCCCGGTCCGCGACTTCGTCGACGTGGACGCCATCACGCCGTTGCTGAAACTCGAGGCCGACCAGCTCCAATGGGCGCAGCGCCTGCGCCTGGAGTGGGTCATCGACCTGTCACTCTTCCTCGCCTACTACAACCCCACGATCGACCTCTAACGGGGGAAGGCGCAGCTTCCTTGCAGTGTGAGGTGGTTCATCCCGGTCTATACTTCATGGTGCCGATTGCGGCTAGAGACAAGCGCACCCCAAAGCTGGGTCAGCGAGGCTCCGGCATCGCGAGGTCTTTAGGATTGCGGTCCGATCAGAGGACCAGGGGGCTTTCTCTCCGCGCCGACCGGCCGCTCCAACGTCGGGCTCGCATGACATACGACTGGAGGCAGGCGTGGACTCGCCTAGCGATCTCGCGATCGAAGCTTCAGGGCTCGTCAAGGTCTTTGGCGAGACGCGGGCGGTCGACGGCCTCAATCTGGCGGTGCGCGTCGGCGGCGTCTACGGGTTCTTGGGGCCCAACGGAGCGGGCAAGACCACGACCATCCGCATGCTCGCCACCCTGATCGCTCCCGACGCCGGCACCGCGCGGGTGCTCGGTCACGACATCGTGCGCGAGGCCGACGCGGTCCGCGGCCGGGTGAGCCTGACCGGGCAGTACGCCTCCGTCGACGAGCAGCTCACCGGGTCGGAGAACCTCGTCATGCTGGCCCGGCTGCTGGGCCACTCGTGGTCCGGGTCCAAGGCGCGGGCGGGCGAGCTGCTGGACTCCTTCGGACTGACCGAGGCGGCCGGGCGCCGGGTGAAGACGTACTCCGGGGGCATGCGCCGCCGGCTCGACATCGCGGCCAGCATCGTCGTCACACCGGACCTGATCTTCCTCGACGAGCCGACCACCGGGCTCGACCCACGCAGCCGTATCCAGGTGTGGGACCTCATCCGCACCCTCGTGACCGAGGGCACCACCGTGCTCCTCACCACGCAGTACCTCGACGAGGCCGACCACCTCGCTGACCGCGTCGCCGTCATCGACCGCGGCAAGGTCATCGCGGAGGGCACCCCGGGCGAGCTCAAAGCCTCGGTCGGGTCGGGCACGCTCCATGTACGGCTGCGCGACCCACAGCAACGGCTCGACGCCGAGCGGGTGCTGTCGCAGGCGCTGGCCGTACCCGTACGCCTCGAGTCCGACCCTGCGGCGCTCTCGGCCCGAGTATCCGACCCGGAGCGGGTCGCGCGTGCCCTTGCCCTGCTGTCCCGCTCCGGTGTCGCCGTCACCCACTTCGCGCTCGGCCAACCCAGCCTGGACGAGGTGTTCCTCACCCTGACTGGCCGGCCTGCCGGAGACCCCACGAAGGACCAGACATGAGCACCACCACGACCGCCCGCCCCGAAGTCGCCGAGCGGCCCCAGGGCTCGGTACTGTCCGCCCGCGCCCGGCCGCCGCGCCCCAGCGCACTGTCCACGTCGCTGACGTTCGCATGGCGGGCGCTCCTCAAGATCAAGCACGTGCCCCAGCAACTGTTTGACATCACTGCGGTCCCGATCGTGTTCACGCTGGTCTTCACCTACATGCTCGGCGGCGCGCTCGCTCGGTCGACCGGTGAGTACCTGCAGTTCCTGCTGCCCGGCATCCTGACCCAGACTGTGCTGTCCGTCACCATGTACACCGGGAGCACGCTCAACAACGACGTCTCTCAAGGAGTCTTCGACCGCTTCCGGTCGCTGCCGATCTGGCGGCCGGCCGTTCTCGTTGGCGCGCTGCTCGGCGATGCCGTGCGCTACCTGATCGCTTCGACGCTGGCCATCGCCCTCGGCCTGCTGATGGGTTTTCACCCCGGCGGTGGCGCGACCGGCGTGCTGCTCGCGCTGCTGCTCCTGCTGGTGTTCGCGTTCAGCATTTCATGGCTGTGGACGACGCTCGGGCTGATCCTGCAGACCCCGCAGTCCGTCATGCAAGTGAGCATGACGGTGCTGTTCCTCCTCACGTTCGCGAGCAACATCTTCGTCGACCCCCGGACCATGCCGACCTGGCTGCAAGCAGTCGTCGCCGTCAACCCCGTCGCCCACCTGGTGACCGCCGTGCGCGGCCTGATGCATGGCACCGCCACGCTCGCTCAGATCGCCTGGGTGCTCCTGTGCTGCGCGGCGCTCATCGCCGTCTTCGCTCCGCTCACCATGTACCGCTACCGCCACCAAGGCGAGTAGTCCCCGGCGGAACTCTTCCGGCCGTTTTGCCCACCCTTGCAGTGACCTGCCGACCTTTGCTGCTGGGAGGAGTCCGGGATGACTCGAAGAGGTGCACGACCGGCTGTGGTCACTGCCGTCGGCGTTCCCGCTGGCGCCGACGCACGGGCAGTGAGCGATGTCCCGTAGACCGGCTGAGACGCGGGCTGCCGAAGCCCCCTCGGGAGCAATCCCCGCGCGCAAGGAACGACCATGGCCGTGGGCGGTTGCGGCTGGGATCCTGTGCCCATGCCATTCGGTACCGTTGGCCTTGGCACTTGCCGCGACCGGGCCGCTCGCCGCGTTCCGCGGTGTCCTGGCCACCGTGATCGTGCTGGCATTCGTCGTGCTATTGGCTGGCGCGATCGTTCCGTCGCTCCCGGCCTTTGCGCGCCGCCGCGCAGAAACCGGCTCTCGAC
>JBOGED010000550.1:0-7275 GCA_050743625.1 Egibacteraceae bacterium | reverse complement strand
TGCGTCCCGGTACCGGAGACCCGTCACGACCGGGGTGGCGAGGAGCAGCACGCTGGCGAGGAAGAGCGCGCCGGTGCCGAGGCGTAGATCCCATGGCGCGAGCCCACCGAACGTTTGCAAGGCGCTGACCAGCACGATGCCGAGGTAGCCCGCGCAGGCGGCTCGCACGAGCCGCTGTTGCCGCACGCCGGGCAGCGTGGTGAACGAGAGTAACCACGCGAGGCCTGGCAAGACTTGGATGCCGTGCATGCCGGCGGCGTGCGGGACGCGCCGGGCGGCCCACGCCCAAGTCTCGGGAGTGAGCGCGTCGTCGATCCATGCGAACGGCCGATCGCCGACAAACGCTTGGACGGCGGGCAGCTTCTCGCACGGGTCGAAGGGCACGGGCGGGAACGTCACGGTGGGAAACGCGGGCAGGCTGAGCAAGGGACCGATGAACTGGTTGGCCTCCTCGCCCCAGCCCGTCGCCCAGATAACGTCGAACCGGGCGGCCAGATCTCGGAGCCACTCGCCGTGCGCCAACGAGAGCCGCACCAGCTCTTCACCAGGAAAGAAGTCGTACTCCTGGTAACCGTCCGGGCACGTCTTCGCAGCGAAAGGGTTCAGCACCCCGTCGACGTCCACGAGCAGCAGCGGTCTCGGCCATTCCATTGGGCGCCATGATGCCGGCATCGCGATACGGTGCCGGGGTGGACGCCATGGAGACGAGCGACTTCGACACGGTGCTGGTACTCGACTTCGGGGCGCAGTACGCGCAGGTCATCGCGCGGCGCGTGCGTGAGGCGCATGTCTACTCGGAGATCGTGCCGCACGACATCACGCCGGCGCAGGTGCGGGCCCGGCGACCGGTGGCGTTGATCCTGTCAGGCGGCCCGGCGTCGGTGTACGCACCGGACGCGCCAGCGGTCGACCCAGGGCTCTTCGAGCTGGGCGTGCCGATGCTCGGCATCTGCTACGGCCAGCAGCTGATGGCGCAGGCGCTGGGAGGTGAGGTCGCGCGCACGGGCACGAGCGAGTACGGCCGCACGACGATGGAGGCTGACCCGACGAGCCTCCTCCTGCGCGATCAGCCCGCCACACAAACCGTGTGGATGAGCCACCGCGACACGGTCGTGCGCCCGCCCGACGGATTCCGGGTCACCGGCTCGACATCGCAGACGCCCGCGGCAGCGTTCGAGGACCCGGATCGCGGCCTGTTCGGTGTGCAGTATCACCCGGAGGTGAGCCACACACCGTACGGGCCTGAGGCGCTGAAGGCCTTCCTGTCGGCTGCGGGCGCTCGGCCCACGTGGACGGCCTACTCCGTGATCGAGCGCAGCGTCGAGGCGATCCGGGAGCAGTGCGGGACGGCTACCGTCCTCTGCGGCCTGTCGGGAGGCGTCGACTCGGCGGTCGCGGCGGCGCTCGTGCACCGCGCGGTGTCCGACCAGCTCGTCTGCGTGTTCGTCGACCACGGCCTGCTCCGCCATGGAGAGGCCGAGCAGGTGGAAGAGGCGTTCGGCAGGCACTCGTCGGCCCGCCTGGTCACGGTGAAGGCGGCCGACCGTTTCTTGGAGAAACTCGCGGGCGTGACCGACCCCGAGGCGAAGCGCAAGATCATCGGGGCCGAGTTCATCCGGGTGTTCGAGGACGCAGCGCGCGAGCACGCGGGCGACGCGAGGCTCCTGGTCCAGGGAACGCTCTACCCGGACGTGATTGAGTCCGGCTATGGGAGCTCGGCGGTCATCAAGAGCCACCACAACGTCGGCGGATTGCCGCCCGACCTCGGGTTCGAGCTGGTCGAGCCGTTGCGCTGGCTGTTCAAGGACGAGGTCCGCCGCGTCGGCTCTGAGCTGGGGCTGCCCGAGGAGATCGTCTGGCGACAGCCGTTCCCCGGACCGGGGTTGGCCGTCCGGATCATCGGTGAGGTCACGGCCGAGCGCCTGCAGCTCGTTCGCGCCGCCGACCGGATCGTCCTGGAGGAGCTCCGCCGCGCGGGGTTAGAGCCCCAGATCTGGCAGGCCTTCGCCGTCCTTCCCGCGATCCGCAGCGTCGGTGTGCAAGGCGACGAGCGGACCTACGGCCATCCCGTCATCCTGCGCGCCGTCACCAGCGAAGACGCCATGACCGCCGACTTCGCGCGGATCGATTGGGACGTCTTGGAAAGGATCGCCAGCCGCATCGTCGGCGAGGTGGCCGGCGTCAACCGCGTCGCCTACGACATCACCTCCAAACCGCCCGGCACCATCGAGTGGGAGTAACCGATGCGCCGAAGCGGCTAAGCCGGGCCGGTGGTCTCGGGTGGGGGCTCGATCGGCGCGACCGGGGGGCTTACCGGTGCGTGACCGGTCAGGCGGCGCCCGCGCGTCGCCAGTTCGTCGAACTCGTTGCGGAGCGTGCCCGGCAGGTTCTCGCGTAGCTCGCGGGCGGCATGACGCGCGCGGCCGGGAAGCTCCTTCGAGACGCCTCGGACATACCCGGCGAGGACGTCGCCGGCGCCGATGGCGGCGTATCCCGCCTGGGTGAGCACTGCCCGGGGACTGTTCTTGCGGTCGGTCATCGCGGGCCTCCTTGTTGCTGTCTCTCGTTAATACTATGGCAGACTTCTGCAAGCGTCAGCGTGAAGGTCGCCAGAGCGTCCCCCCGAAGTCGCTGCCGGGCGGGACCGGTGGCCAATTGTGAGCCGCGTGGGATAGATAGTGTTCTGGAGGCACCTTGGGCACTATCATTGTCTCGTGGATGTCAAGAAGATCCTCATCGTGGTTGTCTGCCTGTTCGCTATATACTTCGTGTTCAGCCAGCCACAAGACGCCGCGGTGATCGTCCGGGACACCGGGGACCTCGCGTTCGACTTCATCCGCAGCGGAGCGGAATCGCTGCGCGAATTCGCGAATACGCTGATCACATCATGAAACCAAACGACAGATATCTGTTCTCGGGCGAGAACGTCGAGCTGGCGACCCGGTTCCACTGGGCTGTGCTGCTTGGCCCCGCGTCCCTCTTGGCGGCTGTGACCCTCATCGTGTTCCTGGTCAGCCCCGTGGGGGCACCCACTCGCGTGAGCAACTTCTTGTGGCTGCTCATCCTGCCGGTGTTGGGATACTTCCTCTGGAGGTTCGCCGAGTGGGCCGTTGACGAGGTCGTGGTGACGAACACACGGGTCTTCGTCGTCTCCGGGCTGTTCGTCAGGAAAGTCGCGATGATGCCATTGGCCCGGATCACTGACCTCACCTACGAGCGCTCGGTGACGGGCTTGATGCTCGGCTTCGGAAAGCTGATCCTCGAATCCGCGGGTCAAGACCAAGCGCTGACCAACGTCGACCATCTCCCCAAGCCCGATCTCTACTACGAGACGGTCACCCGCCTGTCGCTGCCCACCAGAGCCCCGCAAAACCCGCTCCCACCCAAGGAGTACTGGGATGAGCTGCTGGAGGCGACGCGCGACGCGCGCCGGTACCCCGGCAACGGATCGAGGTAAGCACGACCGTTCGCCTAGACTCGGCCGATGCCGCCAGCAGAGATCGATCTCATCGAGGGCTTGAACGACCAGCAACGCGCTGCCGTCCTGCATGAGGGCGGACCACTGCTGGTCGTCGCGGGGGCAGGGTCTGGCAAGACGCGGGTGCTGACGCACCGGATCGCGCATCTCATTCACCACCGCAACGTATCTCCGTATGACATCTTGGCCATCACGTTCACCAATAAGGCCGCGGACGAGATGCGGGAGCGGGTGGGGCGGCTCGTTGGGGACCGGTTCGTAGGGCTGTCAAGGGGGGATGACGGCAGCATCCAGGTGCGCCGCTGGGGCGGGATGTGGGTGGCCACCTTTCACTCCGCATGCGCGCGGCTGCTGCGGCGCGAGGCGGAGCGCCTCGGCTACGACCCGCGCTTCACGATCTACGACTCGGCCGACTCCACGCGGTTGGTCGGGCTCTGCATCACCGACCTCGGTATCGACCCGAAGAAGGTCACGCCGCGCGGCGCCGCCTCCGCGATCTCGCGCGCCAAGAACGAGCTGATCGACTTCGACACCTTTGCGTTGCGGGCGGGCAGCGAGGGTGGAACCTGGTACGACCGCCAGGTCGCCGAGATCTACAAGGCATATCAGGGACGCCTGCACCGGGCGAGCGCCTTCGACTTCGACGACCTCCTCGTCAAGACGGTCGAGCTGTTCCTCCTGTTCGACGACGTCCTGGAAAGCTGGCGCAACGTGTTCCGCCACGTGCTGGTCGACGAGTGGCAGGACACGAACCATGCCCAGTACGAGCTGGTGCGCCTGCTCGCCGCGGAGCACCGCAACCTCTGTGTGGTGGGCGACAGTGACCAGTGCCTGCCCACTGGCACCCTGGTGCGCACGCCGGACGGCGAGGTGCCGATCGAGGCCGTGAGCGCCGGCGACGAGGTGCTCGGCACGATCGGGAACGCCGGGTTGCACCCTGGGCGTGTCACCGCGGTGATGCCTGGGCGGTACGCCGGGCCTCTCTGGACGGTCCGCGCCGGTGGCCGGCTGCTCCGGGGGACACCGCATCACATCGTGCCCGCCCGAGTTCGGGCGAGGCCGGGGTCTTGGGCGGTCTTCCTCGACTGGTCTCGCGGGCGGGCGCGGATCGGCGTCTGTGAGGGATTGCCGGCCGGCGAGCGGGTCTGGCTCCTACGCTCGTGCGACACCGAGGAGGCGGCCCGGCTTTGGGAGGAATGCCTTGCGGCGACGTACCCGCTGGACACCGCCCAAGGTCCTAAGGAGCTGATGCGCGACTTCTGCCTCCACCCCGATTACCCGCATTGTCGGCCGGACGGATCGGGACCTGCGCTCGAGATGTTCGGCCAGGATGGGGCTCATCGGGTGGGGCAATCGACCTTCGCGGACTACCGCGACGCGGTGTCCGCCGCTCGAGCAGCGGGGGTTGCGGTGCGCCGCACGGCCCTGATCGACGGTCAGGCGTGGGACTTGCTGCCGCTGTCCCACCTCCATCCAGGGATGCGGGTCTTGATCGAGTCCGACGGCACACTGCGCGCGTGCGACGTCGACGCCGTCGAGCAGTCCGCCTACGACGGCCCCGTCTACGACCTCGAGGTGGACCCGACCCACACGTACCTCGCGAGCGGGATGCTCGTCCACAACAGCATCTACCGGTTCCGGGGTGCGGACATCCGGAACATCCTGGACTTCGAGAAGGACTTCCCGGACGCGACGCGGATCACGCTCGACCGGAACTACCGGTCGACCCAGACGATCCTGGACGCCGCGAACGCCGTGATCTCCCACAACACCCAGCGGCTCCCGAAGGACCTGTGGACCGATGCGGGATCCGGCGCGCCGGTCGTGCGGTACCACGGGGAGAACGAGCACGACGAGGCCGCCTTCGTCGCCGAGGAGGTCGACCGGCTCGGCGACCGGCACGGCGTCCGACCCGGCGACTGCGCGGTGTTCTATCGCACCAACGCGCAGTCGCGTGTGTTCGAGGAGGTGCTGGTCCGGCTCGGGATGGCCTATCAGATCATCGGCGGGACGCGCTTCTACGAGCGCGCCGAGGTCAAAGACCTGCTCGCCTACCTGCGCGCGCTCGTCAACCCGGCCGATGACGTGTCCATCAAGCGCATCGTCAACGTCCCTCGGCGCGGGATCGGCTCCCGGACGGAAGCGGCGCTCGATCTGTTCGCTGGCCGCCAGGGGTGCACGTTCCTGGAGGCCAGCCGCCGGGTCGGGGAGATCCCCACGCTCACCGGTCGCGCAGCCGCCGCCGTCACCGGCTTCGTCGAGCTGCTCGACGGGCTCCGCGCCACGATCGATGAGTCGGAGCCGTCGCTCCGTGAGATCGTCGAGCTGGTCTGGGCCCGCACCAGCTACCTGGAGGAGCTGGAGGCCGAGCGCACCGTCGAGGCCCTTGGCCGCGTCGAGAACGTCCGCGAGCTCGCGAGCGTCGCCGAGGAGTTCGCGATCCGCCAACCCGATGCCACCCTCCCCGAGCTTCTCGAGTCGATCGCGCTGGTCAGCGAGCAAGACGATCTGGAAACTCAAGGCTCCCGGCTCACCCTGATGACGATGCACAACGCGAAGGGGCTTGAGTTCCCCGTCGTGTTCATCGCGGGTATGGAGGACTCGATCTTCCCCCATCATCGCGCACTCGGTGACCTGGACGAGCTGGAGGAGGAGCGCCGGCTTTGCTACGTCGCGATGACCCGCGCCCAGTCGCGCCTGTACCTCACCAGCGCATGGCATCGCACGCTGTTCGGTGGCACGAACGCCAACCCGCCGTCGCGCTTCCTGCGTGAGCTCCCCTCCGAGCTCATCGAGGATCGTTCGATCGAACGTGGCGGGCCGAGCCGCCGGAGCTTGGCCCGCGTGGGCGCGAAGTCGCAGTACCGTCCCGCGTCGCGCCAGGACGAGGACGACGAGGGCGATGAGCTCGGTGTCGGCGACCGGATCCTCCACCCTCGGTTCGGTCCAGGCCAGATCCTAGAGCTGGCTGGCAAACCCGGCAGCGAGGAGGCGATCATCCGGTTCGACGAGTCCGGCACCAAGCGGCTCGCGCTCGCCTACGCGCCTTTGGTGAGGGTGTAGCCCCATGGAAACCGCGGCGTCACCCGCGCCCCCCGACTACGGGATCGACGCTCCCGGCGTCGTGCGCACCCTGTTCTTCACCGGCCTCGTGTTGGTGGTTCTCGCCTTCGCGACCCGCCAGCAGCTCGGCGGGTTCGCGCTGCCCGTGGAGATCGTCGGCGCGATCATGCTCGCCGAGGCCGGGTTGATGATCCGCACGAGCCGGGTCACCAAGCGGCAAGAGTGGGAGACGATCCTCGACGAGATGCAGCTGCGCGGCGACGAGCGAGCGCTCGACGTGGGCTGTGGTACGGGGCTCGTCTCCGTCCTCGCCGCGCATCGTCTCGAGCGGGGTCGGGTCACCGGCATCGATATCTGGCAGAAAAAAGACCAGACGGGTCACAGCCCGCAGATCGCGAAACGCAACGTGACCGTGGAAGGGGTCGCCGCGCGCGTCACGATCCGCGACGGCGACGCGCGTGAGCTCCCGTTCCGGGACGCGTCGTTCGACGTCGTCTTGTCAAGCCTGGTGCTGCACAACATCCACTCCCGCGCCGACAGGGCCCGCTCCGTCGACGAGATGGCGCGCGTCTTGCGCCCCGGCGGGCGGATCGCCGTCCTCGACGTCGGCCGCACCCAGGAGTACGCCGCTCGCCTCCGCGCCGCCGGCCTCCAAGACGTCATACGCTCCAAGCGCAACTGGGCGCTGTTCCCGCCCGCACGCTTGGTGACGGCCACCAAACCGTAGTGTGTCG
>JBOGED010000549.1:0-2110 GCA_050743625.1 Egibacteraceae bacterium | reverse complement strand
GGAAGGTCCCCGGCCATCCGGCTCGCGGTCTCCAGCGCGAGCCTCGTCTTGCCCACACCGCCGGGCCCCGTCAACGTCACCAAGCGTTGATCGCGCAGTAGCGCCCGCAGCTCGGCGACCTCCGCCTCCCGGCCGACGAGGCTGCTCACCGGCGAGGGCAGGTTCGTAGGGGGGGAGTGGGTGGGGGTGGCGTCGGGCGTGACCCCCTCTAGGTCGGGGTCGTGAGCCAGGATCGCGCCGTACAACCGGCCCAGATCCGGGCTGGGATCGAGCCCCAGCTCGTCAGCCAGCCGCTCGCGGAGCTGGTGGTAGCTGTCCAATGCCTCCGCCTGACGGCCGGCGCGGTACAGCGCGCGCATGTGCTGCCCCCGGAGTCGCTCGCGGAGTGGATGCTCCGCCACGAGCGCCTCCAGCTCGGCGGTGATGCCGGTCCCCTCCCCCGCCGACAGGCGCGACTCGATGAGGTCCTCGAGCGCCGCGATGCGCGATGCCTCGAGCCGGGCGATCGCGTGACGAGCGAACGACCAGTCCATGAACTCGCCGAGCGCGCTCCCTCGCCACAGCGCCAGCGCCTCCCGAAGGAGCTTCCCCGACCCCTCGGGCTCGTCGGCCGCGATGCCGCGCGCCCGGGCGACCAGCAGGTCGAACTGTCTGGAGTCGACTGTGCCGGTCCCGGCGTCGAGCAGGTACCCCGGCGGCCGGGACACGACCAGCCCGCGAGCGCCGGGCTCGGCGCCGGGCGAAGCTGGGAGACCTTCGCTTGCAGCGCGTTGGTGGGGTCGCTCGGCAACCGATCTCCCCACAGGTCGTCGACCAGCCGATCCGCCGACAGCACCTCTCCGGCGTGGACCAGCAGGTCAGCGAGCAGCGCTCGGACCTTCGCGCCCGGGATCGTCACCGGCTCCCCGGCGTCGGTCCACACCGCGAGGGGACCCAGCATGCCAAACCGCATGCGGCGACGATAGCGCCCACGGGAGGGCCCGACCGCAGGAGCCCGTCAGCGAGCGCGCAGCCCACCGTAAGCGCGCCGTGCGAGGGTAGCCGCAAAGGCAGGCAGGAACGGAGAAGACATGACATCAACGCGGGTTGGGGGCACCACGGGCATCTCGACGAGGCGCAAGGCCACGAACGTCGCTTTTGGGGCGGTACAGATCGTCGCCGGCGTAGGGCTGCTGGCAAGCGGCGTCCTCAAGCTGGCGGGTGCCGCACCGATGGTCGAGCTCTTCGACGCGATCGGTGCCGGGCAGTGGCTGCGCTACGTGACCGGCGCGCTGGAGGTCATCGGCGCAACGGCGATGCTGACCAGGCGGTTCGCCGGCTACGGCGCGTTGCTGCTCGTCGGTGTGCTGGTCGGCGCGGTGCTGGCCGAGCTGCTGCTCCTGAGCGGTGCGTGGGCCCGGCCGCTCCCCTTCCTCGTGGCGGCCGCGGTCGTCGCGTGGGCTCGTCGGGACAGCATCCGGATCGGTGGGCTGCCGTCGTGAGCGCGTTCTCCGACGCCGAGCTGGCCTACCTGCGGGAGCCCAGGATGGGCCGGCTCGCCACCTCCGACGCCGCTGGCCAGCCACACGTCGTCCCCATCGGCATGTGGCGGTACAACGCCGAGCTCGACACGATCGACGTCACCGGGCGCGACTTCGCGAAGACACGCAAGTTCCGCATCGTCCAGGCCAACCCCAAGGCCGCCTTCGTCATCGACGACATGGCCTCCATCGACCCCTGGCGACCCCGATCCGTCCTCATCATGGGCCCCCGCCGAGGCGCTGACCGACGAGCCTTCCTCCAACGGATCGGCGCTCATCCGCATCACCCCAGCAAGGGTGATCAGCTGGGGCTTAGACGCTGAGTAGAAGCGCGACCCGGTTCATCGACCTCGTCTCAGGTCGTCCAGGCACTGTGCTGGCGCGGTCACGGCTTGAGGATCCCCGGCCAACTTGACGATCGCCTCACGATTCCAGACCTCCTGACCCAGAAGGATGAATGTCCTGGTAGGCAAGGTGAGACCCGCCCCTTTCTGACCGTTTTATGCGTTATTTCCTACGGAGCCGCACGCGGCTCGCCGAACCGTGCCTCACGCGGGTGGGTGTGTCGGCTCAGGTCCGGAATCCGGACC
>JBOGED010000548.1:0-10634 GCA_050743625.1 Egibacteraceae bacterium | reverse complement strand
GTTCGGGGACAGCACGCGAGATATCGCTCTACGGAATCTTTACAGCGCTGGCCAGGTTCTTGACGGGCTCTTCACGACCTGATCGAGCGGCGGCGGCCAGCATGGGATCCGTCCCCTCGGACCACTGACGGGCAAGCGGCGGCTGTCGTGCGGGAAGAAGGAAGGAAGCGGCGATGGCGGATCTGGTGTACGTGGGCCTGGCGGTCGCGTTGTTCGTGTTGTCGGCCTGGTACGTGGCGGGTTGTGAGCGGCTGATCGGCCGCGGCGACGCGGACGAGCACGGGATGAGCCCCGACCAGGAGAGCCGGCATGACCGCTGACGACGTGATCGGGCTCGTGTTCGCGGTGGCGCTGATCGGCTACCTACTGGTGGCCCTGATCTTCCCGGAGAAGCTGGGATGACCATCTACGGGTGGACGCAGTTCCTGCTGCTCAGCGTCCTGTTCGTGGTGCTCACTCCTCCGCTCGGGGCGTACATGGCCCGGGTCTACGAGCCGGGTCGCGCGCCAGGCGACCGGCTGTTCCTGCCGCTGGAGCGGCTCATCTACCGGCTCGGCGGTGTCGACTCTGAGCGGGAGCAGCGCTGGACCACCTATGCCTTCTCGTTCATCGCGTTCAGTGCGGTCTCGTGGCTCGTGCTGTACGCGCTGCAGCGACTGCAGGGCCTGCTGCCGCTGAACCCGACCGGCCGGGAGGCGGTCGCGCCGGACCTGTCGTTCAACACGGCGATGAGCTTTGTGTCGAACACGAACTGGCAGAACTACTCAGGTGAGGCGACGATGTCGCACCTGGTCCAGGTGCTCGGCCTGGAAGTGCAGAACTTCGTGTCGGCCGCGGCAGGCATGGCGGTGATGGCCGCGCTCATCCGCGGGCTCGCCCGCCGCCGCGCGAACACGATCGGCAACTTCTGGGCGGACCTCGTGCGTACGACGACACGGATCCTGCTCCCGCTCAGCGTCGTGTTCGCGTTGGTGCTGGTCAGCCAGGGCGTGATCCAGAACCTCCGCGGGTTCACGCCAGTGACGACGCTGGAGGGAGCGACGCAGCTCGTCCCCGGCGGCCCTGCCGCCAGCCAGATCGTGATCAAGCAGCTCGGCACGAACGGTGGCGGCTTCTTCGGCTCGAACTCCGCCGTGCCCTTCGAGAACTCCACGCCGCTGGCGAACTTCGTCGAGCTGTGGTTGATCGCGGTGATCCCGTTCGCGCTCACCTACACGTTCGGCAGGATGGTGCGCAATCAACGCCAGGGCTGGGTGCTGTTCTCGGTGATGTTCGTGCTGTGGGCTGGCTCGGCGCTGTTCGCGATGGGCCTCGAGTCGGCCGGCAACCCGCGCCTGACCGCGGCCGGCGTTGAGCAGGCCGTGACCACCCCTGGCGGGAACATGGAGGGTAAGGAGGTCCGGTTTGGGCCAGCCGCGTCGGGCCTGTGGGCGGCAACGACGACCGGGACGTCGAACGGGTCGGTCAACGCGATGCACGACAGCTTCACGCCGCTTGGCGGGCTCGTGCCGACGTTCAACATGCTTCTCGGTGAGGTCAGCCCCGGAGGTGTCGGCGTCGGCCTTACCGGACTGCTCGTGCTGGCGATCCTGTCGGTGTTCATCGCCGGCCTGATGGTCGGCCGCACCCCGGAATACCTGGGCAAGAAGATCGAGTTCGGCGAGATGAAGGTCGTCGTGCTCTACATCCTCGCGGTGCCGCTGTCGGTCCTCGTGTTCACCGCCGCCTCGGTGCTCATCCCGACCGCGGTCGAGGTGGCGAAGAACGCGCCTGGGCCGCACGGCCTCTCCGAGATCCTCTACGCCTTCGCGTCTGGCTCCAACAACAACGGGTCCGCCTTCGTCGGGCTGGGCAGCAATACCCCCTGGTACAACACGACGATCGGCATCGCGTTCGTGTTCGGGCGCTGGTTCTTGCTCGTGCCGGTTCTCGCGATCGCGGGGTCGCTCGCCCGCAAGCAGCCCGTCCCGGCGTCGTCGGGGACGTTCCCGACGGATGGGGCGACGTTCGCGGGGTTACTGCTCGCGATGACCTTGATCCTCGTGGGCCTCACCTACTTCCCGGCGCTGTCGCTCGGTCCCATCGTCGAGCACTTGAGTCTCTAGGGAGCACGCGATGACTCAACCCCGCTCTAAGAGGATCCCTCCGGGATGGGATCGCGCTCCGCGCTCACTGTTCGACCCCGCCATTGTCCGGCGGGCCGCGGGCGACAGCGTGCGCAAGCTCGACCCGCGCCTGATGGTGCGCAACCCGGTCATGTTCGTGGTGGAGGTCGGCAGCCTCGTCGTGACGGTGCTGTTCATCCGAGATCTGGGGAGCGCGGACACCTCCCAGAGCGTCTTCGCCGGGCTGGTCGCGGCGTGGCTGTGGTTCACGGTCCTGTTCGCGAACTTCGCGGAGGCCATGGCGGAGGGACGCGGCAAGGCGCAGGCCGACACGCTGCGCAAGACCCGCACCGAGACCGTCGCGCGCCGCCGCCGCGCCGACGGGCAGATCGAGGAGGTGGCGAGCCCGGACTTGCAGGTCGGCGACGAATGCGTCGTGACGGCTGGCGAGTTCATACCCGGTGACGGAGACGTCATCGAAGGCATCGCCAGCGTCGACGAGTCCGCGGTCACGGGTGAGTCGGCGCCGGTCATCCGCGAGTCGGGTGGGGACCGGTCGGCGGTCACCGGTGGCACGAAGGTCCTCTCCGACCGGATCGTGGTCCGCATCACCGCGAAGGCGGGCGAGTCCTTCCTCGATCGCATGATCGCCCTGGTGGAGGGCGCTGCGCGCCAGAAGACGCCGAACGAGATCGCGCTCTCGATCCTGCTGGCGGGCCTGACGATCGTGTTCTTGCTTGTGGTCTCCACGCTCCAGCCGTTCGCCGTGTACTCGGGGGAGCGGCAGTCGGTGGTCGTGCTGATGGCGCTGCTCGTGTGCCTGATCCCCACGACCATCGGGGCCTTGCTGTCCGCGATCGGCATCGCCGGGATGGACCGGCTGGTCCAGCGCAACGTGCTCGCGATGAGCGGCCGGGCGGTCGAGGCCGCCGGGGACTGCAACACGTTGCTTCTCGACAAGACCGGCACGATCACGCTCGGCAACCGCCAGGCGTCGGAGTTCATCCCGGTGCGCGGGGTGACCGAGCAGGAGCTCGCCGAGGTCGCGCAGATGGCCAGCCTGGCCGACGAGACCCCCGAGGGCCGCTCGATCGTCGTGCTCGCCAAGACCGGCTACGACCTTCGGGAGCGTGAGCTGACCGGCGCCACGCTCGTCCCGTTCACCGCGCAGACCCGCATGAGCGGCGTCGATATGGACGGCGTCTCCGTGCGCAAAGGCGCGACGGACTCGATCGCCCGCTGGGTCACCAAAGAGCGAGGAGGCGACGTCACCGACCAGCTCGCCGAGATCGCCGACGGGATCGCCCGCAGCGGCGGCACGCCGCTCGCGGTGGCCTCCTCCGACGCGACCGCCACCCGCGTGCTCGGCGTCGTGCACCTCAAGGACGTCGTCAAAGAAGGGATACGGACTCGGTTCGACCAGCTTCGCGAGTTGGGCATCAAGACCGTGATGATCACCGGCGACAACCCGCTGACGGCCAAGGCCATCGCCGAGGAGGCCGGCGTCGACGACTTCCTCGCCGAGGCGACACCCGAGGACAAGATGCGCCTGATCCGCAAGGAGCAGGCCGGCGGCAAGCTTGTCGCCATGACAGGCGACGGCACGAACGACGCGCCCGCGCTCGCGCAGGCCGATGTCGGCGTGGCGATGAACACCGGCACTCAGGCGGCCAAGGAAGCCGGGAACATGGTCGACCTCGACTCCAACCCGACAAAGCTCATCGAGATCGTCGAGATCGGCAAGCAGCTGCTGATCACCCGTGGCAGCTTGACGACCTTCTCGATCGCGACCGACGTCGCGAAGTACTTCGCGATCATCCCGGCCATGTTCGTGGGCGTGTACCCACAGCTCGACGCGCTCAACATCATGCGGCTCGCCACCCCGCGCTCAGGCGTCTTGTCCGCGGTGATCTTCAACGCGCTCATCATCATCGCGCTGATCCCGCTCGCGCTCCGTGGGGTGCGTTTCCGCGCTCTGAGAGCCGCGGCCGTGCTGCGCCGCAACCTGCTCGTCTACGGGCTCGGCGGCGTCATCCTGCCGTTCCCGGCCATCAAGCTCATCGACGTGATCGTCACCGCGCTAGGGGTTCGCTGATGCGACGCCAACTGCTTCCCGCCCTCCGGATCGTGGTCGTGATGATCGTCGTGACCGGGCTGGCCTATCCCCTCCTCGTGACCGGGATCTCCCTGCTCGTCTTCCCCGGCAAGGCCAACAGCTCGTTGGTCCGGCGCGACGGCGTGGTCGTCGGCTCGGCCCTGCAGGGTCAGGTGTTCACCGCCGACGAGTACTTCCACTCGCGCCCCTCGGCGGCGGGGGAGGACGGCTACGACGGGTCAGCGACCTCGGGCTCCAACTTCGGGCCGACCAACGAGGAGTTCCTCGCGCTCGTCTCCGAGCGCGTCTCCGAGTACCGCTCAAGGAACGGGCTCGCCCCGGACGCCGCGGTGCCGGTCGACGCCGTCACCGCCTCGGGATCCGGGCTCGACCCGCACATCTCGGTCGCGAACGCCCTGCTCCAGGTACCACGCGTCTCACGAGCGAGGGGTGTACCCGAGGGGCAGGTCGAGACGCTGATCGCCCGCAACACGCAAGGCCGCGGCCTCGGAGTCCTCGGTGAGCCTGGCGTGAACGTCCTCCTGCTCAACCTCGCGCTCGACGAAGAGGGTCGAGCTTGACATGGCCCGCGGCTGCCACCGCATCTACCTCGGCGCCGCCGCCGGCGTCGGGAAGACCTTCGCGATGCTCAACGAGGGGTGGCGGCGCAGGGAGCGCGGGACGGACGTGGTCGTTGGGTTCGTCGAAACCCATGGGCGCGCCAAGACCGCGGAGCAGGTCCGTGATCTCGAGGTCATTCCCCGCAAGCGGATGACCTACCGTGGCACGACGTTCGAGGAGATGGACGTCGACGCTGTCCTCGCGCGCCGCCCGCAGGTTGCGCTGGTCGACGAGATCGCGCACACGAACGTGCCTGGCTGCAGGAACGCCAAGCGCTGGCAGGACGTCGAGGAGCTGCTCGACGCGGGGATCACCGTCGTCTCCACTCTCAACATCCAGCACTTGGAGTCCCTCAACGACGTCGTCGAGCGCATCACCGGGGTGAAGCAGCGCGAGACGATCCCGGACGCGGTGGTACGGGCCGCCGAACAGGTCGAGCTCGTCGACATGACTCCCGAGGCGATCCGCCGGCGCATGGCGCACGGCAACATCTACCCGCCTGAGAAGGTCGACGCCGCGCTCGGCAACTATTTCCGTTTCGGCAACCTCGGCGCGTTACGCGAGCTCGCGCTGCTCTGGGTCGCCGACCGCGTCGACGAGGAACTGCACGACTACATGGCCGCGCACGGGATCGCCGAGCCCTGGGAGACCCGCGAGCGGGTGATGGTCGCGCTGACCGGTGCGCCGACCGCCGACCTCCCCATCCGCCGGGCAGCACGTATGGCGAACCGAACGAAAGCCGAGCTGCTCGGCGTGCACGTGAGGCCTCAGGACGGGCTGACCGCGCCGGCGTCGGGAGACCTCGAGCGTCACCAGCGCCTGCTGTCGGAGCTGGGAGGCGTCTACCGGGAGGTCGTCGGGGACGACATCGCGCAGGCGTTGCTCCAGTTCGCTCGCGCGGAGCACGTCACCCAGATCGTCCTCGGCTCCAGCCGTCGCTCCCGCTGGGCCGAGCTGACCCGCGGCTCGGTCATCAACGCGGTCATCCGCGGCTCGGGCGGCATCGACATCCACGTCATCTCCTACCAAGCCGATACCGACGACGTGGCCCACCGGTTGGCGCCGAAGCGGCAGTGGCCGGCGGCGCTGTCCGCCCGCCGGCGCGCGAGCGGGTTCGGGCTCGCGCTGGTGGGGATGCCGCTGCTCACGGTGGTTTTCGACCAGCTTCGCGCTGAGCTGCAGCTTCCGAGCGTCCTGCTCCTCTACCTGTGCGCGAGCGTCGTCGTGGCGACGATCGGCGGGTTCCTGCCAGGCGTGACCGCCGCGGTCGTGGGCTTCCTGCTCGCCAACTGGTACTTCACCCCGCCGCTCTATACCTTCACGATCGGCGAGCACGACAATCTCATCGCGCTCGTCGTATTCGTCGCCGTCGCCGGGGTGGTCAGCGGCCTCGCCGACCTGTCCGCGAGGCGCGCCGCGGAGGCGGCGCGCGCGCGGAGCGAGTCGGCGGCGCTCGCCCGGCTGTCCTCGACCCTCATCGACAGTCCTGACCCGCTGCCTCGGCTCGTCGCCGACGTCCGCACCACGTTCGGTCTCGACAGCGTCGCCATCTTGCGCCGGACCGGCGATAGCTGGGTGGTAGAGAGCGCCGCGGGCTCTCCGGTCCCGCACGAGCCCGCCGATGGCACCGACGCGCTGAGCCTGGGTGACGACCTGATGCTCGTGCTTACCGGGCCACGCACGCCGGCGGATGACCGCCGGATCCTCGCGGCGTTCGCGGCGCAACTCGCGCTGGCGGTCGCCAACCGCCAGCTCCATGAGGAGGCCGCGGAGTCCGCCGGCTTGGCCAAGAGCCGGGAGCTGCGCCAGGCCCTGCTGTTGGCCGTGTCCCACGACCTGCGCACACCGCTCGCGTCGATCAAGGCCTGGACCACCAGCCTGCTGCAATCCGACGTCGACTGGTCGCCCGAGCACACGCGCGAGATTCTTCGGTCGGTCGTCGGGGAGGCCGATTGGCTGAACACCCTGGTCGGCAACCTGCTCGATATGAGCCGGTTGCAGATCGGCGCCGTCGAGGTGGCGACCACGGCCATCGGCCTGGAGGAGATCGTTCCGGCCGCGCTGCGGTCCTTCGGGGAGGACGACCGGCTGACGGTCGACGTGCCAGAGACGCTCCCACCCGTGGCCGCCGATCCGGCGCTTTTGGAGCGCGTGGTGGCCAACTTGGTCGCGAATGCGCTGCGGTGGTCCCCACCCGATCAGCCGGTTCGGGTGCATGCTGGCGCCGTGAACGACCATGTCGACCTGCGGGTGACCGACCGCGGGCCAGGCATCCCGATCGCGGATCGCGACCGTGTCTTCCAGCCGTTCCAGCGTCTCGGAGACCAACCGAACGGCAGCGGGATCGGCCTCGGTCTCGCGGTCGCCCGCGGCCTGACCGAGGCGATCGACGGGACCCTTACCGTCGAGGACACTCCCGGCGGCGGTACCACGATGGTGGTCAGCCTCAAGATCGCAACAGAGCCTCATGGCGGTGGTCTAGTCGAGCCTCATGGCGGTGAACTCGCAGAGCCTCATGGCGGTGACCCAGCGTGAAGCCGATCATGGGACTCCATGACGCGCGGCAGCTTGCGGATCTACCTTGGCGCCGCCCCCGGCGTTGGCAAGACGTTCGCGATGCTCAACGAGGGTTGGCGGGGCCGGGCGCGTGGCACCGACGTCGTGATCGGATTGGTCGAGACCCACGGCCGCACGGTGGTGGCTGGGCAGATCCGCGATGTGGAGATCGTCCCCCGCCGCCAGATGACCTACCGGGGTGCGACCTTCGAGGAGATGGACGTCGACGCCATCTTGGCTCGCAACCCAGAGGTCGCGCTCGTCGACGAGCTCGCACACACCAACGTGCCCGGATCGCGCAACGCGAAGCGCTGGCAGGACGTCGAGGAACTGCTCGAGGCTGGCATCAAGGTTATTTCCACGCTCAACATTCAACACCTCGCGTCGCTCAACGACGTGATCGAGCGCATCACCGGCGTCCCGCAACGCGAGACAATCCCCGACGCGGTCGTGCGTTCCGCTGACCAGGTTGAGCTGATCGACATGAGCCCTGAGGCGATCCGGCGGCGCATGGCCCACGGCAACATCTACGCCCCGGAGAAGGTCTCGGCCGCGCTCACGAACTACTTCCGTCCCGGCAACCTGGGCGCGCTCCGCGAGCTCGCGCTTCTCTGGGTGGCCGATCGGGTCGACGAGTCGCTGCACGACTACATGGTCGCCCACGGCATCGAGGAGCAATGGGAGACGCGCGAGCGGGTGATGGTGGCGCTGGCCGGCGCCCCTGGCGGGGAGACGTTGATCCGCCGCGCGTCCCGCATCGCGCGCCGCGCGAAAGCCGAGCTCATCGGGGTACACGTGCGGACCCAGGACGGGCTGGCCGCGGCCGCGCCCGCGTTTCTCGAACAGCACCGGATGCTACTGGAGCAGCTGGGCGGGCAGTTCCGTGAGACGGTAGGCGAGGATGTACCGACCGCGCTGCTGCAGTTCGCGAGGGCTGAGCAGGTGACGCAGATCGTGCTGGGATCCACCCGCCGCTCCCGCCTGGCCGAGCTGGTCCGTGGCTCGGTGATCAACTCGGTGATCCGGGGATCGGGGTCGATCGACGTCCATGTGATCTCGCACGAACCCTCGCCCGATGAGACCGCACGCCCGCTGCCACGCCCTCCCCGACTCGCGGCGCTGTCCCCGCGCCGGCGCATGGCTGGCATGGGAGTCGCGCTGGTCGGGTTGCCGCTCCTGGCCGTGATCCTGAATGCGTTACGGGACGATGTCGAGCTGTCGACCGTCGTCTTGGTGTACCTGTCGCTGTGCGTGGCGGCCTCGGCGGTCGGCGGCCTGTGGGCGGGTGTGCTCGCGGCGGTCGGGGGGTTCCTGCTCGCGAACGTCCTGTTCACCCAGCCCTATTACTCGATCCGGGTCGGCGAGCCGCAGTTTCTCGTCGCGCTGGTGGTGTTCGTGGTGGTCGCGGTCGTGGTGAGCGTCCTCGCCGACCTGGCCGCCCGCCGTGCCTCCGAAGCGAGCCGTGCCCGAGCCGAGGCCGCCGCCCTGGCACGGCTCGCGGGCTCGCTGCTGGACAGCGACGACCCGTTGCCTCACCTTGTCCACGACCTGCGGGCCACGTTCCAGCTGGACAGCGTCGCTGTGCTGCGGCGCTATGGCACTGGCTGGGCGGTCGAGGCCTCGGCGGGGCAGCCGATCCCCGCGAGCCCGGGGGACGGCACCGATGCGCTGATCCTGTCCGACGATGCGACCCTGGTGCTCGCCGGGCCGCGCACGCCGGCTGACGACCGGCGCCTCCTCGCCTCGTTCGCCGCACAGCTGGCGGTGGCGGTCGCGACCCGCCAGCTACGAGCACAGGCCGAGGACGCCAGCGTGCACGCGCGTGCGCATGAGCTGCGCTCGGCGCTGCTGGCCGCCGTGTCCCACGACCTGCGCACCCCGCTCGCGTCCATCAAGGCGTCGGCCACGAGCCTGCTGCAGGCGGACGTGGCCTGGCAGCCGGACACCACCGAGGAGTTCTTGACAGCGATCGTCGCCGAGGCCGACCGGCTCAACACCTTGGTCGGCAACCTGCTCGACATGAGCCGGCTGCAAAGCGGCGCCCTGCAGGTGCACAACCAGCCGGTCGGGCTCGACGAGGTCGTGCCAGCGGCGCTGCGCGGCCTCCCGACCGACGGGACCCGTATCGACGTCGACATCTCCGAAACGCTGCCGCTGGTACAAGCGGACCCCGCCTTGCTGGAGCGGGTGGTCGCCAATCTCGTCGGCAACGCGTTGGAGTGGTCGCCGCCGGGTGAGCCCGTACGCATCCACGCCGGCGCCGTCGCCGGCCAGGTCCACCTGTGCGTGACCGACCGGGGACCCGGCATCCCACCCGCCTACCTTGACAAGGTGTTCCAGCCGTTCCAGCGGCTCGGCGACGGAGCGCCGGGCGGTGTGGGCCTCGGGCTCGCGGTCGCCCGTGGGTTCACTCAGGCCATTGGCGGTGAGCTTTTCACCGACGACACTCCGGGCGGGGGGACGACCATGACCGTCAGCCTGAAGGCCCTCACAGAGCCTGCTGGCGGTGGTCTCACAGAGCCTGATGGCGGTGGTTTACGGTGACTCGGGTGCTCGTCGTGGACGATGAGCCGAACATCCGCCGTGCGCTCGATGTCAACCTGCGGGTCCGCGATTACGACGTTGACCTGGCGGCAACTGGCGAGGAGGCGCTGCGGATGGCCGCCGACCGCCACCCTGACGTCGTCATCCTCGACCTCGGCCTGCCTGGCATCGACGGGGTCGATGTCATCCATGGGCTGCGGGGCTGGACTGACGTGCCGATCATCGTGCTGTCCGCCCGTGAGGCGGAACCGGACAAGGTGGCGGCGTTGGACGCGGGCGCCGACGACTATGTGACCAAGCCGTTCGGCATGGCCGAGCTGCTCGCCAGGCTGCGCGCCGCCGTTCGCAGGTCCTGGAGGGATGGGCAGGAGGAGCCGGTCGTGGACACCGGCAGGTTCCGCATCGATCTGGTCGCCAAGCGGGTGGAGTCCCCGGAGGGCGCGATCCGTCTCACCCCTACTGAGTGGCAGATCGTCGAGTTGCTCGTCCGCAACGAGGGGCGGCTCGTTACCCAACGGCAGCTCCTCCAGGATGTGTGGGGGCCCGAGTACGTGCACGAGACCAACTACCTGCGTGTCCACCTGGCGCACATCCGGCGAAAGCTGGAGGTCGACCCCTCCCGACCCCGGCACTTCCACACCGAGCCCGGCATGGGCTACCGCTTCACCCGCACCTAAACCGGGGTGTGTCGACTCAGGTCCGGAATCCGGACC
>JBOGED010000547.1:0-14766 GCA_050743625.1 Egibacteraceae bacterium | reverse complement strand
GGCTTGCTCGTAGCGTTCGCTGGCCTCGTCGTAGCGGTCCTGCATGCGCGCGACGTCGCCTAGCGCCTGGATCGCGTTCGCCTCGCCGAGCCGGGCGCCGATTTGGCGGTAGATGGGCAGGGCTTGCTCGTAGCGTTCGCTGGCCTCGTCGTAGCGGTCCTGCTGCAGCGCGACGTCGCCCAGCGCCTGGATCGCGTTCGCCTCGCCGAGCCGGGCGCCGATTTGGCGGTAGATGGGCAGGGCTTGGCTGAGCATGCGCTCTTGTCTCGACCAGTCGTACTCAAAGGCCGCGGCCCTCGCCAGAAGCGTCAATGTTTCCAAGACGATCGACGAGTCCTCGCCTCCGGTGTCCTCGAGTTCGGCATGAACACTATCGAGCACCTCTCGGCGTTCAAGCTTGGAGCCGGCTGGGAGCGACCAGTCGTAGTCGATCCCAAGCCCTGCAAGCGTTTCTCTGATGTCGTCGTGATCCCCGGTAAAGCGATACACGCCCGTCCGGCCGGACCAAAAATCAGGAGCTTGGCGAGCGAACTCGCGTACCGCGAACAGCGGAGCCACGAACACCACGGGCCAAGGAAAGCGCTGCCAGCAGTAATCTCGGTTGAGATTGAGCAGGTCCATCGCCGGGGACTGCCGCAGGGTGAGGTCGAGCATCGACTCGAGGCCGTGGACCAGCAGCGCGCGCGGATGGTTCTGGCCCACCGCCCGTTCGAGCTGCGCGACGATGCCTTCAGGAGCCCCAGGATTCAGCGTGACCTCGTCCGGCCGGATCCCGCACGCGGCACTAATATCCTGGGCCAGGCGCCCACGAAGTGACGGGTGGTTGACTACCGCGAAACCTAACCGGAAGCCGCTGGCCCGGGTAAGCATCCGGCACAGCGCCTCCAATTCCTCACGGTTATCGTCCGCCAGTGGTGAAACAGCGACGCTCATCTTCGTCTTCTCGGTTCGACTAGCTCGAGAAGCGGGTTCCGGTCGTACCAGTGACCGAGCTCGTCCTCGTAGGCCAGCACGAGTCTGTCACGCAAAAGCTCATTCCAGCTGCCGTGGTCTTCGCCCACTTTGTCGCGAGACTCATGCACTTCAGCCAGCAGCGCCCAGTCGGTAGCTCGCAGCGGCACCGCCAGGTCCGCAGCCGCGCGCCGGAGCCCCCGCTGCGTGATCGTGCCGGTTATTGGCAGCTCCGCGCTTCTGTCGAGTATTGACTGCAAGAGCACGAATAGTCCTCGAACATGCCCACCCGAGCGGCGTAGCACCTCCTCGAGGAGATCAGGCGTAGCAAAAACTTGGTCGAGCCCAAGTCCGGCTTTGTGGGCTCGGCGCTGGACGATCTCCCGCAGAACCTCCACGCCAGGGTGGAACTGTTCACCCCCGCGGGTGGTTACGGGGATCGCCGGCAATGTAAGAATGGCGCTGCCGTAGGTATCCTGCAACCGGGAGTATGCACGGCTGTACGCCAGTTCGATTGGGATCGTATAGACCACGTCGCAGTTCAACGATCGCAACGGGCCAGCGTGGTCAAGGAATAAGTTTTCGTGGTTCGTGTAGCCGTTCAGCGGCTTGCGTGGAATCCGGTCGAGCTGGTCCACAATTATTGCGACGTCCGAGTACCCGCCGTGCGCGGGCTCCGCCAACCACGCCCGCGCCTTGACGAGAATTTCGGTATTCACGAGGTCATAGATCGTTGGTAAGAGACCTTGTAGAAGATCACGGAACTCTTTGCGCGCGGTCGGAAACGACTCGAAGCGCAAGCTGACCGTCAGCGGATCCATCCCTACATCGGCACTGTCGACGGCGAGCCTTCCGCGAAGAAAATCACGAACACCGCCCAGAGCATTTAGGAAACTTGTCTCGGCGAAGGCGAAGTCTGTGCGCTTGAGGTCAGTCACGAGCTGACGGACGATCTGATATACGAGATCCTCAGGCTGCACGTCATCCAGGTGAACCCAGCGCTCAGCGAAGAGCATCGACACGAACACCTTGCGCCCACCAATGCCCGCTTGCAAACGCTGGCGCACGCGGTTGAGCTCCGTGGTCTTGCCAGCGCCGCGGTGACCTGTGAACAGCCGCGTCACCGGGCCCGGGCTGCGCGCGATGGAGTTGGCCAACCGCAGCTTCACGTCGTCAGCAACATCCAACTCATTCTGCCAATCGACATACAGATCGCTTTCGTCTGCATCCAAGGGACGCAACGGATCGAACTGGACAGAAAGCGCAGTCAAGGGATCCATGGCCAAGATCGTACTGAGGTTTTCGGATCAAGGCGGATGTCCCTCATGGCAGCATGTTTGGGCGAGAGTCCGAGTCCAGCGAGCATCCGCCCAGTGGCCTCGTCTCTACATCGACATCGACAGCCCATCGTCACGCTTGGGCTGGCGGTCGCGTCGCACGTCACGGGCGGCACGTTGAGCGCGTAGGGCTTCGAGACGGGCATGCTCGTCAAGCATTCGACGGTCCGTCGGTTGTTGTTGGGTGGCGAAGGTGTGGGTGCGGGATTCGGATAGGGCTTGTTCCCAGGCGGTGTCTTTGACCGCGTAAATGCGGTTGGAGTGGCGGCCTCGGGATAGGGCGACGTAGCCGCGCTCTGAGGTGGATGCGGGCGAGGGGGCGAAGAGGACGTCGTCGACAGTCATGCCTTGGGCTTTGTCGGCGGTGAGGGCGTAGGCGTGGGCGACGTAGTCGCCGGTGTACCAGCACGGCAAGGTGAGGTCACGGACCTGGTCTGCGTCCTGGGGGAGGTCGTCGGGGTCGAGGCGGATGTGGAGGCCGCGGCGGCCGGCGTGGAGGACGGTGGCGTGCATGCCGTTGTGGATCTGGAGCCAGCCGGTGCGGCCGGGTAGGTGAGGGTCGTGTTGTGGCCGAGACGGACGCGGTCGCCGCGCGCGAGCGTGGTCTTTCGGGTGTGGTCGCTGCTGACGTAGCCGCGGCCCTTGCGGTCGACGGTGCCGCGCTCGATGAGCTGGGCGCGGGCGAGGAGGCTCAGCTCGTCTACGACCGCGTTTTCGGTGGCCAGCATGCGGGCGTCGCGGCCTTGGTCGAGCAGGTCGAGCCAGTCGCCGACCATCTGCTGGCGGATGGTCTGGACGTCCTCGTGCTCATGGACCATACCCAGCTCGCGGAGCAGCTTGACGCTTTGCGCGGCGTCGCCTTCGCGGAGGTACTCGGCAGCGTCACGGAGCCCCGGGTGCTTGAGGCGGTGGTCTTTCCCGAGGGTGATCGCGCCGAGGGTTTCGGCGAGGCGGGCGTGGGAGCCGCCGACGTCCACGGACGGGATCTGGCGGTGATCACCGACCTGGGCGACCTTGGCGCCCGCGTCATCGACCAGCCGTTGCAGCATGAGCCGGTTCCGGGTAGGGCACATCCCCGCCTCGTCGAGCACCACAAGAGCCCCGCGAGGGATCGAGCGCGTGCCGTTGGCGACGTCAACGAGCAGCCTGTCGAGGGTGGTCGCGTCGATCCCGCCGTCCTTTCGCAGCACGGCGGCAGCCTGTCCAGTTGGGGTGACACCGAGCACGAGGATACCCGCTGCCTCGAAGGCCTCTCGGGTGACCTTCATGGCATGTGTCTTCCCCGTGCCAGCCTTCCCCACGACGACGTCGACCCCGGCGCCGGAGGTAGCGATGTGGCGGACCATCGCCTCCTGATCCTCGTCCAGCTCGGGATGAGCGGCCAGGAACTGCTCGAGGATGTCGCGGGGGAGACGCGCGGCGCCGGCGCCTTGCCGCGCCTCCGCGCGGTCGACCAGCTCCTGCTCCACGGCGATCAGGTTGGCGGTCGTGTAGCGGCGCTCGACACTCGGGCAGACGACCTTGGTGATGTTGCCGTTGTCGTCGCGCATCCGGAGTACGTCGCCGGAAAGCCTGCCGATCGGGCGAGCAGTACGTGCACTCTTGGATCGGCGATCACCTGGGTGGCCAGACGCATCCCGCCGGCGTACGCCTGCTCACCAGCCGCGCCGTCGGAGTCGCCCAGCAACTTGGTGACGGCGGCGAACACCTCGCGGTGGCCGAAGCCTGAGGCCTTTTCCGTCAGCCCTTCAGGGCCGAGGAGGTGCTCGATGATCTCCTCGTCACTCGACCCGGCAGCGACGCGTTCGGCGGTGGAGCCAGCGGTGAAAGGGCGCAACGACCGCCTTCCAGCGTCCACGGTGTCGGACAGGTCGAGATCCGAACCCAACCGTTCGCGGACCCGGTCGAGGTCGAGGGTTTCTCGGAGGGTGTGGTCGGGGTCGCGGCCGTACGAGGCGTACTCGGCGCGGATGCGGGTGTGCAGGTCGGCGGTGGCCTCTCGGCCGGCCTTGGGTTTGCGGTGGGCCAGGGCGGCGGCCTGCGCGGCGCGGCCGCCGGAGGTGCCTCGGGCGGCCATCTCGGCCTTGATCTGAGCGGAGCGTTTGGAGAACTCGCGGCATGCCGCGGCGGGGACGCCTTCGATCTCCCACGTGTCGTTGCGTTCGATCCAGCGGACGCCGAGGCGGCGGGTCAGCTCGGCGCGCAGGACCGCTTGGTACATCCCGTCGGCCGCCCAGCGGTGACGGCGCAGCACGACGCCGTCGATTGCGGAGCGGCGCTCGTCGGCGGTTTCGACGACGTTGCCGGCGACACAGTGGACGTGCAGCCCAGGGTCGCCCTCGCGGGTCAGGCGGTGCTCGAACGCCGCGATCACGAACCCGGTTCCGGGGTGGCGGTCGGTGCCCGGCTTTGCCGAGTCGGGCGACGCAAGCGTGCTCCTCCAGCAGCCGCAACCCCATGGTGACCGCGAGCTTCTCAGCCTCGCGGAACTGGGCGCGGATCTCGGGTGGAGCGATGGCCCACAGCACCGACACGCTCTTGGGCGCGGAGAAGGTGATGTCCCAGCCCGACACCTCCGTGTTCGGCCGCCACTTCAACCGCTCCCCCGTCACCGGGTCACACCCGTCGAGCAGCCGGCGGAATTGCTCCTCGGTCACCTCACCCGACACGTCCAGCCGCTCCGCGAGTGAGCCCATCCATACCCCAGGCTTCTCGCCGTCGCCTACCAGGTAGTCATGTCGATCCCGCGCCACCTTCTCCAAGTAATAGTCAGGCCGCTTACACGTCGTCGCCGTCACCATCAGCACACACCACCTCCAACTCAGCAACCGCCACCACACGACACGCCAGCACGAACCTCCAACCGCTCATCTCAAGCCCTTCCGACCGTCTCTTCACCACCACATCTCCAAGACCAAAACCCAAATCGTTAAAGCCCAAATCAACGTCCCACACACGTGCACTCGCGTCGCGAGGTGCGCGAACCATGGCAAACCTGACACCCTCCAAGGTCGGCGGAAGCGCTGCTTGAGGTCGGCCAGCCATGGGTGCGGGCGCCCCGCTCCCTGGCGCCGAGCGGCCCGTCAGGGCTGCCAGACTGGGCCGGGGAAGGCCGGCCTGGCCGCCTGGCCGCGCCATTCAGACGCCATTCTTCTAGTCTCCTAGACGGTATCCGTCTACTAGGATGGACAATGTTGGATGACCGCGAGGGAGATGCTTCGGCGGATCCAGGAGCGCGCGAGGGAACTCGGGTTGGTGGTCGAGGTACAGGAGGGCAAGGGCTCGCACAAGAAGGTGAGCGTCGGCTCATGTCAGACCACCATCCCGTTCCATCGCGGCGAGGGTCTCGGCAAGGGCCTGCGTGGAGCGATCCAGCGGGATCTGGCGCCGTGCCTGGGAGAAAGGTGGCTGCAGTGACCCAGGGGCAGTACACCGCCGTCATCGTTCGGGACGAGGACGGCTATTGGTTCGTTGACTTCCCCGACGTGCCCGGGTGTCACACGCAGGGCCGCACGTTGCGGGCGGCGCGGGAGCGCATGCGTGACGCGCTGTCGTTGTTCGTCGATGACGCCGACGCCGCCGACATCGCGGAAGACTTGCAGCTGCCCGGTGATGCGCTGGGGGCAGTCCGCCGTAGCGCGGAGCTTCGAGCCCAGGCCACGGAGGCGCAGCAGGAATCGCAGGTCGCCACACGCGACGCGGTCCGAAGTTTGCTCGAGGCGGGGCTGACGCTGCGCGACGCCGGTGAAGTGCTCGGGTTGTCCTATCAGCGGGTGCATCAGCTCGCCAGCTGACCCCGCCAGCGGAGCATGAGCCGCGCGGCGCCCGCGCGCATGGCTGGCCGACGCCAGCCCGCGCTGCGGCGAGAGCTTCATCTCAAGGTGTGGCGACGGATCACGGCCCGGGCGGGGAAGGGATGCCCGGGCCATGACCGTCCCTGAGTAAGCGTGGACTGTTACGGCAATACCTCCATGGCGCGCGTCACGACGTGAACGCGGAGGCCGCGGGCCTCATCGAGGAACTTGTCCACGCGGTCCGGCCAGCCCGGACCGCATGCGGCCAGCAGCTCAGGGCAGGCGGACAACCAGGTGAGGAACCCGGCCCGCGTTGCTCAGCGCCTGACACAGCCGTTCGAAGTCCTCTCCCGGCCACGCAGCGCCCGGTTCGTGGATGTCGAAGGCGGGCTCAGTCGCCATCGCGCGGTCCTCCCTCGTGACGGGCCTCCGCGGCCGCCAGGGCGTTGAGCCGGTGGACGACGTCGCGGAGGCGGGCCACGCCCGTGTCCATGTCGACCGGCATCGCTGGCATGCGCTGGCCGGTCTGGATCCAGCCCAGTGCCGCCGTAACCTCACCGGCCAGCTCCTCGACCGACTCAGCCATCTCGTAGGCGTGTGCCTGCGCGGCCGCCTGCAGCGCGGCGCGGATCTCGATGAGGTCGGCCAGGGCGCGCAGGAAGCCGGCCAGCGTGGCTTGGGCGTCCTCGCCGTCCTCCCAGCGCCCTCCGGCCGCGTCCAACCGGCCGGCCACGTCGGACAGCCGCGCGGCCAGCCCATGCGGGCCACCCCCTCGGCGTCGGGGATCCACCGCAACCTCATCGAGAGGGGCAGCGGATGCGGATCGGAGGTGACACGGTCCAAGCCGCTGACGCGGCGGCCGGCTCGTAGCTCGTCGAGGCGGTGGCAGACCCGCTCGTAGACAACCGCGTCCAGTGGGCCGAACGGCGGCTCGACCCAGGTTCCCTCGATCCGGTCGCCGAGCAGCGTCGACCGGCCGCCGAGCAGCCACAGGCGGACCTTCACGAACCCGTCGACCGCCTCAGCGGCCGCTCCCAGCTGGCGGCCCAGCGCTTCGGCGTCGAGGTCAGGGGTCGTTCACCGTGGCGTCCACCGGCCAGGACCAGCGTTCCAGCATCGGGTGCGCCATCACGACCGCCCCCCCCAACAGCCCCAGCGGGGACGTGACGTACAACGGATCGCCGAAGTCGACGTCGTCCAACCAGCCCGGCCGTTCACACGAGCTGCCGTGTACCTCACCGAGCCGGACCTCGGAGTAGACGCCCCCGCCGAACCACCGGCTGGCCATATGGATCGCGGCGTGCAGTGATACCAGCAGGTCGCCCACCGCTCCGGCGTGAAGCCGGGTAGCGCGTACCCGTCGGCGTCGCACACCTCGAGGCCGTGGAGGCCGAGCGCACGGCCGACCAGATCATCGCGACGCTGTCGGGCGCGATGACCCGGCGGGTTCCGTCGAGCGCGGTGGTCTTGACGGTCTCCAGGAACGTGTGGAGGTGTCCGTCGGTGATCGCGCGGAGCCTCAGCGACCAGCGCTCGAATCATTGCTTCCACGGGCGGTCGACGGGGTCGAGCTGGCCGGGCGGGTCAGGCACGAGCACCGCACGTCGGAGGTGCTTGTCGGCCTGGTTGCGCTGTTCGCGGTCAAGGTCCGGCGCCTCGGGCTCAATGAGGTGGATGCGTGCGCGGAATGCTTGCGAAGGCCAGTCACGATCTCGGGAATCCGCGGGCGGCGATGAGCCAAGCGAGGACGGCCTACGTGTGCGCGGACCAATGCGGGTCACGACTGGCTCTGCGGCTGGCTCCGCGGGCTCCAGTCGGTGGTCGCGTGCTGGGCTGGGTGGTCCAACGATGCGCTGCGATACGCGCAACTCGGCTCACAGATGGTCTCGGGAGTTCGTGGCGCGGTCTCGGTGTGGTTGCCGGCGCTCCAGGCTCGTGCGTGGGCCACGTTGACGACGCTACGGCAACGCGGACGGCGATCGAGCGCGGGATCGCGGCCAGGGACCAAGCCACGAGCGACGAGCCGGACGCGCTCGGTGGCATCCTGACGTTCCCACGTCTAGGCGCTTGGATCCGCAAAGTCGTTGCGCGTGAGTCAAGTTTGGGAGTCGTGTTGCAGGTGTTGCACGAGTTGCGAGCCGGCTAGCGATGACCCGCCGGTCCACTTCGGGGAACGCTGTCATGCCTCACACGCTCGTCGGGCCGGGGCGAAGCCCCGCTAGTAGGAGTAGCTGGAGGGAGATGCGGCCGCCGCTTCCCGGATCGGCTTGCCGTCCGTGCCGACGACGTGCCAGACGCCGCCGGAGCCTTGGCCGTTCGTGTCCCCAGGGGCCTGATCCCCCGAGAAGGTGTACAGCGGCCAGCTGTTGGCGCGGACCTGGACGGTGCCGTCCTTGCGCGGGGAGAGGTCGATCAGCGCCTGGTCGATCCCGTCGCTGGTCACGTTGCTCTCGCCGACGAGCAGGGGCGGCCAGGTCGTTGCGCAGGCGTCCTCGCAGGTCGATTGCGGCTGGTCCTCGTCGTTGTCGAACGCGTAGAGCGTGAAGCCCTCGGCGTTGGTGAGGATCTGCCCCAACGACGAGTCCGCGACCTGCACCGACGCCGAGGAGGTGGTGGCCTGCTCCGTTTCCGCTTGTGAGGCTTGCTGGGCGGTAGGGGTCCCGCACGCGCTCAGCACGATCGCCGCCAGTACACCGACGGCCGCGTCCCGCACGCCGCGGTGAAGAATGGGGTGTTGCATGGTGGAGTGCTCCTTATGCTGATCGGTTGTTTCTCACACCATGATGCTCCACCCCAGCCTTTGTCGTGCGCGACGGTGACCCTCCGAGCGTCACCATCGTCACGGTCCGCTGCGCTGCGGGTTGACCTACCGGGGCCTCGCGAGCGATCATGATCAAGAACTTTCTCTAACATTCGAGCAAGGAGCCATGATGCGCCTTCATTTTCTCGGTGAGGATCCTGAGTCTCAAGGGGGTCAATCGCCCACGCTCTTCGCGGTGGATCTCCTACGCTTCGCCGAGGACGACGGTCAGGAGGAACGGCGCTGAGCCTGCTCGTTGGCCCCGGGTTCAGTCAACTGTTCCACACCTTCGAGTACACGGCCTTTCGCCTGGAAACGCGGGATTCCTATAGCTCTCCTATCGAGACGGTCGCGCTGCGGCAGTTCTCGACGGGAGCGCCTGTCGACCTTGGTTGGTTCCAGGATTGGCTGTCGATGATCCGCGCCGCAACCGCTCGTGGGCTCCGTTTCTCGCGCGTTCGAGTGGTAAGTGTCCCCATGACCGATTACAGCCGCTTCGGAGTGTTCTGTTCGCGGTACACCAATGCGGCCGGCGAGGATATCCGCTACTTGGCCCGTGACCAGGCCGAGGGTGTGCCTGACCATGACTACTGGCTGTTCGACTCGCGCAAGCTCGTATGGATGCACTTCGACGACGAAGATCGCTTTCTCGGAGGCGAGGTTATCGAGGACCCAGCCGGATCGTGCAGCACAACTATTGGCGTGACGCCGCCTGGCATCGCGCCACGCGACGGGATGACTTTGCCGCCGAGTAGGGCAACCGGCGTGACCAGCGTTGACGAGGCCCGCCGCGCTCTCGGTTTGCGGCTCCGCGAGCTTCGTAAACGAGCCCGGTTGACCGGCAAACAACTCGCGGAGTCGTTGAACTGGCCCGCCTCGAAGATCTCGAAGCTGGAAAACGGCCGGCAAACCCCAACTGACGAAGACATCCGATCCTGGACCAGCGCGACTCGTGCCGAGGCAGAAGCCGACGCACTGCTCGCCTCGCTGCACACCTTGGAGATCCAACATGCCGAATGGCGCCGCCTCCTGCGAACCGGCCTCCGTCCTCATCAAGGGAAGTTGGCTGAGATCGATGAACGAACGCGTCTTTTCCGGGCGTTCGAGGCGACCGTCATCCCTGGCCTGCTTCAAACCGCAGAGTACGCCCGTGATCGCTTCGCGCAGGTCGCCACGCTCTTCAAAGTGCCCGACGACATTGACGACGCGGTGCGCGTCCGTGTGCAGCGTCAGGAGATGTTGTACCGGCAAGATAAGCGCTTCCACTTCGTGCTGACCGAAGCCGCCCTGCGTTTCCGTTTGTCCTCGCCCGAGGTGATGCTGGCCCAACTGGATCGCCTGGTGTCGCTCTCAGCCATGCGTAACGTGAGGCTCGGTGTTATCGGGTTCGAGGCGCAGTACGTGGTCGCTCCCTGGCACGGCTTCTGGCTGCTCGACAACGACCGGGTCTCGATCGAGACCTTCTCCGCCGAGTTGAACCTTACCCAACCGCAAGAGATCGAGCTATACCGCGGCATCTTCGACCAACTCGCGGCCGTGGCCAGTTACGCCCACGCAGCCCGGGCCATCATCACCAGAGCGATAGATGACCTCGCTGCAGAGGTCACCGACGATTCTCGCAGTTTCGTCTCAGACGTCGAAGCGGAAACCTTCGAGAAATAACGAGAAATGTTCTCAGCTGGCGAGTGCGGGGTCTCTATGCTCCGCAAAGAGACCTATCGGCACGCGAACCTCTGGGAGAACTCGATGGCCACTTCGGCACCGTTGCAAGACCAACGCGCGGGTCAGTCAACCTCCTCACGCGACCGCGATGAAGCTGCATGCGTCGTGAAGCCAGGCGCGGTGAGTATGCCGATGGCGCTGGCCCTCCCGATCCTATGCACTGCGTGCGGGCAGACGATGCATCCCAGGATCTCCACACGCGTCGGCGCCTGTGAGGTCGCCGCCATGCTCGTTGCCCAAGCCCTGGTCCTCTGCGAGCAAACCGATCTCGAGACCCGCCGCCATCCTCCTGGGTGACGCGGTGAACGTTCTTGCCGAAGACCTCGCCGACCTCCGCACACCACCCGGCCCTTGACCGGGGAAGTGCGGGGGCACTATCCCACCCGACCAGGAGCCGCGCTGAGCGACTATACGGATCGCCTCGCCGCCGCCACGATGGCCAGGTGTACCCGCGCGTGGTGCTGAACAGCTCGTCCGCGTATGGTGCGAACGATGAAGACGCTGGCCGACGGCAGGACCGATGCAGCGCCACCACCGCCCCTGGAGGTATTGCGGCAACGGCGCGACGAGATCCTCGCGCTCGCGACCCAACACGGCGCGCGTCATGTCCGAGTTTTCGGCTCCGTCGCCCGAGGCGAAGAAGATTCGGACAGCGACCTTGACCTGCTCGTCGATTTCGACGCTGACGTGGGTCTGCTCCGGTGGGCCGAACTCATCGTCGCGCTCGAGGGGCTGCTCGGCTGCGCGGTAGACGTGGCCACCGTCCCGAGCTTGAAACCCCGGGCCCGAAAGCGAGCACTCGCAGAGGCCGTCGCGCTGTGAGAAGTGATCGCGACAGGCTCATCGACATGCTGGACAGCATCGAGACGATCAAGCGGCACACGCAGGGCGGCCTGGAGGTCTTGGACGACGAAGTGGTGGGTGCCGCGGTGATGCGCTGGATCGAGATCCTTGGTGAAGCCGCAAGCCGGCTTACGAGTGACCTGCGGGAGTCTTATCCGGACATTCCCTGGGCGGGAGTGATCGGCATGAGGAACCGCCTCGTGCATGGCTACTTCGAGATTGACGCGGACCGCGTATGGGCTGCGATCGAGCATGAGCTATCACCCTCGAGGCAAGTCTTCGAGCCATCCTGGACGATTCACCGAAGTAGCACCGGTACGCGGTCCTGTAGGCGACGAAGACGGCCGATTGGCTGCCGAGGACCGGAGGGCGTTCCAGACACGAGCGGGTGAGCTCAAAGGTTGAACCAGGGCCAGGAGCCGACCAGATGGACTACCCGCCGGTCGCCTCGGGGAAGGGGGATAGTGGGTATGGTGGTCCGATCCTCCCCGTGCCGCGTACGGATCCGGATGTGGGGCCGGTAGGGTCGGAGACGGCGCAGATGATCTTTCGATCGCCGTCCCGCCACCTCGGACCGCTTGGGTAGAAGGCGATGACTTCGAGCGGTGAGAGCAAGTAATGCCGGCCGACGTACGCCTCAAACGGGTCGGCCTGGCATTCCCCATCGACGGTCGCGCGAAGTTGATCAATCCCCGGATAGGGAGCAGTTTCGTCCTCCTGGATCATGAGCAACGCGATTACCTCCTGCTGGTGTGGTTCGTTGCAGCCGACCACGGAAACGTACGTGGTCACCTCGCCCGGAGGCGCGTTGTAACAGTCACCTATGGATAGATCAGAGATGGAACGGCTCCGTTCGAGCTCCGAGCGGATCTCGTCTACAAGCTCAGGTGTTGGCGGCTCGCTCCCCAAGCGTTATCGCGATGAGCGCGAGCACGACGCCTACGGGGCGGTGATCGGGAGTACCCCGAGGATCACCGAGACCACACCTATGGTTAGGGCTGCAGTGGCTGTCCGATCTCCCGTCCAAACCCTCGTACGGACTGGACGCTTGTTCGGGGGAAGGCCCTGTGCACGAGGCGCTGTTGTGCTCGTGATCGCGCGCGTCAAGTCGCGGAGCCCGTTCGGGTCGTCAATGGCGGCACGCAGGTCCACCCAAGTGCGGCTCCGAAGAAAGGCCAGGCTGGGATCGTTGGGCTCCACTGCCCCGGGCAGCAGCACCATGAACAGCCGGAAGCCGCGGTCCTTGGCCGCGCGATCATGGGCCACGCCCAGTTCCTCGCGGGCCCAGTCGCTCAACCCCTGGGGACCGAGAATGACCGCGCAGGTCCGGGAGGCATGGAGGCCCTGGACGATCTCCTGCTGCCAGCCGCCGCCGGGCGTCAACGCCCAGCGGTCAAGCCACGGTTGGATGCCCTGCTCCCGTAGCAGCTCGGCGAGGTGTGTCACGGCCGCCTCATCGGAACAGTTATAGGACAGGAACACGTCGAATCCGACCCTCTCCACGAGCGGAGGGTAACGCGTATTCATCTATGCCGCAGTGCCGCCGCAGTCCCTGTGCTCCTACGTGGTGTACAGCGACTCGGGGTCGAGGATGTTGCGGCCGGAGCGGGCGGCGACGTGGAGGGTGTCGGCTGGGCCGTGCGGAGAGCCGTCGAGCACCTTGCGGAGCCGGGCGCGCTCGTCGTCGCCGTCGATGCCCGTGGCCCATAGCGCGGATGCGGCGGCGATCGCGTGGGGGCCGCGGAGGGCGAGCACGTCAAGGCCGTCGCCGTCGGTGGTCGGCCACCACGGCCCGCAGGTGGCCTGCTCGTGCCCAGCGACCCAATCCCGGACCACCGCGGCGAAGGCATGGCCTTGGCTCGCCGTGATCCTGTCCCGCACGGTCCCGAGGACACCCGCGCCGCGACCCAGCTCGAAAGACTCGCGGTTTGGGAGCACGACCGACAGCCACAGCCGTAGGAAGGGGTCACGGACCTCGTAGCGCACGCGCTTCGTGCGCCTGGGGTCCTCGCCGACCGGGGTGAGCCGGTCGATCAACCCCAAGCTGGCCAGCGTGGACAGGGCCTCACTCGCCGTCGCGGGAGCCAGCCCCGCTCGCTCCCGGACCGTGGTGAACGTGCCGGCGCCCAGCGCGACCAGCTCCAAGACGCGCGCGGCGGCCGAGCCCGCCGGCAACTCCTGCAACACGACCGTGCCCTCGTCGCCAAGCGGCGCCCCGGGGCCGTCGAGCAGGTCGGCGAGGTTGGCCATCGCGTCGTGCCGCGGGTCCCATAACGTCAGGTACCGCGGCATCCCTCCGACGGTCAGGTAGGCCTCCAACCAGCTCGCCGGCTCGCCGCCCCCGACCAGCAAGCCCGCCTCCCTCCACGAGAACGGCTGGAGCCGCAGGTGCGCGTCCGCTCGTCCGAACAAGGGCGCGTCCGCGGCGACCAACTCCTCCATCAATCCGACATGGCTGCCGGCCAGCACGATCGACAGCTTCGTGGCGCCCCGGTGGTCCCACCGCGCTTGCAACGTCGACGCCAGCGCTGGGTCGGCCTCGCACAGGTACGGGAACTCGTCGAGGACGACGAGTAGCCGCTCGTCGCGGGCCCTCGCGAGCAGGTATCCAAGCGCGGCGTCCCACGTCGGGAGGTGCCCGAGGTCCAACAGGTCGCCCGGCACCGGCGGCGCGACCGCGCGGACTCGCTCCTCCAAGCGCCGTAACGCCTCGGCTACCGGCGCCCTTGTGCCGGGGAGGAAGATCGCCCTGCGGTCAGCAGCGAACCGGTCCAGCAACGCGGTCTTCCCGACCCGCCGCCGCCCGGACACGACCACGAGCCCCGCTTGCTGGCCACACGCCCGGTCCAGCGCACGCAACTCTTGTTCACGATTAACAAAGTTCGCCATGACCGAAGTATGCCAAAGCCGAACTTCAGTTCCGCGGACCTTCCCCTAGGCGTAACGCAAGGCCGATCTCGAACTCATGTTCGAGAATAGCTCAACGCGCGCCTGCTCGCAAGCACCTTATCGACACGCCGGTCACGTCGGCGCACCATGAGCGTGAGCGCGTGGGAGCCGATCGAGGAGGGAACGGGATGAGCGAGATCGTTGCCAGTGGCCGGGCGAAAGAGCTGGCGGAACTGGCGTCCTTCATCGAGCCGTTGGACTCCGAGGAATGGGCTCGGAGAGGGGAGAACTCGCCTGATTCGAGCTTAGGGGCTGGGCATAAATGACGTTGCTGTTTCCGACCGCAGCCGCCCACCCGCTCGCCTCGCGGCGTTCCCGGTGTGATGTGCCTGCTCGGGCGCATCCGCCCGTAATCGCACACCCGCCCTGC
>JBOGED010000546.1:0-2429 GCA_050743625.1 Egibacteraceae bacterium | reverse complement strand
GGACATCTTCGCCGTCGACATCGCCGATGACGAGGACCCGGCGGTGCTGTCCTCCGATGGACGGCACAGCCTCAAGCCGTTGTCGGAGATGACCGGTTCGCGCGCCCTGGTCCAGGCCGAGGAGACGCTGCTCGAACGGTTTGTCGAGTTCGTCGGTCCGCGTCCCCGAGGCTCGGAGAAGGCCGCCGAGGTACGCGAGTGGATGGGTCGGGGCTACTCGACGCTGGACGTCGGCGACCCCGCCTACTGGGTTTACAACGGCCTGGACGCGGTGTTCTGCCTGCGGGTGCTGCGCTGGTTGCTGGCGCAGTGGGAGGGCGCGCCGGGCGACATCCGGCGCCTGCTCGACCGGGAGAGCCGGTTGGGTCAGATGCTCGCCGGTGTCACCTGGCGCGGCCTGCGCGTCGACCGTGACGCCCTGGGCAAGGTGTTCTTCGCCGCGTCGACCGCCCAGACCGAAATGCTGTCGAGCTTCGGCCCCTACGGCGTGACCAACCCCGACTCCGCGCCGCAGGTCGCCGCCGCGCTGGAGGAGCTGGGCGTCGTCGACCCGGTGATGTCCGACGCCGGTCAGATCAGCACCGACAAGAAGGCTGGCCTTCCTCGGCTGCGCGATCCTGACCAGCCCGACCGGGTGCGTGAGCTCGCTGAGCTGTTGGTGGTCTGGCGCGGGCACAAGGCGCTGCGGATGAAGACCAGGGAGATCGACCGCATCTCAGTCGCCTCGATCGACGGTCGCGTACATCCGAAGGTCAACGCGTTGAAAGCGCGTACCAGCCGAATGTCCATCTCCGACCCCGCCCTGCAGAACCTGCCGAAGAACGACCCGCGCATCCGGGCGGTGTTCCAGGCCGAGGACGGGCATCTGCTGGTTGGCGCTGACTTCGGCCAGGTCGAGTATCGGGTGGCCGCCGCGCTGTCGCGGGACCCTGATCTGTTTGAGGTCATCGTGTCCGGGGAGAAGCTGCACAACGCCAACGCCCGGCGGGTCTACGGCGAGGGGTTCACCGAGAAGCAGTACGGGCAGGCCAAGAACGGCGGCTTTTCGGTGATGTACGGCGCGGGCCCGAAGCGCATCGCCGCCACGTTCGGCGACGGCACCACTCTGGCGCAGGCGCAGCAGTTCCTGGAGAGCTTCCGCGATGCGTACCCGGTGCTCGGCGACTGGATCAGGTCTACCCAGCGGCACAACGAGATCGTTTCGCTGTCAGGCCGTCGGACGGCGGTCGATCCGGACAAGCGATACGCCAACACGAATTACCACATCCAGGGTGCGGCGCGGGACCTGTTCGCCGATGCCCTGCTCCGGCTGCGCGCCGCCGGTTGGGGCGACGCGCTCTGGCTGGTCATCCACGACGAGATCATTCTTCAGGTGCCCGAGGCTCGCGCTCAGGATGCCTGCGCCGCGCTCGAAGCGGCCATGACGTGCACGTTCCGGGGTGTCCCCATCACCGCCGAGGCGAAGGTGCTTGGCACCCGCTGGAGCGAGATTCCCGAGGTTCAAGCGGATCAGCAAACCACCAATCGAAAGGCGGCGTGATGGCGGGCGAGGTGCAGAAGTTCTTCTCGGCTGAGGAGACCAGGCGGGAGATCGGGCGCGACCGTTGGGGACGGCCGCTGATCCGTACCCCGGACGGGAAGATCAAGGCGTACACCCGCGCGTCGACCCTGGGCAAGGCGCTGGATGACTCGACCGGGCTGACCAAGTGGAAGCAGCGGATGACCGCTATCGGCATTGCGTCCCGCAAGGACCTGGTGCTGGCGGTCAACGCGCACAAGTCGAACAAGGAGAAGCTCAACGAGCTGGTCGAGCAGGGCATGGATGCCGCGCAGTCCGGCGCGGCGGCGACCACCGGCACCGCGCTGCACGACCTGTGCGACCAGTACGACCAGGGGCAGTCCCCGTACGTCCCGGACGAGTACGCACCGGACGTCCAGGCATACCTCGGAGCGACCAAGCTGCTCGATGTCGTGGTGGCCGAGAGCTTCGCTGTGTGCGATGAGCTGCAGGTCGGCGGGACCCCGGACCGGGTGTACCGGCTGACCGCCCCGTTGATCGTGGACGGACGAATGTTGCTCCCGGCGGGCGAGCTGGTCATCGGCGATATCAAGACCGGCGCCAGCCTGGATTTCGGGCACATCCCCTACAGCGTCCAGCTCGCGGTCTACAGCCGGTCGATGCGCTACGACATCGCCGGCGGCGAGGTGGTGCCCCACGGGCGCTACGGCCAGGTCATCCCCGTGGGTGAGCGCAGCGACTGGGTGCCTGGCGAGAAGGTCAGCACCGAGTGGGGGTTGATCGTGCACCTTCCGGCCGGCGGCGGTGAGGCCACGCTGCACCCGGTCGATCTGACCGTGGGCTGGGAGTTGGCCCATCTCGCCGTTGATGTCCGGGAGTGGCGCAAGCGCAAGAACATCATCGGCGCACG
>JBOGED010000545.1:0-11920 GCA_050743625.1 Egibacteraceae bacterium | reverse complement strand
GCGGTATACCGCCGCGATCCAGCACACAAAACTCACCTTACGGTTACTCGGATCGTGTGGTAGCCGGTGGCGCCGTTTGGGATGACGGGGGCGCTTGCTTCAGTCTGGATCGCTCCCGTCCCGTCGGTCGCGCGGACGCGGATGCGGTGGGTACCGGGAGTGGCGCTCCACGCCAAGGTCCACTGGCGCCAGGTGTCGACGTGGAGCTCGCCGGCGAGCAGCGCGGGCTGCCACTCGTCTTCGTCGATCTGTACCTCCACGCCCGAGATGCCGCGGCGCTGCGCCCAGGCGACGCCGGCGATCGCCGTGGGACCGGCGGGGATCGCGCCAAAGCGGGCCGGCACGTCGATACGCGACTGGGTCTTGATCGGCCCCTCCTTCGACCAACCGCGCGGGATCCAGTACCCGTCGAAGCCCTCCCACGTCACGAGGCGGATCCGCGACAGCCACTTCGTCGCCGAGACGTACCCGTAGAGGCCTGGCACGATGAGTCGCGCGGGGAACCCATGCTCGATGGGGAGCGGCTCGCCGTTCATTCCTACGGCGACCAGCGCGTTCCGGCCATCAAAGGCCGCCTGGGTCGGGAACCCTCCCGTCCAGCCGTCGACCGACTGCCCGACGATCTGGTCCGCGCCCGGCTGCACGCCGACCCGCTCGAGGAGCGCGGCGAGCGGGACGCCGAGCCAGCGCGCGTTGCCGATCAGCTCACCGCCGATCTCGTTCGAGACGCACGCGATCGTGACGTCGGCCTCGACGAGATCCATCGCGAGAAGGTCGTCGAAGCTCAGTGAGAGCGGCCGATCGACCATCCCATCGATGGCAAGGCGCCAGCCAGAAAGATCGATCTGTGGAACGGCGAGCGCGGTATCGATGCGGTAGAAGTCCGCGTTGGGCGTCACCAGCGGAGGCAGGCCTACAACGTCCAGCGAGGCGGAGGCCGCGGGTGGGGGCAACGCTCGGCTCGCCGCTGGCAGTCGCACCGCCTCGCGCTCCGCCAGCATCCTCTCGCGCCCGCGCAGGAGCCAGCGTCCGACCCCACCCCCTACCAACGCGAGGCCAAGAACCGACGCGGCGAGGACCAGGAAGTGACGCCGCTCCTCCGGGGCCCGAACGCTCGGCGCCGCGTCCAACAATCGCCGTAACACGCCGACGCCCACCAACGCGGACGCTGTCGCCGAGACCGAACCTACGAGACCGGACGCCTGCGGATCGAAGAACCCGGCCACCGCCCCGAGGATCCCGAACACGCTGAACCCCACGACCCCGATCCAGAACCTCCGGGCGGCGGCGACGCCGAACGCGGCACCAGCGACGGCCGATAGCAGCACGATCCCAACGACAAGCGCCGGCTTGTCCGCGGTACCGAAGACGTTCACCGCGACGCGTTCGACCGGGAGTGGGGCGAGATCGACGATCGCCGCCCCCACCGCGAGTACTAAAGAGGGCGCGCCGGGCAGCAGTGCCGCCAACAGCTCACTGCTGGCCAAGGCGAGCACCGCCGCCAGAACGCCCGATGCCGCGCTCGCTGCGCTCGCCGCGCGGCGGCGAGGATCGACGACACCGGATGCCATAGAGGTCACACTACGGACGGTTGTCGCGTGAACGCTTGAGAGCCGGGGAATGTCATTGACCCGTAAGCTTCGCGAGGAAGGGTGCGACACGCGTGGTAAAGCCAGTAGATCTCGACGCTGCGCTGCGGCGCACCTTTCCTGACCTCATCGACTTCCTTCCTGGTCAGCGTGAGGCCTTGGAGGCGGTGCTCGCCCGGCGTGACGTGGTCGCGATCCTGCCCACCGGAGGCGGGAAAACCCTGGTCTACCAGCTGGCGGGGACCTTGCTCGACGGGACGACGGTGGTGGCCACACCGCTGATCGCGCTGATGCAAGACCAGGTCCGCCGGCTCGCCGAGGGAGAGGACGGTTCCCAGCCCCAACGAGTCGGCGCGGTCACCGGCGCGCTGCGCGGAGAGCGGCGCCGGAAGCTGTTGGCGCAGCTGGCCAGGGGCACCCTCGACTTCTTGTTCGCCACACCCGAGCAGTTGGCGCGCGAGGACGTCCGCCAGGCCCTCACTCAGACCCGAGTCGACGTGTTCTGTGTCGACGAGGCCCACTGCATCTCCGAGTGGGGATTCGACTTCCGGCCCGCGTATCGCGAGCTGTCCTCCGCGGCGGCCGCGATGGGTCGCCCGCCGATCCTCGCCCTGACGGCCACGGCGCCCGACGCGGTCCGAAAGGACGTCGCGACGGAGCTCGGGCTCCAGGACCCGGTGATCATCGCGCGGGGGTTCGACCGTCCCAACCTGCACTTCGACGTCGTGCACGTCACCGATCCCGATCGGCGCGACCGCCAGCTCGCCAAGGCCCTCGGTGAGGTGTTGGAGCCCGGCCAGGCGGGCGTCGTGTACTGCACGACGCGGCGCGAGTCTGAGGAGACCGCCCGAGCCCTCCGCGCCCTCGGGATGGCCGCGGGCCACTACCACGGAGCGATGGAACGGACGGTCCGCAAGGAGGTGCAGGAGGCATTCCTGGACGGGGGCGTCTCGGTCCTGTGCGCCACGAGCGCCTTCGGCATGGGAATCGACAAACCTGATATTCGCGCCGTTTTCCACCGCACTATGCCTGACTCTCTGGAGTCGTACTGGCAGGAGGCGGGTCGTGCGGGTCGTGACGGCAAGCCCGCGGACTGCGTGCTGCTCTACCGGATGGAGGACCGGTCGGTGCACGAGCACCTCCACCGCCGCAGCCGGCCGTCCGAGCGAACCATCGCGAAGATGATCCACCTGCTCAGCCGGGTGGGCAAGGTGACACCGGAGGTCGATGTGCTCACTGGCGTTGTGGAGGACGCGGATGTCGCGCGGTCCGGGGCGACCGCGCTTCTTGAGGACCTCGACCGGTTCGGCTACGTCACACGGTTCACCCACGGAATCCGATGGCGCGGGGATCCCGCCGTGGCCATGGAGGCCATGGCCAGGCACCAGGCGGTCCAGGTCGAGATCGAGCAGTCCCGCCTCGATATGGTCGCGGCCTATGCCGAGACGACCGCGTGCCGCCGCCGCTACCTGCTCAACTACCTAGGCGACGACTATGGCGCGGAGCTGTGCCTTCGCTGCGACAACTGCCTGCGCAAGGCCGAGCGACGGACACTCGACGACTGGGACTTGGAGTCAGAGCGCGAGCGGGTGGCCGCGCACCGCGGTGGTCCCTTCGCTCCGGGCGACGCCGTCGAGCACCCTGAATGGGGTGAGGGGATCGTCCAACGCGTCGACGGTCCTGTGCTGGTCGTCCGTTTCGACAGCGTGGGGTACCGCTCGATGCACACGCCGACGGTCATCGAGCGCAATCTGCTCCTACCTTGCCCTTAGATGCACAGACCACCCAGAGGCGTGAGCGTGAATCACCGACGGATGCGCGCCCGACGCCTCACCGCTCCAAACCAAAGGACCAACACCCACGCTGCACGATCACCCAGAGGCGTGAGCGTGGACCACCGACGGATGCGCACCCGACGCCTCACCGCTCCAAACCAAAGGAGCAACACCACCGGGCGTCAACCTCGGTATAGAGTGATCAGTCGGTGGTGATGCCCAGGTGAGCCAGCTACACGCAGCGGAGGCGGTCGACCTCGACGACCCGCAGCTACACGTCAATCGCGAGCTGTCGTGGCTTGAGTTCAACCGGCGAGTGCTCGCTCAGGCCATCGACGCGGACGTGCCGCTGCTCGAGCGGTTACGGTTCTTGGCGATCTTCGCGAGCAACTTGGACGAGTTCTTCATGGTCCGAGTGGCGGGCCTGAAGAGCCAAGTCGCGGCCGGAGTGACCGAAACAAGCCCCGATGGGCTCACTCCGCACGAGCAGCTCAAGGCCATCTCGCGCCGCCTCCGCCCGATGGTCGATGCGGCGGCGGACTGTCTCCACCGGCAGCTCGTGCCGCTCCTAGCCCGGAACGGGTTGGCGATCGTGCCGATGCACGACCTGGCCGCCGACCAGCGCACAAACCTGGAGCGCTACTTCGAGGAGACGGTCTTCCCGGTGCTCACGCCGCTGGCTGTCGATCCCGGGCATCCCTTTCCGTACATCTCAAGCCTCAGCTTGTCATTGGCGGTGACCGTCTACGACCCGACTACGGGTCGGACGCACTTCGCGCGGGTGAAGGTGCCAGAGGTGCTCCCCCGCTTCGTCACGGTCGGGCTCGCGCGAGCGTTCGTGCCGCTGGAAGAGCTGATCGCCGCAAACCTCTCCCGGCTGTTTCCCGGGATGGACGTGATCGAGTCCCACGGGTTCAGAGTCACCCGCAACGCTGACCTAGAGCTGGAAGAGGACGAGGCCGAGGACCTCCTCATGGCCGTCGAGCAGGAGCTGCGGCGGCGCCGGTTCGGCGCGGTCGTCCGGCTCGAGGTAGCGGAGGACATGCCGGGCTACGTCGTCGACATCCTGCGCGACGAGCTGGACGTCGACGAGGTCCACACGTACCCCGTCCCGGGGATGCTTGGGCTCGGTGACCTCACACAGCTCGCGGACCTCGACATTCCCCGGCTTCGGTGGAAGCCGTGGACGCCGAGGATCCACCCGCGGTTCGCCCGGCCGGAACCGGACAACCGGCCGGCGGACTCCCCGCTCCCGCCCGCGGACCTGTTCGCCGCGATCCGCCGTGGCGACATCCTGGTGCGCCATCCGTACGACAGCTTCCGCCACACGGTCGAGCGCTTCATCACCGCCGCCTCGGAAGATCCTTACGTCCTGGCGATCAAGCAGACGCTGTACCGGACCTCCGGCGACTCACCGATCGTGAAGGCCCTGATCCGGGCGGCGGAGCAGGGCAAGCAGGTCGCCGCGCTCGTGGAGCTGAAGGCTCGGTTCGACGAGCAGGCGAACATCGCGTGGGCGAGGACGTTGGAGAAAGCGGGAGTCCACGTGGTCTACGGGCTGGTCGGCCTGAAGACGCACTCGAAGACCTCGCTGGTCGTACGGAGGGAACGGGACGGCCTCCGCCGCTATGTCCACATCGGCACGGGGAACTACAACCCCAAGACAGCCGCGCTCTACACAGACCTCGGGCTCCTCAGCTGCCGCCCGGCGCTCGGCGCCGACCTCACCGACCTGTTCAACTACCTGACCGGCTACTCCCGCCAAGAGACCTACCGCGAGCTGCTCGTCGCGCCGGTGGCGTTGCGTAACCAGCTCGCCGCGCTGATCCAGCGTCAGATCGACGTCCAGCGCGCCGAGCGGCGAGGGCTCATCCGCGCGAAGCTGAACTCGCTGATCGACGAGCGGATGATCACCGACCTGTACCGGGCCTCCCAAGCGGGAGTGCAGGTCGACCTCATCGTCCGGGGAATCTGCGGTCTACGTCCCGGCGTGCCAGGCGTCAGCGACCACATCCGGGTCATCAGCGTCGTCGGGCGGCTGCTCGAGCATGAGCGGGTGGTGCAGTTCGGCCACGACGACTTCTACATCGGGTCCGCCGACTGGATGCCGCGTAACCTCGACCGCCGTGTCGAGGTACTCACGCCCGTCCAAGATCCAGAGCTGCGCGAGGAGCTGCGCCACATCATGGACGTGACGCTCGCCGACAACGTCCAAGCATGGACGCTCGGCCCGGACGGGTCGTGGACCCGCCGTACCCCGGGCGACGGCGAGGAGCCGCTCGCAAGCCAAGAGCACTTCATGGCGCATGCGTCGCATCATGGCGACCCTGACTCCCCCGACGGCAGTAGGCTCCTGCGGCTCGCCTCGACGTGAGGTTGGCGGAGGAGAACGGATGAGGCGCAAGGGTCATCGGGTCGGCGTGGCGCTCGTCGCGGTCGCGTTGGCCGCCAGCGCATGTGGCGGGGGCCAGCGATCGGGTGAGGGGGTACCGCTCGCGCGGGGTGGCGAGTTCTCGGTGTTCATCTGCGAGCCGAGGGGGCTGACGCCGGGGAACGCAAACCAAAGCTGCAGCTCAGAGGTTCTCACCGCGTTGTTCAGCCCGCTGGTCCAGTACGACACCGCTAACACCGAGGAGCCCATCCTGATGGGCGAGGACGCGCCACGAGCGCATGCGGAGTCCATCACCTCCCGCGATCAGCAGACGTGGACCATCACGCTGAAGGACGGCTGGACCTTCCACGACGGCACACCGGTCAACGCCCAGTCGTACGTCGACGCGTGGAACTACGGCGCGCATGCGCCAAGCGCGCAGAACAACGCATCCTTCTTCGCCAACATCGAGGGCTTCGCGGACCTCCAGTGCGGCAGAGGCGCCGCGGGCGAGCTCGACTGCGACGCGTCCCCGCCGGTATCCGAGCGTATGAGCGGGCTGCGCGCTGTCGACGAGCGGACGATCGAGGTGAGGTTGTCCGCGCCGTTCAGCCAGTTCCCACTGACGCTCGGCTACACGGCGTTCTATCCACTTCCTGAAGCCTTCTACTCGGACCCTGAGGCGTTCAATACCGCGCCCATCGGTGATGGCCCCTTCAAGATGGACGGAGCGTGGATTCACAACCAGTCGGTCCGAGTGACTCGCTACACCGGGTATGCCGGGAAGCCGGCGAATGCCGCGGCGGTGAACTTCCAGATCTACGCGAGTATCGAGACGGCGTTCACCGACCTGCAGGCTGGCAACCTCGACATCATCGACCGGACCCCTCGGGCGCAGATCCCCACCGCCGCCCAACGGCTCGACGGCCGGTTCGCCGAGTTCCCCGGCTCCGGGTGGACCTACCTCGGGTTCCCGACGTACGACCCTCGCTTCGCGGACCCAAACCTGCGGAGAGCGTTCTCGATGGCGATCGACCGCGAGGCGCTCACGCGCACGGTGAAGCCCGACTCGGTGCCCGCGGACAGCTTCGTCTCACCGGTCGTGCCCGGGTACCGTGAAGGGGCCTGCGGCGAGTGGTGCGAGTTCAACCCCGAGCGCGCCCGTCAGCTCCTCGAGCGGGCCGGCGGCTGGCAGGACGAGCTGGTCCTGTGGTTCAACTCCGATGGCGACCATGCGACCTGGATGGAGGCGATCGGCAACCAGCTCCGCCAGCATCTCGGCATCCAGGACATCCGCTTCGAGCCGCTGTTGTTCGCGGAGCTGCTCGACCGCGAGCAGGACAAGGGCATCAATGGCCCGTTCCGCTCGGCGTGGGTGATGGACTATCCGAGCCCGCAGAACTACCTCCAGCCGGTCTTCGGCACCGGAGGGTCGTCCAACTACACGTACTACTCGAATCCCGCATTCGACGCGGCCCTACAGCGTGGCAACGCGGCGGGCACCATCTCCGACGGCCTCGGCTTCTACCACCAGGCCGAGGACCTGCTGATCCAGGATATGCCAGCGATACCGCTGTTCTTCGACGTGTGGGCCACCTCATGGTCCGAGCGGGTGGACAACGTCTTCGTCGACCCGTACGAGCACGTGAACAAGGCGGACATCGTCGTCATGTAGCCTAGATCTGGATGCACGAACCACCGGGGAGGAGCCCGCGAGGCCGCCGACGCATGCGCCCACGATGCCTCACCGCTCCAGACCCAAGGAATAGCTCACCAACAAATCGACGAAAAGTTGGCGATCCGATCGTGGCAAGCGCCTGACGATGCGCCGCTACGCCGGGCGACGGTTGCTCCAGCTGGTACCCGTCTTCTTCGGGGCCACCTTCCTGATCTATGCGATGATGTTCGCGCTCCCGGGCGATCCGATTCTCGCGCTGTTCGGCGAACGTCCGATCCCCGAGTCGGCGATCAGCATCCTGCGTGACCGCTATCACCTCGACGATCCGTTGCCCGTCCAGTACGGGAAGTACATCGGCGGGGTGCTGCGGGGCGACCTCGGCGAGGACTTCCGCGGCCGGCAGGTCGTGGAGATCGTGGCGGAGCGGTTCCCCGTGACGCTGAGGCTCGCGGGGATCGCGTTCGTGTTCGAGCTGGCGCTCGGCCTGGTCGCCGGGCTGGTGGCCGCGCTGCGGCGGGGATCCTTTCTCGACAGCCTCGTGCTGGTCTCGACCACCGCGGTCATCTCGATCCCGGTCTTCGTCCTGGGGTACACCGCGCAGCTGGTCGTCGGCGTCGAGCTGGGATGGCTGCCCGTGGCGGGGATCCGCGCAGGGTGGCCCAGCTATGTGATGCCGGGGATGATGCTCGGCGCGACCTCGCTCGCCTATGTCGCGCGACTGGTCCGCGCGAGCCTGGTCGAGAACCTGCGCGCGGACTACATCCGGACGGCCATGGCGAAAGGCCTGTCCAGGCGGCGCGTGGTCGGCCGGCACGCCCTCCGCAACTCGCTGATCCCGGTCGTCACGTTCCTCGGCGCCGACCTCGGCACGTTGATGGGTGGGGCGATCATCACCGAGGGAGTCTTCAACGTCCCGGGGATCGGCCGAGCGATCTTCGACGCGGTCGCACAGCAAGAGAACCCCGTCGTCGTGGGGATCGTGACCCTCCTCGTGATCGTCTTCATGGTCTCGAGCCTGATCGTCGACCTGTGCTACGCCCTCCTCGACCCGAGGATCCGCTATGACTGAGGCGAACCTCGCCAGGGACGCGTGGCTCGAGCTTCGCCGCAACCCAAAGTTCCTCGTCTCGGGGGTGCTCATCCTGGTGATCGTGGTGATCGCGAGCGCGCCGCAGCGGTTCACGAGCATCCTCCCCTACGACTGCTCGCTGTCCGAGCACTTTCTCGGCCGGCCATCCCCTGGGCATCCCTTCGGGTTCGACACCCTCGGCTGCGACTACTACACCCGGGTGCTCTACGGGGCTCGAACCTCGGTGAGCATCGGTCTGCTCACCGTCATCGGCGCGACGCTCATCGCCGTCGTCGGGGGAAGCCTCTCTGGCTACTACGGCGGGGTGGTTGACGCGGTCGTCGCGAGGATCACCGACGTGTGGTTCGCGGTTCCCACGATTCTCGGCGGTATTGTCCTGCTCAGCGCCTTGCAGCGCAGGGGAATCGGAGAGGTCGCGCTCGTTCTCACCCTGCTGGGATGGCCGGCGATGCTCAGGTTGATGCGGTCCGCCGTACTTTCGGCTGCCCAAGCCGACTATGTCGATGCCGCGCGAGCGATGGGTGCGGGCGACCTGCGGATCATGCGCCGCCACATCCTGCCGAACGCGATCGCCCCGGTCGTCGTGTACGCGACGATCTTCGTCGGCATCGCTATCTCCGCCGAGGCTGCCCTCACGTTTCTCGGTGTCGGGCTGCAGCCTCCCGCGATCTCGTGGGGACTCCAGCTAGAGGCCGCCGAGGACCGCCTGCTCCAAGCCCCTCACCTGCTGCTGTTCCCCAGCCTGTTCCTGTCGGCGACGATCTTCTCGTTCATCCTGATGGGCGACGCGCTTCGCGACGCCTTCGACCCCAAGCTGCGCTAAGGCCTTTGGCCAGGGTCAGCGGCGGACGACCGCGCGGTAGATCAGCAGGACGACCAGCGAGCCAGCTACCGCCGTGACCCACGTGCTGAGGTCGAAGAACTGGCGCGTGACGTTGACGTCAAACAGCCGGGCCGCCAAGAACCCGCCAAGCAGCGATCCGACCACTCCGATCGCCATCGTCACGATCAGGCCGCCGGGGTCTCGCCCCGGCAGGAACGCCTTGGCGATCGCGCCAGCGAGCAGACCCAGAATCAAGAACGCGATGAGTCCCATCAGTTCACCATTGAAGCACGCCAGCCAGCGATCCGCTTCACGCAGGCGCAGGCTCGAGCGTGATCTGCGGCAGGTTCACGAGGCCGAAGGGACTGAACTCCAAGTTGTTGACGCGCTGCGAGACCACCGCGCGGTGATGATAGGTGAAGAGCGGGACTATCGCCTGATCGTGCCCTAGGGCTAAGTCCTCGGCTTGCTGGTACAGCGCCCGGCGAGCGGTCGCGTCGAGCGTGGAGCGTGCGAGGTCGATGAGGGAGTCGACCTCGGCATTGGCATAGCGCATGTAGTTCTGGCCACCGTTGGAAGGGGTCGCCGCCGAGTGGAACAACGGCCAGAGGGCGGCGTCCATGGTCGGGTACTCCGTCGTCCAGCCGAACCGGAACAATCCGGCCTGACCGGAGGCGAGCACGTCAAGGTAGGCGCCGAACGATCCCTCCGGGAGCGAGGGCTCAGACCGCAGCATTACTTGGACCCCTACCGCGGCCAGGTCGGATTCGATCCGCTCGGCGAGCCGCTCATGCCCTCCGCCGCGGTTGAACCACGCGTCGAGCGTAGTGATCCGCCGCTCCGAGAAGATCCTGCGGGCTTGCGCGGGGTCGAACGCACAGGCGCCGCAGACGAGGTCCCGGGTGCCCGGAATCGGCGGTGGCACCACCGACCGAGCGACCGAGACGTTGCCTTCCAGCGTTTCGATGCGCAGCGCCGACCGGTCGATCGCCATGCTTACCGCACGCCGGACCTCCACGTCGTCAAAGGGAGGCTGGGTGACGTTGAATCCTAGGAAATACAGCGTGGGCTCTGGGCCCAGCAACAGGCCCGGCCCCTGATAGCCGTCAGAGGACGTCGGAGGGAAGTCCTGCGCCGCCTCGGCGAGCGCGCCCGCCGGGACCGGCGCGAAGTCGAAGCGTCCCTGCTGGAAGCCGAGGTAGGCGGTGTCGGGGTCCGAGATCCGGAACAGCACCTCGTCCACGGACGCCACCGTCCCGCCCGCCCACCCGTCGAAGCGAGCGAGGCGGATGAACTGCCCATGCTCCCATGTCCCTTCCATCTTGAACGGCCCGTTGCCGATCGGCCGCTCACGGTAGGCGGCGCTGCCCGCCTCCCATGCGGCGCGGCTGACAGGACCAAGGGCGGGGTGCGCGACGATTGCGGGAAAATCCGCGCCTGGGTGGGAAAGCTGCACCTGCAAGGTCAGCTCGTCGACGACCGAGACGCCTGCCAGCTCAGTTGCAGCTCCGGACCGCAACGCATCGTATCCTTCGACGTCTCGCAGGTGATAGCCGGCCACGTCGTCACGGACGGCCTGCTCCCACGCGAACTTGAAGTCCGCAGCGGTCACCGGCCTCCCGTCATGGAACGTCGCGGCGGCGCGCAACGTGAACGTCCAGAGATCGGGTTGCACGGCCGACCACGACTCCGCTGCCGCGGGCACGACGCGCAGCGTGCGGTCGTACGCCGTGAGCGAGTCAAACAGCGCATCCACCACCGCCAAACCGCTCGGCTCGGTAGCCGCGGGCGGCACGATGGCCGATGGCTCCTGTATTGCGTATCGGAAGGTGCCCGAGGCTGCTGGAGCCTCAAGCTCCGTGGGGGGCTCCGCCGGAGGCGCGATCAGTGCGGGGCTATTGGCATCCGAGCCGCAGCTCGCAACGACGAGCGCCAGTGCGAGCAGTATCGCCGCCGGGCGTCTCGTCACACCAGCCGGAGCGCGAGCACCACCGTGGTAGCCGCGAATATCACACCGGTGATCGCCGTGATGCGGCTGAGGTTCTTCTCCGCAAGGGTCGATCCCGAGAGGCTACTGATTGAGCCACCGCCGAACATGTCCGACAGCCCACCCCCGCCACCCGCCTTCATCAGGATGAGCAGGATCAGCGAGACCGATACGATCAGGTGCACCACAACGAGCACCGCGGTGAGGATATTCACAAGCCACACGATACCAGATGGGTCGCCGGCCACCCGGCACCCGGACTACTCCTGCACAGCAGCTCATGCCGGCTTGCGCCGCCGCTCCGGAGAATGAGAATCCGGCAACCAGGCATCCCGCGACCTTTCCGCGCTCGAGCGAGGGCACCGAACGAAGCGCCGGGCGCTACTGTGCAGGAATAGGTCACCAACCAACTGGCGCGAACCCGGCAAACCGGGCGGCATGTAGCCGATTCTCATCTCAGTGCAGGACCGAGCGCGGCCTTTAGGGGCTGGGCATAAATAACGTTGCTGTTTCCGACCGCAACCATTCGCCCGCTCGCCTCGCGGCGTTCGCGGCGTGATGTGCCTGCTCGGGCGCATCCACCCGTAATCGCACACTCGCCCTGCCG
>JBOGED010000544.1:0-5973 GCA_050743625.1 Egibacteraceae bacterium | reverse complement strand
GCGGTATACCGCCGGGATCCAGCACACAACTAGAGCCATGCTGATCCGGATCCTCGGCACCGCGGCTGGTGGCGGGTTGCCGCAGTGGAACTGCGCGTGCCAGCTGTGCGAGGCGGCGCGGTGCGGCGGGGCCGAGGTGCCTCCCCGGACCCAGGACTGCCTCGCGATCAGCGGGGACGGTCAGGGGTGGTACCTCGTGAACGCCTCCCCGGATATCCGGGCCCAGATCCTCGCCACCCCCGCGCTCAAGCCGGGGCCGGGGCCGCGAGAGACGCCGATCCGCGGCGTCCTGCTCACCGACGCCGAGCTGGACCACACGATCGGCCTGCTGATGCTGCGCGAGGGCGCGGCACTGGAGGTCTTCGGCAGCGAGGCGGTGTTGGGCGCATTGCGGCACGACCTCCCGGTCCGTGAGATCCTCGACCCGTACGGCCAGTGGTCCTGGGCCCAGGTCACGCCGGGTGAGACGTTCGACCTCGACGACGTGAGGATCCTGGTGACGCCGTTCGCGGTGGGGGACAAGCGGCCGCGCTACGCCGCTGGCTCCCACTCCGCGGGACAATGGGTTCTTGCCTATCGGTTCCACGACGTCGCCACCGGCGGCGTCCTGGTCTACGCGCCCTGCGTGGCGAGCTGGCCAGCGGGGTTCGACGAGCTCATCATGGACGCGGGCTGCCGGCTGCTCGACGGGACGTTCTGGACCGGTGCCGAGATGCGCGGCGCGATCGGGCACCACGCTCCGGCCGAGTCCATGGGGCACCTGCCGATCGACGGGCCGGACGGCAGCCTGGGCGCGCTCCTCCGGCACCCGGCCGTGCTCCGCCGCTACACCCACCTGAACAACACCAACCCCGTCACCGATGCACACTCCCCCGAGCGAGCCGCCCTGCGCGCCCAAGGGATCGACGTCGCCGGCGACGGTACTGACCTAGAGCTGTGAGAGGCGTAGCAGGTGCTTTGGCCAAGGGGTGCCCAGGTCGTAGGCTGACGGGCATGAGCGCACAAATTTCATCAGCGCCCGCGCACCAGACAACCAACGGCTGCGGCCCCCAGCGTCCCTACCAGGACTACTCGGCCATCCAGCTCCTGGAATCGTTCGAGGCGCAATGTGATCGGGGTGAGCCGTACAACGAGGGAATGGTGTGGGAGCTCGTCGCTCGGGCACGCGAACTAGAGGCACTCCAGCGGTCGTGATCGTCGGCGACAGTGACGCCCCTCCGTATCGTCCACATCACGCCGCCACCGAGGCTGACGGCATTCATCGCCGAGGCCCGGGAGGGCGAGTTCCGCCGCATCTTCGGGCAGAACATCGAAGTCATCCACGTTTCCCACGTGGGTAAGACCGCCGCTGAGCTGGTTCGAATATTACGAGACATGGCCGCGGACGCGATTGTGTTGGCGTCCGCCCCGCCGATGCATCGTCAAGCCGTCGTGGGGTTGGCTGGCGAGACGTTGATCCTCCACCCGGTGCGAGAGCAGTATCGCACTCACCGGGGCGAACAAGAGTGACGCGTCCTGGGCTTCGGACTCATTCGGGCAGACGGCCCTGAACTCCTGGCAGACGGAGCGCTCACTGAGCGCTCAGCGAGAGAGCAAGAACTCCAACGCGAACGCGGCCTGAAGTTATCGCCGGTCGGTGTGGCTCCCTGTTCGGGATGAGCGGCCTGCCAACCGCGCCACGTTCCTAGGAAGGGGCGGGGCAGCGCGATCGGCCGTAGGCTCGTTCGATGACCCCTGGACTGTGGCGGAGCCTGCTTGACGGCGAGCATCGGGCGCTTGGGGCGCGGATGGTGCCGTTTGGTGGGTGGGAGATGCCGTTGCGGTATGGCAGCGTCATCGAGGAGCATCGCGCCTGCCGTGAGGACGCGGCCGTCTTCGACGTGTCGCATCTCGGGTCGGTGTGGGTGCGGGGTGCGGGGGCGTTCGCCGGGCTCCAAGGCCTTCTGTCGAACGACCTCTCCCGTATCAAGCCGGGACGAGCGCAGTACACCCACCTGCTCGACGGCGCCGACGGGCATGTGGTCGACGACATGATCGTGTGGTGGGTCGTGGAGGAGGAGTTTCTGGTCGTCCCGAACGCGTCGAACACAGGCCCCGCGTTGCAGGCCTTACAGCGAGCGGCCGCCGCCGCGCCCGGTGGCGTCGTTGTGGAGGACGTGACCCACCAGCGCGCGTTTCTCGCGGTACAAGGGCCGTCTGCCCTCCACCATCTGGGAGAGATTGCCCCAGAGGCCGCGGTCGTGCCCCACCTCGACGTGACACGGGCGGCCGTGCCGGGCGGCGAGGCACTTGTCGGCGGCACGGGGTACACGGGAGAGCCCGGCGTCGAGCTGTTCCTGCCGCGCGAGGCGGCCGGGCCGACATGGCGGGCGCTGCTGGACGTTGGCGTCAGACCGGCCGGGCTCGGCGCTCGCGACCTCCTCCGCCTGGAGATGGGCTATCCCCTCCACGGGCACGAGCTGGGGCCCGGTGTCACGCCGCTCCAAGCCGGCCTCGGATGGGTGGTTGGGTGGGACAAGCCCGCGTTCCAGGGCCGCGACGCCCTCCTTGCAGAGCGCCAGCGAGGCCCGGCCCGCCGCCTGGCCGGGGTCGTGCTGGCGGATCGCCGGGTCCCGCGTGAGGGATGCCCGGTGCTCATCGGCGGCCGGCGGGCCGGTGAGGTGACGAGCGGCAACCTCTCGCCCGTCCTCGGGCGGGGGATCGCGCTCGCGTTCCTTCCCCCCGGCACGGCGCCAGGAACCGACGTCGAGGTGGAGATCCGCGGCCGCCGGGCGGACGGGCGCGTGACCCGACCGCCTTTCCTCCAGGCGGAACGCGGGTAAGTGGCTGCGCGGATAGGCCAGTCCTGACTGTGCGGGAAGGCGCAGTTTCCTCCGCATACGCAGGATTGTTGCGTCCCCCGGCTGGCGGGCTGGTCTTGACCTGCAGTTTTCCTCCGCATACGGAGGAAAACTGCAGCGTGACCGTGACCTTACGCCCCGGCTCGCGTGCTGATGGCGAGACACCTATCCGCGCGAGCCCTAAGCTCGGTTAGCTATGGGGCACTTCGTTCCGCACACCGAGGCCGAGATCGAGGCCATGCTCGGCTTCCTCGGCCTGGAAAGCCTTGACCAGCTGTTCGACCACATCCCGGCGGCGGTCCGCTTGGCGAGCGGGCTCGGCCTCGCGCCAGGATGCTCGGAGGCGGACGTCCTCGACCACGTGGGTGAGCTGGCCGCCCGCAACCGCCCTTGCGGCACCGCCATGGGGCACGACCGTCTCGTGTGCTTCGCCGGAGGTGGCGCGTACGAGCACGAGGTCCCGTCGGCCGTATCCGCGTTGGCGCGGCAGAGCGAGCTGCTGACCTCATACACGCCCTACCAGCCGGAGCTGTCGCAGGGCGTCCTCCAGGCCTTGTTCGAGTACCAGACGATGGTGTGCCGCCTGACCGGCACGGACGTCGCGAACGCCTCGCTCTATGACGGCGCGTCAGCGGCCGCCGAAGGCCTCAGCCTGGCCTCCGCCGCCACCGGACGGCGGCTGGTATGGGTCTCGCGAGGCGTGCGCCCGGCCGCGCGCGCTGTGATCGCGACGGTGTGCGGCCCGCGCCTGGAGATCCGTGAGGCGCCGCTGGTCGACGGCGTCACGGCCTGGCCCGACGATCTGGGTGAGCCCGCCGCCCTGCTCGTCGACTATCCCAACTACCTCGGAGCGCTGGAGGACGTCGCCGCGGCGGCGGAGAGGGCTCACGCCACCGGCGCCCTGCTCGTGGCGCAGGCCGATCCCGTCGCGGCGGGGCTGCTCCATCCCGTCGGGGCGCTGGGGGCCGACATCGCGGTGGGGGAGGGGCAGCCCTTCGGCACCCCGCTCGCGTTCGGTGGCCCGTATGTGGGGCTGTTCGCCGCCCGCGACGCTCCGTTCGTGCGCCGGTGGCTGCCAGGGCGCCTGGTCGGCGAGGGAATGGATGCGTCTGGCCGGCGCGCTTACGTCCTCACGCTGGCCACCCGTGAGCAGCACATCCGCCGTGCGGGAGCGTCCTCGAACATCTGCACCAACCAAACGGTCGTCGCCATCACGATGGCGCTGCACCTCGCCTGGCTCGGGCCCGCCGGCCTGCGGGAGCTGGCATTGCGCTGCGCTCGGGGTGCCCGCTACACGCGGGAGGCGCTGCTCGCCATCCGTGGCGTCGAGATGGCAACCCCCGCCCCGACCCTCTACGAGTTCGCGGCGCGGACACCGCGGCCAGCCGCCATCGTGCTGGAGCGCCTGGCCGAGGCCGGGTTTCTCGGCGGGCTCGAGCTCGAGCCCGACTATCCCGAGCTAGGGCACGCGCTTCTCGTCACCGTGACCGAGACGCGCACCCGAGCGGACATCGACGGGTTCGCCATCGCCTTCGAGAAGGCCGTGGCGTGACGGGCGCGGCACCTGTTCCCGAGATCCTCTGCGGCCAGAGCGGAGGACGGGCGAGCTCCCTCCCGTTGATGGGACGGGCTGCGGAACCAGGGATCTTCGAGCTGTCCTCAGCCGGGCGCCAGGCGTTCTCTTTCCGAGCGACGGAGCTGCCCGAGTGGACCGCGGGGGAGTTGGTGCCCGCCAGCCATCTGGCTCCCCAGCCCCCCGCCCTGCCCGAGGTGTCCGAGCGCGACCTGGTCGCCCACGCCTCTCGCCTCGCGTCCCGTAACTACTCCATCGACCACGGCGCGTATCCGCTCGGGTCATGCACGATGAAGTACAACCCGAAGGTCTGCGACGCCGTTGCCGTCTTGCCGGGGCTGACCGGCTGCCACCCGTCCCAGCCGGCGAGCCAGATCCAGGGCTGGCTTGCCCTCCTCGCGGCGCTCGAGCACGACCTCTGCGAAGTGACCGGCACCACCGCCGCCACCCTGCAGCCCGCCGCGGGCGCCCAAGGCGAGCTAACCGGCCTCCTCATCATGCGGGCCTGGCACTCATGGAAGGGCCGCGCTCCCCGCAAGGTGCTCATACCCGACTCGGCGCACGGCACGAACCCCGCGTCGGTCAGGATGGCCGGCTACGAGGTGGTCGACGTGCCCTCCGACGCCCGCGGCCTTATCGACCTCGACGCGCTGCGCCGCGTGATCGACAGCGACGTCGCGGGCCTCATGCTCACCAATCCGAACACGCTCGGCCTGTTCGAGGCCGACATCGAGCCGATCGCGGATGCCGTCCACGCCGCTGGCGGGCTCCTCTACTACGACGGCGCGAACCTTAACGCCATCTTGGGCAGGGTCCGGCCCGGCGACATGGGTTTCGACATTGTGCACCTGAACCTCCACAAGACGTTCGCCACCCCACATGGCGGGGGTGGCCCAGGCGCCGGCCCGGTGGCCGTGAGCGAGCGCCTCGCACCCTTCCTGCCCGGCCCGCTGCCCCGGCAGGTCGCCGATGGTGACACGGCCGGCAACACCGATCGGTACCGGTGGGTCATGCCAGAGCGATCCATCGGCCGCATCCACGGCTGGCATGGCAACGCGCTCGTGCTGGCCCGGGCCTACGCCTACATCCTCGCCAACGGCGGGGACGGGCTCCGGCGTGCCAGCGAGTGCGCCGTCCTCAACGCCCGCTACCTGAAGGAGCGCCTCCGCGGCGCCTACGAGTTCCCTTTCGACGGTCCCTGCATGCACGAGTTCGTCGCCTCCTCAGCCGCGCTGCGCCGGGCTCACGGCATCAAGGCGCTGGACCTGGCCAAGCGCCTCATCGACGAGGGGTTCCACCCGCCGACGATGTACTTCCCGCTGATCGTCGAAGAGGCCCTGATGATCGAGCCGACCGAGACCGAGAGCCCTCAGACGGTCGAGGCCCTGGCGCGCGCCCTCATCACGGTCGCCACCGAGGCCGCGGCCGACGAGGGCGCGGCCGCACGATCGGCGCCACACTCCACTCCCATCGGCCGGGTAGACGAAGCCGCCGCCGCCCGCCACCCCCGCCTCACCTGGTCCCCCTAACTCCGACTTAGGGGAGCATGCTCTCCTAAGT
>JBOGED010000543.1:0-14399 GCA_050743625.1 Egibacteraceae bacterium | reverse complement strand
GTCCTGGATGCCGCGCACGACCTCGCCGGCCCGCTGCGAGCGGCCCAGCGCGCGGCCGATCCGCTCGGCGCGCAGCCGCCACGGCTCGGCCTCCGCGCCGACCGTGTAGGCCAGCACGGGCGCGATCCCAGTAAGCCGGTCGTGGTGGTCGGCGAGCGTGCGGTCGTCAGTCGCGAGGATCAGGTCGGGCCGCGCGGCGGCGACCTGCTCCAGGGGCAGGTCCTCGGAGACATCCACGGTCGGGGGCGTCGCCGACCCGAGTGCGGCCCGCGTCCACGGTGCGAGTCCTTCTGGGAAGTTCCCACTGACCCCCATCAGCACCGGGGTGATGCCGAGGGCCAGAGCGTCGTCCCCGTCGCGCAGGAACCCGACGGCGGCTACCCGCGCGGGGCGCCGCTCGATCCGGGTGGGGCCGAACGCCCCGTCGATGGTGACCGGGAACCCGCCGGTGTCGTCGGGGACGTCACCACCACGGTCCGACGCGCCGCAGCCGGCCAGCAGCGCCGCCGCTGCGCCGGCGAGGAGCTGGCGACGCGTGGCGTCGGTGATGACGGGTGCGTCGAGCAGAGCGGTACTCATGCGGTCCTCCTCTTGGGTCGGTGTCAGACGAGGTCGGGGTCGGCGGCGCGGACGGCGGCGGCGGCGGATTCCAGCTCGTCGGCCTGCTGGTCGTAGGTGTCGCGTCGGAGTACGCGAGCTGCCCGGCCCGCACGGCGGGCAACGCCTCCCATGTCGCCACCCCGGCCATGTCCTCGGGTTCGGCGCGGTCCAGCAGGATCAGGTCGGCCGGGTACTTGCCGGCCTGCTCCAGGCTCAGCGTCTCGGCCAGCGCCCCGGTGAAGCTCTCGTTGATATCGGCGGTCTCGGTGTCCAGCTCGGCGAACCGCAGCCCGAGCCCGGCGAGCTGGCGGGTGTGCGGGTTCTCGGTCGGCCGCCACACGGTGATGCCGTCCGACGGTCTGGCGTACACCGAGATCGCCACCAGCCCAGGCTTGCCGGCCACCGCGGCGCGCACCGCCTCCCGGGCGTCCTCATAGCGTTGCCGAGACGCGGCGACGGCGGGCGCGGCCAGATCGGCGCCCAGGGTCGCCGCCAGGTCCCCGAAGCGGCGGATCACCTCGCCCGGGTTCTCGATGCCGTTGATCGCGACGATCGGCGCGACCTGCTCGGCGCGCTGCTGCACGGTCTCGTCGGTGAACCCGAAGATCGGGCCGTCCTGGTTGGGGTCGAAGGCGGTCACGAGCACCTCGACACCCAACGCCAGGAGTTTCTCCAGGTTGACCTCGCCGTACGTCTCGCCAGCCGACGCGATCCCGGTGAGGTCCAGCCCCTCCAGTAGCGGGTCGGCCAGCGGAGCCTGCCCGAACACCGCGACCGGCCGGATCCCGAACGACAGCAGCGCGGCGCCCGGCGCGGTGTATGCCGCGACCCTCGTCGGCCGGGCCGGCAGCTCGACCGTGACGCCGCGGTCGTCGGTGAACGACCACTCCGCGGTGCCGCCTTGGCCGGACGCGCCGGTGCCGCAGCCGGCCAGCAGCACGGCCGCGGCGGCCGCGGTGCCGGTGAGGAACTGGCGCCGGGTGACGTCGTCGAGAAATGGCGGAGGTGCGAGCAGCGTGGTCATCGTGGATCTCCCGCGTCGAACTGGGCCCGTCATCCAGTCCTGAACGAACGCTATCACCATTATTTCAAGTAAGCCATACCTCTAATTAGCCAGCTCGACCGACCGTTTGGTCGGTTGGACGTCTGCAACGTTCGCATCCGCGGGAAGCGTTGTGTGATCGTGGTCCCGGTGTGGACGGGACGTGAGGCGAGGTCATCGCCGTACTGTGCAGGGTTATGCCGGCCCGGCGGTGACGCTTTCGATCTCGATGCCGTCGGGGCGGATGGCGAGGGTGAGGGTGGCGGCGGGGGATTGGATGGTCACGGTGTAGTGGCCGAGCGTGCGCATCCTCACGTTCACGGCGTCCAGGCGCTGCCCGGCGACGACCTGGAGCGCGGTGTTCACGGTGCCGAGGCGGGAGGACAGCTCACGGCCGCGGGGGGTGCGGCGCAGCACGCCGGTAAGGATGCGCTCGCCCTCGGCGCGGTAGAGCTTGCGAGCGCGGCCGGTCTGTAAGGCCAGCTCGAGGATGGACTCAAGCGTGGGGAGGAGCTCGGCGGGGACCGGCGCGTCTGCCTCGTCGATCGCGTCCGCGAGCGCCTGGTAGTGCGCGAGCCGCGAACCGCCTCCCGAGCCGCGGAGCGCCGGCAGCAGCGCGCCGACCTCTGAGCGCAGCAGGTCGCGCTCCTCGTCGTCTAGCTGGACGGCCGGGGCCGTGGCCGGGGTGTCAGCCGGGGCGTCAGTGCGCATGGCCGTGCGCGTCCCCGAGGATGGCGTGGACCTCGTGCTCGAAGCCGCCGGTCTCGATCGGGCAGTGCATCCCGCACTCCTTGGGGGCGTTGACCTCCCACCACCAGCGGCCGGCGCGGTCGTCCTCGCCGACCTGGATGGGGCGGGTGCACGGCTCGCAGCCGATGCTCGTGAACCCCTCGGCGTGCAAGGGATGGACCGGGACCCCGCAGTCGCCGATGTAGTCCCAGACCTCTTCTTTCGACCAGTCCGCCAGGGCGTTCAGCTTGACGATCCCGTCGTGGTCGTGGTCCAGCTCGACCTTGCGGATGGCGGCGCGCGACGCCCACTGGTCGCGGCGCAGGCCGGTGAACCAGGCGTCGAGGCCCTCCAGCGCGCGCAACATGGGCCTGACCTTGCGGATCTGGCAGCACAGCAGGCGCAGCGGGACGGCCTCGCGGAACAGGTCGAGGCCGTTGCGGCGCACCATGGCGTCGACCTCCCGCCCGTCGGGGATGAGCACCTCCACCCGCGCGAGCGGGTAGTGGGCGCGGACCTTGTCGACGAAGTCGAGGGTGGCCCTGGGCAGCCGGCCCGTGTCGACGGTCAGGACGCGGATATCCGGCTTGATCTGGTAGGCCATGTCGAGCACGACCATGCCGTCCGGCTGGAGAGCGGTCACGATGGCCACGCGGTCGCCGAACGTCTCCAGGCCCCAGGCGATCACGTCCTCGGGCTCTTGGTCGTCCAGGTCCAGGGCGATCTCGCCGATCTCGAGGTCATCGAAGGCGGTCTGCATGGTCATCCTCCAGCGAGAGCGGGCAGGATCGTCAGCTCGTGGCCGGTCTCCAGCGGCGCGTCGAGACCCCCAAGGGCGCGGATGTCCTCCTCGCCGATGTAGAGGTTGACGGCGGGGTTGATCTTCTCGGGCGAGACGAGCAGGTACCCGACCAGCCGGGGATGCAGCCTGGCAAGCACCTCCAGCGCCTCGCGGACGGTGCGCGCGGGGACCTCGACGGCGTCGTCGCCGCTGGTCAGCTCCAACAGCGTGCCCGGTATCCGGATCACGTGGCCGTCCGGGCTCGGCGCCTTCTCGGCGGTGGCCTCGGCCGAGGCGAACGCCTTCAGCCGCTCGTCGGTGGCCTCGTCGCAGAAGTCGCGGAACGTGTAGGCGTGGCCGTGGCCGTTCCTCGCCGACTTCTCGGCGAGCCACGCACCGACGAGCTGGAGGAGCACGCCCGTGATCTTGTCCGTCGGCACGCGGCGCATCAGCGGCTTGCCGATCGCCGCGTTCTGTCCTAGCCCACCGCGTAGCGTGACGTCGTAGGCCTCGACGCGCAGGCCGGTGACGGGATCGGTGGTCGTCGTGCCTTGCAGCCCGATGTCGCCGACCCAGTGGTGGGCGCACGCGTGGGGGCAGCCGTCCATGAACACCCCGAGGTCGGCGACCTGCTCACCGAAGTTGGCCTCGAACGCGGCGAGGATCTCCTCGAGCTTGCCCTTCGTCTCGGCGACGGAGTAGTTGCAGAAGCGGTGGCTGGTGCAGGCGATCGAGTTGCCGTACACCTTGTTGCGCGTGATCGGGAAGTCCAGCTCGCGCATCCCGTCCAGCAGGTCGTCGAGCTGGCCCTGGGGGATGTTCCCGACGATCACGTCTTGCTGGCGGGTGAGCCTCAGGTCGGCGCCGGGGATGCTTTCCACCAGGTCGGCGATCGCGATCATCTGGTCGCCGCGCATCCAGCCCATCGGGATGGAGAAGCCGGCGTAGACGAAACCGTCCTGCTTCTGCGGGTGGACGCCCAGGTGGTCCAGCTCGTCAGACCTGCCGAGCGGCAGCGGGGCGGGGAGGTCCTCCAGCGGGTAGCCGAGCCGCTGGACGACCTTGGCGCGCACTCCGTCGGCGCCGTAGTGGTCGACCATGAACTTGATCCGCGCCTTCGCCCGGCTGACCCGGTAGCGCAGGTCCGTCTGCCAGACGTCGGTGATCGCCCGCAGGACCTCGATCGCGCCGTCCACCGGGACGAAGACGCGCAGGTCACGCGCCAGCCGCGGGGTGCTCGACAGGCCCCCGCCGACCAGGACCGCGAAGCCCTGGCGACCGTCCTTGATCGCGCCGACCAGCGCGACGTCGCTGATCTCGGGCGCGTTGCACTGGCCCGGGCAGGCGCTGATCGTGTACTTGTGCTTGCGGGGCAGGTTCGAGTAGTCGCGGTTGCCGTAGAAGTACTTCGCCGCCCGCTGGATGACCGGGCGGACGTCGAATATCTCACCCGGCAGGATGCCGGCGACCGGGCAGCCCGAGATGTTGCGGACCGTGTCGCCCTCGCCACCCACCGTCGTCAGGCCGGTGGCCCTGATCCTGTCGAGCACGACGGGCAGCTCGTCGAGCCGGACGGAGTGCAGCTGCAGGCCCTGGCGGGTCGTCAGCTCGCCGTAGTTGTCGCCGTAGTCTTGGGAGATCTCCCCGACCCCGCGCAGCTGAGCGGGCGCGAGCTGCCCTCCCGAGACCTTGATGCGGACCATGAAGGTCCCCACCTTCGGCTTGTCGTGGGTCAGCCCCCACCAGTTGAGGCGCACGATGTCCTCTTCGGGCACCGCCTCGTAGCCGAGCGCGATGAGCTGTGGCAGCTCGTCGATGATGTCGAGGGGGAACTTCTCCTCTTTCAGCCGCTCGATCGAGTTCCTCCGGCGGACGAGGTCCGCGGTCGGCTCCTCGACCCGGCGCCTGGTCGATGCTGGCATCGCGTTTCCCCCTGGCCATATCCGGTGTGGCGATCGGTGGGGACCGTACCGGACGACCCGGGGCGTTCACAGAGTGCAAACGGTAGTTACGGCCGAGCACGGCAGGGAGAACAGTGCTTGGTGGGTTGTGGATAAGAGATTCGACAGATTCCCGATCCCGCTTACTCTGAACGGTATGGCAAAGCACGAGATCACCATCGTCAGCGTGGCAGTAGACAAAGACATCGTCGACGAAGCCCGGCTCCTCGGCATCGAGGATATTGCCACCGTGGCCAACAAGGCGCTCCGAGAGCACGTAGAGCGGCTCGGCCGCCTCGCTGCCCTGGACAAGTGGATCGAAGAGTTGGACGAGAAGTACGGCCCGCCTTCCGAGGACGCCATGGTATGGGCAGCCGCCGCGTGTGATGAGGCCGAAGCGATCGCTGACGGCCGGGGTGCGGCGTGACCATTTCCGTCGTGCTCGACGCGGATGGCCTCGACGCGCTTTGTGAGCCGAGGCCATCGCGGAAGATGCACTCGTTGCTCCGTGAATGGCGGGTCCGGGATTGGAACATCTTCGTGCCGGCCGTCGTCTGCGCCGAGGCTTGCCGTGGTGTTCCTCGGACCCGGTGCGTCGAGGCCACACTGGCCCGCCACGATCCGGCACGTAGCACCCGACCCGCGGTCAACATCGTGCCGACTGACTTCGCGCTTGCGCGCCAGGTGGGCGCGATCCTTCATGGCGCGGGAGCGGACAGCTCCGACATGGTCGACGCGCATGTCGTGGCCGTGTGTGCCGTCCATGGCGGGGGAATGGTGATCACGGCGGACAGCAAGGACATCCGCCGGCTCGCGCAAGCGGTCCCTTCTGTTCGGATTCTCACGCGCTCTTCCCGCTGACGATCCGCCCGAGGCGCCGGGAATGCGCTGCCTTACTGGTGGAGCGGTGGCCGCCGTCGTTCCGCCCGCATTGCCCGCCTAACCGGCCACCGCTCCACCAGGGCTACCACGAGGCACCACTGGCGAGCGTGAAGGGTATTCGCGCTCCGTTGCCCGACCCGCGATTTACACGATAGGGGGTGAGGGGCCTCCCCGCATCGGGGGAAATACCCACCCCTTCATCTACTGAACGTGTGGGCCTAATTACCCAAGGCTGTGAAGATTTCCAACATCTTTACGTAATGTGGAAGTGCGCTACGGAATTAGGCAAGGCCCTCGCGCAGTGCGAAAGCCGTCGCCGCAACCCGGCTCGTGACGCCGAGCTTGATGAACATATTGGACAGGTGCCGGTCGATGGTCCGCTCAGATAGGTGCAGCTCTTTCGCGATCTGGCGGTTCGTCTTGCCCGCGGCGACGAGCCTGAGCACCTCGATCTCGCGCTCGCTGAGGCCACCTGCCTGGGTGCGGCCGCCGCCGAGCAGACGCTCGCAAGCGCGAACTACGTGCGTAAGCCCGGCGTTACGAAAGAAGCCGCACGCTTCGTCAAGCCAGACCGCCGGCTCGCCCCACCCGTCCTTGAGCGCCATCTCGGCGACGAGGCGGCGGGCGATGTAGCGGAACCAGTCATGCGAGACGAACGTTCCCTCGCTGCTCGCGCGGGCGGCGGCGGCCTCGGCGTGCTGCCCGGCTCGCCCGAGCGCGACCGCCTCGGCGAGCCCGATCAGCGACCGGTTGACCGGGACGACCAGCGCGCCGGCGGCCCGAGCGTCCTCACACGCCTGCTCGCCGTCCTGGTCCTCGACCATGGCCACCAGGGCGCGCATCCCGCAGTATGGGGAGTTGATCGCCCCCGATGACTCTTTGATCAGGTCCGCGTCGATGTCGAACTCGGTATGCGCCAGGCTTCGGCTCTCTTCGTTAAGGGCTTGGCACGCACGAGCCAACCGCGCGATCACCTGCACGTTCACGTCACACGAGGGATCGGCCAGCGCCTGCTCGGTGATGCGGTCGGTCTCCTCACGCCGTCCGGCGTGGGCATGGACCATGGCGAGATGCGCGAGCGCGCTGGGGAGCAGTGGCCCCAGCCGGAACCGCCTGGCTGCCGAGACGCAGCGCTCGAGCGTCTGGACCGCGGGATCGAGCTCGTAGCGAACGAGATGCAGGATCCCTAGGTGGTAGTCGATCTTTGCGCCGTCGAGCAACGCTCCGGTGTTGCGGGCGAGGTCGGCGCCCAGCGCGAGCCGGTCGGTGCGTCCCGTGGTGTACAGGTCGATCGTTCCCAGCTCGTGGAGCGCCCCCAGGCGGGCGAGGGCGAGCCCGTGCTCCTCGGCGATCCAGAGCGCCCGCTTGAACGCCGTCTCGGCCTCGTCGATGTCTCGGGTGCGGGCGCACCGGCCGAGCACCTGGAGCGCCTGGCAGGCGACGTCGGAAAGGCCCGCCTGCTCGGCAGCCGCCAGCGCGGTCCTGGCCAACGCCTCAGCCTCGTCCAGGCGGCCTTCCCCAATCGCGATGTAGGCGGCCAGGGCGTCGATGCCAACCTGCCGCATGGTCGCGCCCGCGAGATGGCGAGCATGGTCGAGATGGCGGTGGGCGTCGTCCCAACGGCCGGCACCGGCGGCGGCCTGAGCGAGGCGGAGGTGAATCGCTTCGAGCGCGGGCGAGGTTGGCCCGAGCCGGGCAAGGAGTGCCTCGCCGACGAGGAACGCCTCGTCGATCTTGCCGGCTAGCGACAACACCTCGGTGAGGGCCTCGTCGGCCGAGATCGAGATGGCGGCATCGGTGCCCGCCAGGCGACGAGCGCGCCGCAAGGCCGCCTCCGCCGTCGCCAGCGCTCCCGCCGCGAGCGCGCGCTGGCCGCCTTCGATGAGGTATCTGGCCGCCCGAGAGACCTCGCCTCCCGTCTCCGCCAGGTTGGCGGCGAGGTCACACCATTCCCCCGGAAGGTCCGGGTGAGCGGCCTCGACGGCTTCGAGCCCGCGCCGGCACAGGTCCGACCGCTCAGGCGGCAACAGCCCGTGAAGGACCGCGTCACGGGTCAGGGCGTGGCGGAAGCGGAAGCCGGGGTCCGCGATCACCAGCTGGGCATCGACCGCTCGGCGAAGCGCATCGACCACCACCGGCTCCGCCAACCCCGTCAGCGACGGGAGCAACCGCCATTCGAAGGCGCGCCCCAGCACCGCGGCCGCATGCAGTACCAGGCGTGGCTCCTGGCCGAGTGCGTCCAGCCGCGTCTCGACCATGTCGACGAACGAACGAGGGACGACGGTTTCGAGGGCCGCCCCGGTGGTCCACGAGGTGCCCTCCAGGCGCAGCGCGCCGTTCCCCATCATGGCCGACAGCAGGTCCTCGATCAGCAACGGCACGCCCTCAGACCGCTGCCGCACGAGCGCACCGACGGCGGGAGGCAGCTGGGGTACCTCCAGGCAGGCGGCCGCCAGGGTTTCGGTATCGGTGGCGCCGAGCGGGGGGAGCACGACGAGTGTCGCCGCGCGGCGGGACCTCATCGACCAGGCCATACGCTCGGCGACGCTGCCCTCACCAGTGCGGATCGTCACCAGGCACAGCACCGGCTCCGCGGAGAGGTTGTCGGCGAGGTACTCCACGACCGCGAGGGTCTCGGGGTCCGCCCAGTGGAGATCCTCGAGCACGAGGAGGCAGGCCCCGTCACCCGCCAGGTGACTGAGCAGGCGGACGATACCCTCCGCGAGCACCACGTCGGACCCCTCGACCATGGGCGCCTCGCCTGACCGCCACTCCGGCACAAGGCGGCCAAGGGCGGGGCGGAACGGGTCGAGATCGGGGGTAAGCGGGAGGTCGCGCCCCCGCAACGCGCCGAGCAGCGCCTCCGCGAGCGCACGGTAGGGGCTGGTACGCCCAGGCACACCCCGCCCCGCGAGCACCGTGAACCCAAAGTCCTGCGCGACCGTGCACAACTCACGGGCAAGCCGAGACTTGCCCATACCGGCATCGCCGAGCAGCAACGCCGTGCCCCCAATCCCCTCTCCCGCGCGCTTCAGCGCGGTCGCGAGCGTCGAGAGCTCCTCGTCGCGCCCAACCAAGACAGGACACAGCACCTGTCGCATCACGCCACTATCATGCCCCGAACTCCGGGCTCGGGGGAGCGGATACGTCTCAGCTCCCTGTAAGGAACCCGTCACAGGGAGGGGTAGGTGTCCACAGACGACGTGCTCATCGTCGGAAATGGGCCAGCTGGGCTGTCTGCAGCTGCGGCCTGTTGCGACATCGGCTTGTGCGTATCGGTGCTCGGGCTCGACTTCGATGCCGAGTGGCCGAACACCTACGGGATCTGGGAGGACGAGCTCGCGCCGCTCGGCCTTGGCCAGGTCCTCGCGATGCGTTGGCCGCAAGCGACCGTCCATCTCGGCGAGCGCACGCCACGCCGCCTGGCCCGCGCCTACGGGCGCCTCGACAATCACCGCCTGCGACGCTGCCTGCTGGAGCGCGTCGCGCGAGGCGGGGGGTGCCTGCGGACCGGCATGGCCGCCCAGGTCGAGCACGACGCCGCCGGATCGGTGGTCAAGACGGCGGAGGGGGCGCGGTTCCCGGCGCGGCTGGTGATCGACGCCAGCGGGCACCGCCCCGCGCTGCTGCGCCATGCGACCGCACCAGGAGGCCCGGCTTATCAAGCTGCCTATGGCCTGCTCGGGTACTTCTCGGCTCCCCCGGTGGAGCCCGGGTCGATGGTGCTGATGGACTACAGCTTTCCCTCGGATGCGGAGGAAAACCGCGGTTCACCGGCGGGATGGAGCCCGTTCGGCGCAGGTTTCCCTCGGATGCGGAGGAAAGCTGGGGGTTCTCCCCGCGATACCGCCTCGGGCCCGGACGCGTCGGGCCCCGATGCGTCCACAGCATCGAGGCCCTCCTCCGCAGCTCCTGCTGCGGGCCCCACGTTCCTTTACGCCATGGACCTCGGCGGGGGGCGGTTCTTCGTCGAGGAGACGTCGCTGGCCCGGCGGCCGGCCTTGGGGTTCGACGTCCTAGCGGCGCGCTTGCGGCGCCGGCTCGCCGCCGCGGGGGCTGTCCTCGACGAGACCATCGCCGTCGAGCGCTGTCTGTTCCCGATGGGCCAGCCGCTCCCGTCACGGCGCCAGCGGGTGGTCGGGTATGGGGCGGCCGCCGGCATGGTCCATCCGGCAACCGGCTACCAGGTCGGCGCCGCCCTCCAGAGAGCACCCCGGCTCGCCTCCGCGCTGGCCTCCGCCTTCGAGGCGAAAGGCTCGACCCCGGCGTCCGTGGCCGCCGCCGGGTGGGCGGCCGTGTGGCCTGACGACCTTGTGCGGCAGCGGGCGCTCCACGAGTTTGGCCTCGAGGCGCTGCTGCGGCTCGACGGCGCCCAGCTCCGCATGTTCTTCGGCGCGTTCTTCGACCTGCCCATGGCGCGCATGAGCGGCTACCTGTCCGGTGCCGACTCCGCCCAGGCGGTCGCGGCCACGATGCTCATGCTCTTCGCCCGCGCACCCTGGAGCCTGCGCGTCGCGCTGAGCCAGGCTGGCTTTGCCTGGGCGCTGGGTAAGGTGAGGTGATGAGCTTTCCGATCTGTGTCCAGTGCGGCGTCCAGTACGCCGAGCCGCGTGGCGACTGCCCGATCTGTAGCGACGAGCGGCAGTACGTGCGCTGGGGTGGGCAGGCCTGGACGACGTTGGAGGAGCTGCGGCGCGACCACCGCAACCGGATCGAGGAGGAGGGGCCGGGGCTGTGGGGCATCGGCACCGAGCCGCCGTTCGCGATCGGCCAGCGGGCATTGCTCTTGCGGGCGCCCGGCGGGAACATCTTGTGGGACTGCGTCACGCTGATCGACGACGACACGATCGCCCGGGTCCACCAGCTGGGTGGGATCGCGGCGATCGCGATCTCCCATCCGCACTACTACTCAGCCGTAGTCGAGTGGAGCCGGGCCTTCGGTGACGTGCCCGTCTACCTGCACGCCGCCGACCGCCAGTGGGCTCCTCGCTCGGACAACGTGGTGTTCTGGGAGGGCGACACCCTCGCGCTCGGCGACGGGATCACCCTGCTCAACTGCGCGGTGCACTTCGCGGGCGGCACCGTCCTGCACTGGGCCGGCGCGCCAGGCGGCGCCCTGCTCTCGGGCGACATCTTCCAAGTCGTGATGGACCGCCGCTACGTCAGCTTCATGTACAGCTATCCCAACCTCATCCCCGAGCGTCCCGACACCGTCCGCCGAGCCATCAAGCTGACCGAGCCCTACCCGTTCGCGCGCATCTACGGCGCCTGGTGGGGCCGGATCGTGCATTCCGACGGCAAGGCCGCCCTCCACCGCTCCGCCGCCCGCTACCTCTCCGCCGTCCAGGGATAGGGACCGGTCAGCAGTCGACGGCCGCCCGCCACGCGCCGCATAGCTCACCGAGCCGCGAGGGTGCGAGGCGTCCCATCCGCCGGACCAACAACGCCTTCGGAAACGCGAGCGTGTTGTCGATCGTGGCGGCGCAGTCGGCGAGCAGGCCCTCAGCCGGGCGGCAACTCGGTCACCACGGCTCCTCGTGAATGGATCGGATCGCGACAACGGTGACGGCTTCGAGCTCCTCGTCAGTCTGTGGAACTCGTCGATAGCCTTCGGCGATTGCTTCGCCGATCGCGTGCCGCCGCTCTCCCTCGAGCTGATCCGGTACGCGAACGGCAAGCTGTTGTGGCATGCGAATAGTCTACCGACAGGCGGGTCAGCCGCGGAGGTAGGTGAGGACGGCGAGGACGCGGCGGTGGTCGCTGCCGTCGGGCAGTAGGCCGAGCTTGGAGAAGATGTTGCGGATGTGCTTCTCGACCGCGCCGCTGGTGACGACGAGGGTTTCGGCGATGCGGGTGTTGCTGGCGCCCTGCGCCATCAAGGCGAGCACCTCGCGCTCGCGCGGCGTCAGCGCGTCGAGCGGGTCACGGCGCCGGCGCCGGCCGAGAAGCTGGACGACGACCTCGGGGTCGATCGCGGTGCCGCCCGCGGCGACCCGGTCGACCGCGTCGAGGAAGTCGCCGACATCGGCGACCCGGTCCTTCAGCAGGTAGCCGACACCGGCGGCGTTGTCGGCGAGCAGCTCGCTCGCGTAGTCGACCTCGACGTATTGCGACAGCACGAGCACCGCGATCGCCGGGTTGCGGGTGCGGAGCTCGATCGCGGCCCGGAGGCCCTCGGTCGTGTGGGTCGGGGGCATGCGGACGTCCACGATCGCCAGCTCGGGTGCGTGCCGGTCGACGGCGGCGATCAGGGGCAACGCCTCGCTGACCTGCGCGACGACCTGGTGCCCGGCGTCTTGGAGCAGCCGGACCAACCCTGCCCGCAGCAGGACGGCGTCCTCGGCGATCACGACGCGCACGGTAACTCCGCCGTGATCACGGTCGGGCCGCCGGAGGGGCTGTGCAGCGCGAACCGCCCGTCCAGCGCGGCGACGCGGTCGGCGAGCCCGGCCAGGCCGGTGCCCCTCCGCGAGTCCGCGCCACCACACCCGTCGTCTCGCACCTCGACGGTCAAGGCGCCGTTGCGCTGCGACACCGTCACCCATGCGCCGGTCGCCTTCGCGTGACGGGCGACGTTGGTCAACGCCTCGGCGACCAAGAAGTAGGCGGCGGACTCCACCGGGGCGGGCGGCCGGTCCGCGAGTGTCACCTCGACCTCGACCGGGACGCTCGCCCGGCGAGCCAGCGCCATGAGCGAGGGCTCCAAACCCCGCTCGGTGAGCAGCGTCGGGTGGATGCCCCGCGCGAGGCTCCGGAGCTCAGCGAGCGCCTCCTTCGCGTCGGTGTGCGCTTGAGCCAGCAGCTCGGCCGCGCCATCCGGGTCCGAGGCGAGCCGGTGGCGGGCCATCCCCAAGGTAAGCGCGAGGGAGGTCAGGCGCTGCTGGGCGCCGTCGTGCAAGTCTCGCTCGATCCTGCGGCGCTCGGCCTCGGCGGCCTCCACCGCGATCTGGCGTAGCGAGCGCTGCTCCTCGACCTCCGCCTGTAGCCGGGTCTCGCGGTGTGGGTCGAGCAGCATCCGCGCAAGCCCGATCTGCCCGGCGCCGGTCGCGACCGCCGTTCCGATCCCCAGGACGAGCCCGACGACGATGACGGCGAGCGTTCCGGCCGCCGGTACGTTCTCCAGGGTTACTCGCTGCCACCACGGCGGCAGCGTCTGGGGAACGAGGCTCGGCTCGATGACCGCCGCCACGATCACCACCACCCCGCCGACCAGCACGAACACGACCGCTAGGCCGATGAGGCCGAGCAGCGGAGCCATGAGCAGGTAGGCGGCGTCGAACCAGCTCGCCGGATCGGTGGCCAGCACCATGGCGTGGGACCGGTAGCCACCGGAGCGCAATCCCCGGTAGTCCTCCCCGACCGGGGACCCACCGGCACGGCTCGCGGCGACGCGCTCGCGCCGCGCACCCAGCCGCCATGCCATGATGAATGGCGCGATCACGCACGCGCCGGCTGCTCTCGCCCGGGACCTGGCAAGCCGCTGGATCGCCCGTGGCAGCCGCCCGCGCAGCGGTCGCGCCGACAGCAGCGCGAGGACCAGCCGGACTGATGCGGTCACCACGGCGCCGGCGAACAGCCCGGCGAGCACCGGGATCGCCCAGAACAGCGTCACGAACGGCCGCGCGGCGACGTAGGCCGTCAGCCCGCTGAGTCTGGACCCCGAGCGCATCCCACCGTTGCCTTCTGTTCCGATGGCTCGGATGGTAGTTCCGTCCGGCCTCCCCGGAGGCGTTTCCACACCCGATGTGCGACGAAGGCGGCCACCAGCAGGCCAAGCGCCACCCAGGACGCGTTGCCCACCACCTGGTGAGCCACATGGAACGAGGCGCCGGCCGCGTTGCCGAGCAGGACGCAGCCCGCCCCCCAGGTCACCCCGCCCAGGGCGTTCCACAGCGCGAACGTCCGGTATCGCATACCGGCCATCCCCGCGAGCGCGGGCACGGTCGCGCGCAGCACGGTCGTCCAGCGGCCGACGAAGACCGCGAGTGGGCCGTGCCGGCGAAGCGCCCGCTGCGCCTCGGCGATCGCCAGCGATCGTGTCCCCCGGACGGCGAGCCGGGAGGAGAGCAGCCGAGGCCCGTACCGGCGGCCGATCTCGTAGCCGGCCGCGTCACCGGCGATCGCCGCCGCACACCCGACGGCGGCCATCACGCCGAGTGAGACGCGGCCCTGCGCCGCCAGCACGCCTCCCGCGATCAGCGCGAGCTCCCCAGGCAAGAAGAGCCCGACGAACGCGGCGGCCTCCCCGAACGCGACCAGCCCGATCACCACGTACGCGGCAAGGCCGGAGAGCGAGAATACGGCGTCCGCGAGCTGCTCCATACCGCGACGTTACGAAGCCGCGCGCGCCCTCGACATCCCGGTGACCGGCGGACCGTGGTGGGGCTACCCCGACCCTTGGGTCGGCGTGCCCGCGGGCTGTGAT
>JBOGED010000542.1:0-5845 GCA_050743625.1 Egibacteraceae bacterium | reverse complement strand
CCCATGGCGTCGGCGCGCGATCTTGGAGCGGTAGGACCGCCAGCGCGCCGTCCGGTACCCCAAGATGCCGCACCGGCACGTGGAACCCGGCGCCGATCCCCGCGCCGCTCGTGCGGTCGAGCGGAGGCAGCTGGTCCGGGGTCAGCCCCGGCGGCGCCTCGCCCGCGTGGGCAAGTGGAACGGCGGAGTCACGAGCCAACAGCGCCACCCACCTCGCGTGCAGGAGTTCCTTGACCTCGCGCACCGCCGTCCCGGCGACGTCGCGGCCAACGGCCTCGGCTTCCAAGACCGCGGCCACGGCGTTCAGCGCCCGCATCTGGCGGGTGATCGCGCGATCTCGGTGGCGCCGGCCGACTCGATCGTGCACACCGATTGCCACGCTCGTCACCACACCGGCGCCAAACAGCAGCAGGACAGTGACAACCTGCTCGAACGAGTCGATCTTCAATGTCTCGTACGGCGTCGTGAAGAAGTAGTTGTATGCCAGCGCCGACACGGTCGCGGCGGAGACTCCCGCCAGTTGACCGGCACTGGCGGCCGCGATCGCCACCACCGCCACGTACAGCACGATGACGTTCTCGAGACCGATCGTGGTCCTCACCGGTCGGAACGCCACCCCGATCACCAGACCAACGACCAGGGCGGCGAGGCCGCTCATGGCCGCGCCCAACAGCCGATCATCGTCACTCATGAGTCCTCCTCCGGCGCAGTACCGCCCGCGTCGAGGGAAAGGCTGCCCGCGCAGCTGCACCGCAGACGTAGCGAACGCGTGAGGATTCGCCCGCGCATCGCGAAGAAATCGTTAACAGCTGGGCCGAGCGCTCACGGATCCGGCCTAGAAGTCGCGCCAGCACCGGGATGTCGACTCGGTCGTCATATGGACGAGCCAGTCGACACCCGCCCGGTCTGCGCTGCCCTGTCAGGCGCTAGCCCGTCTTCCGCACAGAGGGTTGGCTGGACAAATGCGGCGCCGAGGTCCGCCAGCCTTCCCCGAACAGGGATTTGGGGGCCCGCAGCAGGAGCTGCGGATCTGGGCCTGGACGCTGTCGACGCGTCCGGGCGTATGTGCCCCGAAATCCCTGTTCAGGAACACGTGCGGACGCGGAACACCCTACGCCCCCATGTGCCGGGTCATGCGGTCGACACCTCGCCTTCCACGCGCGTTCAACGCGCCTTCAACGCAGCGTAGGCAGATTCGCTATCGCCGCCAGCGCCTGCCACTCGACGGGTCGTTCTCTAAGGCATTTAAATGAATGAAAACGCCAGTGGATGGGATCGAGGGGCAGGAACGCATCAAGGTGTTCGCCAGGCGCCTGAGTGCGGTTACCCAGCGTCGAATGGGGAGAGGTTCCCCCTCGAGTTCCGGGTCTTCGGCGCCATCGAGGCGCTTGACGCCGGCAGGGCCGTGGAGCTGGGATCGAGGAAACAACGGGCCGCTCTTGGGCTGTTGGCCGCCAACGTCGGCCAGCCGGTCCCGATCGAGGTCCTCGTTGAGGAGGTCTGGCTGGGCGCGCCACCCCACAGCGTGAGGTCCTCGCTGCAGAGCCATGTCTCGCGGCTCCGCGGTGTGCTCGGCGGCAGGCACGTGCTGCAACGCCATGGCGCCGCGTACTCGTTACAGGTACCCGCCGGGTCGGTGGACGCGTGGCGGTTCGACGAGGCCGAGGCCGCCGGACGTCAGCTGCTCAAGCAGGGGGCGGACGCGGCAGCGATGGACGCGCTCGACCATGCCCTGTCGCTGTGGACCGGCCAGCCCTACGCCGACCTGCAGGAGTACCCGTACGCGCAGCGGGAGGCCAACCGGCTGGAGATGCTACGGCTGGACGTCATTGAGAACCGGGCGCAGGCGATGGTCGACCTGGGCTGGCACGTCAGTGCCGACATCGAGCTGCAACAGGCGTGGAACCGGTACCCGACACGCGAGCGCCTGGCGGGCCAGCTGATGCGGGTGCTCTACCGCACTGGGCGCCAGGCCGACGCGCTTGCGGTCTACCACGAGACGCGCGCGCGACTCGCCGACGACCTGGGTATCGACACCTGCCCGGAGCTCAAGGAGATCTACCTTGAGGTCCTCCGCCACAGCGCATAAGTGGTCCCTGACGGAAATATCGTTCGGTATCGAGGGCGGCACTGCGCCCTGCTCGCAAGGCGCGCCGAACGCGCACATCCGGAGGTCATATGTAAGTGGGGCGCAACGCCGCGAGCGGGGATGCAGGGTCGTCCGAATATCAACGGATTTCCGGAACTAAGGCCGGCGTGTTACCCGAAGCCGCGGTCCGTCCAGGCCCACTGCGCGCGGAACGGCTCAAGCATCGGCGCGACCCGGTCCGGGCAGTCGCCGGAGCCGAACACCCGATGCAGATCCACCGCGAGGTCGAGCAGAAAGCTCCTGCCGGCCCCAATCGGCTCGCGGTCGGCGAACAGCACTCGCTCGCGCTCGACGAGCACCCTTGGCGCGCCGGGGACCTCGGCCAGCCGGGCGGCGCGGGAGCAGAGGTGCTTGATGTCGTAGGTGATCGGACCGAACGCGTTGATCCCGGACAGCAGCAGGGACTCCGCCGCGCCTCGGCACATCAGCTGTTGCGCGGGCGGTTCGAGCACGAGCGTGTCCTCCAGCAGGCTCAACGCCATCACGAAGTTGAGCGCGGCCGCCGCGGCGCGCACCACGTCGACGCCGAGCGCTGGCCGTAAATGCTCGACCAGGTCCGCGCCCGCGAGCGGGACACCGATCGCCAGGCGCTGGATCAGCCGGATCTCCAGGGGTTGCAGGTTGGGGAGATCCGGCTGCGCGCTGCCGCCCACCGAGCCAACCAGCGCGCAGAGGTCGTGGACCCGCCGCGCCTCGACGTACTCGAGGTTCACGACCAGGTCGCGCACCTGGACGTCGAAGCTGTCGCCGAAGGTCGACGGATGGTTAGTGGCGCCCTCCGGCCTGCCGTGCGCCCGGCCGCCGGTCAGCACCAGCAGGTCCAGGTCCGACGTCGGGTTGAACTCGCCGGTGGCGTAGGAGCCGGTCAGCAGCAGCGCTTCCTCCGGCCCGACGTCGAGGGCGCGGGCGACGTCGGACGGGGCGATGTCCCGCCTTTCCAGCTCGGCCAGCACGCCCGCGGGGAGCCGCTCGAGGATCACGGGATCCATCAGCGGCTCCGGAACGCGCGGATCTGGTCGGCCATCTGGAGCATCTGGATCTCCGGCAGCAGCGGGAAGTCCTTGCTCGTCTGGACGATCGCGCCGTTGGCCAGCTGCTCCTCGACGACCTCTCCCCGGAGCATGCAGTCGTTGAACGGCCCGCCGTCAACGTGCGGCGCCAGGTGCAGGTGCAGGTGGTCGAACGACCCGCCGAAGACGTAGACGTAGACCAGCCCGGCCTTCGTCACCTCTTTGATCGCTCGCGAGCAGTCCGCGAGCACGGGCCCGAAGGTCGCGGCCTCCTTACCGTCCAGCTCGTGGATGTAGCGGACATGCCGCTTGGGCTCCAGGTAGGAGAACCCCGCGACCTCGCCGACCAGCGTGGTGGTCAGGCGCCAAAGCTCGTCGGACCACACCTGGACGCGGAGGAGATCTCCGTCGCCCTCGACCCCGCGGCACAGCAGGCAATCCGGCACTTCCCAGCTCCTTGTCGAACGCGGCCGGTCTATATCTATCCGATCCCGGCGCGGGTCGTGCCATCCACGCGTTCAGGAGCAAGACCAGAGCAGGTTTTTGACAGGCGTTCTGTAAGCGTGCCTTGCGAAGATCCCTCGAAAGGTCTGACTCGCGGGGAGGGGTCTTGGGTTTCCCAGAGCTACTGGCGTTCGACGTCCTGGCCGAGGCGCTGTTCGAGGTGAACGAACAGCTGGAGATGCCCGACGTGGCCTTCTACGCCGAGCTCGCCCGCCGCGCCGACGGCGTCGTCGCCGAGTTGGGAGTCGGCGACGGCCGGGTCGCGCGGCATGCGCTTCCCGACATCGGCGTGGACGGCGCCGGACGCGCGCTCGAGCAGTGCCGCAGGCGGACTGGCGATCGGGTGCGCCTGATCGAGGCCGACCTGGCGGAGTACCGGCTCGCCGAGCCCGCCGCGCTGTCCTACGCGGCGCTCAACACCTTCAACCACATCGCCGACCGCGAGCACCTCCGCGCCGCGCTGCGCAACGTCCGCGAGCAGACCAGGCCCGGTGGCCTGCTTGCCTTCGACGTTGCGCTTCCCGACCCGGCGAAGTTGCGCGCGCGGGACATGGTGGTGGTGCAGCGGTTCGCGTCCCCGACGTGGCGCTGGGAGGACGCGACCGAGGTCGTGGACCCCATGGACGGCTTGGTGCACCTGCACCTGCGGCTAGAGCGGCTCGGCGAGCGCGGCGAGGTGCTCCAGCGTGTGCACAGCCCGGCGATGCCGTTCCGGTTCCTGTGGCCGGACGACGTGGCCGACGACCTGCGAGACACCGGGTGGCGGCTGCTCGACACGTGGGGCGACTTCCGCCGCGCACCGCTGTTCGCGGGCGGCCGGACCGGCGTCTTCCTGGCGCAGGGGAGGTGAGCGGAGTGGGTGCACGGTGGGACTTCGACGACCTGCATGATCCGCCGCGGGACTGGGTGGGCCCGGCGTACGAGGCCTTCGCCGATCGCCTCCTCGACTCCGCCTACCCGTGCGACTTCGGCGTGCGCGGCCAGCGGAACGGGCACAACTCGTTCGCGGCGGTGGATGACCGGGAGCGCCCGGACAGCCTGGTGGCTGCCCTGCTGGCGTTCCGGGAGCGGGCCTGGCGCGGCCCGAGGCGGCAGTCGCTCGTCGTGTTCGTCGGCCCGCCGCGGCCCACCACGCTCGACCAGGACCACGAACGATTCTGGGCGTTGCTCGAGCGACTCAGCGCCCACGACCCGGCGGGATGGCCCCAGGATGTCCCGCGCGATCCCCGCCACCCGGGATGGCAGTGGTGCTTCGGAGGCGAGCCGTGGTTCACCTTCGCCTGCAGCCCGGCCTACTCGGCCCGCCGCAGCCGCAATGTGGGGCCCTGCCTGGTGGTGGTCTTCCAGACTCGCCGGGTGTTCGAGGGGTTGAGCGGGTCGACCCCGGCCGGCCGCGCGGCCAAGCAGCGGGTGCGCGCCAGCCTGATGGCCTACGACGCGATCGGCCCGCACCCGCACCTGGGCGACCCGCAGCACTCCTCGACGCACAAGTGGCGCCAATACGCGCTGCCAGACGACCAGCGTGTGCTGGCCACCGACGCCTGCCCATTCCACCACCAGAGGCACCAGAGGAAGGAGACCGGGTGACGTTCTGGTCGCGACACGCGTTCGTCCTGCTCAGCCCGGACACGCTGCGCCGGGGCCTGCAGACCGCCGTGGTCGAGCGGCTGGCGCGAGAGGGGTTCGCGCCGGTCGCGGGCCGCGTGGTACAGGCGGACCCGGAGATGATCGACGACCTGTACGCCGACGTCATCGCGGGGCAGTGGCAGACATGGCGGTACCGGCTGGTCGACGACCTGTTCTCGTCCGGTCCCTGCCTGGCGCTGCTGTGCCGGTTCGATCGCGAGGGAGGGCATGCGGCCCTGGCCCGGCGGAAGGGTCACCAGCACCCGCACCTGGCCGAGCCGGGCACGATCCGCAGCGACTTCCGCGCCGTCAACAGCATCCTCGGCCTGATCCACAGCGCGGACGGCCCGGAGGAGTCGCGGCGCGAGGCCGCGGTCTTCGGCCTGTCCGAACAGGACGCCACCGGTGGTGACGCCCTCGCCTTGATGTGCGCGCTGAGCGGGAGCGCGCTGCCCGAGCGGCGCGGCTTCGACGACGTCCTCGCCGGCGTGCGCGGGCGGGTGCTGCTGGCGGCATTGCACGACCTGCCCGCCGGTCTCGCCGACCGGTTGCGGAC
>JBOGED010000541.1:0-1828 GCA_050743625.1 Egibacteraceae bacterium | reverse complement strand
GCGTAATACCGCCGGGATCCGCCACACTGTGGACCATGACTTCTCCACCCGCCTGGTTCCGCGAAGCCCTCGACGCGCCGTACGAGCGGCGCGCCGTCGAGGTCGAGGATTGTGAGATCTCGTACCTTACGTGGGGAGAGCCCAAGAGTGCCGGGCTCGTCCTCGTGCACGGCGGCGCCGCGCACGCGCACTGGTGGAGCTTCCTCGCACCGTTCCTCGCGAGCGACCACCGCGTCGCCGCGCTGGATCTCAGCGGCCACGGCGACAGCGGACGGCGGCACGCCTACTCCGTGGAACAGTGGGCGGCGGAGGTGATGGCGGTCGCAGAGGACGCCCATATGAGCGAGTCTCCCATCCTGGTCGGGCACAGCATGGGAGGATTCGTCTCGATTGTCGCCGCGTCGGTGCACGGCGACCGGCTGGCCGGCGCGGTCATCGTCGACGCGCCGGTGCGGCGCCCAGATCCCGAGCGCGAGGAAGCCGCCCGCGGGCGCGCCTTCAAGAACCCAAAGACGTATCCCGACCTCGAGGCGGCGCTGACGCACTTCCACCTGGTGCCGCGTCAACCGGTCATCCACGACTTCGTCGTCGACCACGTCGCCCTCCACTCGCTGAAGCCCGTGCCGGGCGGGTGGACCTGGAAGTTCGACCCGCGGGTCTTCGATCAGCTCTCGTCGCGCGTGATCCACGAGTACCTCGCCGACATCCGCTGCCGGGTTGCCATCTTCCGCGGGGAGTTCAGCGATCTCGTGACCCCCGAGGTCAGCGAGTACATGAGCGAGCTTCTCGGCCGGAACGCTCCCTTCGTCGAGATTCCCCAGGCCCATCACCACCTGCTGCTCGACCGCCCCCTCGCGTTCGTCGCGGCGCTGCGGGCCATCCTCGCCGACTGGGAGCACTCCATCCCCCGCCAGCCGAGTCAAAGAGGAGCTGAATGATGCGCGTCGCCGTCACGGGAGCGTCAGGGTTGATCGGATCCGAGATCGTCGCCGTGCTCCGGTCGGGAGGGCATCAGGCCGTCCGCCTCGTGCGGCGCGCGCCGTCCGCGGCGGACGAGGCGCGATGGGACCCGGACGCGGGCACCGTGGATGATCTCACCGGCGTCGACGCCGTCGTCCATCTCGCCGGTGAGCCCGTGGGCGGCGGGCGCTGGACCGAAGACCGCAAGCGGCGCATCCGTGACAGCCGCGTGGACGGCACCCGCACGCTCGCCACCGCCCTCGCCGGGCTGGAGGACGGGCCGCGCGCGCTGATCTGCGCGTCCGGCGTCCATTACTACGGCTCCGACCGCGGGGACGAGCTGCTGACCGAGGACTCCGGGCCCGGGTCGGGATTTCTCCCGGACGTGGTACGTGACTGGGAGGCCGCCGCCGACCCGGCACGGAAGGCGGGGATAAGGGTGGTCCACGTCCGTAACGGGGTCGTGCAGTCGCCGAAGGGCGGGGCGCTCGCGTTGCAGCTGCCGCTGTTCAAGATGGGATTGGGGGGGCGGTTGGGGTCGGGGAAGCAGTGGGTGAGCTGGATCACGCTCGACGACATCGCCGGGATCTTCGTCCACGCGGTGCTCACGCCAGACCTAGAGGGCGTCCTCAACGGCACCGCTCCCGAGCCAGTCCGCAACGCCGAGTTCACGAGGGTCCTCGCGCGGGTGCTCGGCCGCCGCGCGCTTGTACCCGTGCCGAAGCTCGGCCCCGCCGTGCTTCTTGGTCCTGAGGGCGCCCAAGAGATCGCGTTCTCCAGCCTGCGCGTCATCCCCGCCCGCGCCGAGGCGGCCGGTTACCGCTTCCGCCACCGCACCGTGGAGGAAGGCCTCCGCGCGGTCCTCTCC
>JBOGED010000540.1:0-3025 GCA_050743625.1 Egibacteraceae bacterium | reverse complement strand
GGGCGTATCTGCCCCGAAATCCCTGTTCGGGGAACGCTGTCATGCCTCACACGCTCGCCGGGCCGGGGCGAAGCCCCGCTAGTGATGCGCCGTTCGCGCATCCGCACGGCTCCGCAGCGCAACGAAGACTGGGCCGTGCGAGTGTCCAGGGCCCACCCGTGGTCGGTCAGGTAGGCACAAGGTGGCCAGTGCCCGCTCCCCGCGCCCGAGGACACACTCCGGGTCCGGCCCGTCCAGCGGCAGTCCCGTGAAGAACTTGGCCGCCATGCAGCCGCCCTGGCAGCTGTCGAACATCGAGCATGACGCGCATGCGCCCCCGCTCTGTGGCTCGCGCAGCTCGCGGAACAGCGCGGACTCCCGCCACACGCTCTGGAATCCGCCCGGCTCGCGCACGTTGCCCGCCTTGAACCGGTCGTGCAGGACGAACGGGCACGCGTACACGTCGCCCACGGGATCGATGAGGCAGACGACACGACCGGCACCACAGAGGTTGAGCCCGGGCAGGGCCTCGCCGAACGCCGAGAGGTGGAAGAACGAGTCCCCGGTGAGCACGTCCGGGTGAGCGCGTAGCCAGTCATACAGCACCCGCTGCTGCTCGTGTGTGGGGTGCAGCTCATCCCACGTGTCGGCGCCGCGGCCGGAGGGCCGCAGCCGGGTAACCCGCAGTTGCGCTCCGTAGGAGTCGGCGATGGCCTTGAACTCGTCGAGCTGGGGTACGTTGTGGCGGGTCGCCACGATGGAGATCTTGAACGGGCCGAAGCCGGTTGCGGCCAAGTGCTCCATCGCATTGCGGGCTATCGCGTAGGAGCCTGCCCCACGGACTGCGTCGTTCACGCCCGCGGTCGCCCCGTCGATGCTTATCTGGACATCGACGTAGTCGGTACGGGCCAGCCGCTCGGCCGCGGTCCGGTCCAGCCGTACGCCGTTCGTCGAAAACTTCACGCCTACCCGGTGGGCGACGGCGTAGTCGACCAGCTCCCAGAAGTCTGACCGCACCGTCGGTTCGCCGCCGCCGACGTTGACATAGAACACCCGCATCCGCTCGAGCTCGTCGATGACCCGCCTACATTCCTCGCTGGTCAGCTCCCGCGGATCGCGGCGGCCTGACGAGGACAGGCAGTGGACGCACTGAAGGTTGCAGGCGTACGTAAGCTCCCAAGTCAGACAGATCGGGGCGTCCAGGCCGCGCTTGAAGTGGTCAACGAGGCGCATCACAGCACTCAAGGACCTCCGAGTCGGCGAGCGCGCGAAGCGCCCGTAGGTACGCGGGATGTTCGGCCTCAGGCACACCGGCAGCGTCAAGCGCGCCAGTGACGGTCGCATACGCTTCCAACGCGCGGACGACAGCGACGAGCTGAGGCGTCTTAAGGAAGCTGAGACGGCGGTTGCCGAAGTGGTAGGCGAGCGCGCCAAACGGCTCGAGCCGCAGCTCAACGAGAGGGTTCAGGCGGTAGCGTGGAGGTGCGTCGATCAACCTTCTCCTCTCACGTTGGCCGCCACGAGGGGTGCGCTCAATAGACCCCGCACATCCCGTCGATCGAGATCTCCTCGACGAGGAGCTCCTCTAGGTCATCCTCCGGAACCTCCTCGACAAGCTCCTCTTGGTCATGCTCGTGAACCTTGTCATGCTCGTGAACCTTCGCCATGTCGCCTCCTCGGGATCGCCGCAGTATAGGGCTGACCGTAGCTCATCGCGGCGTCAGCGCGACGAGCGGCACGCCGTGGTCACGGTCAGCGCCCACCCGCTCGTAGGCCGCGTCGGATCCGTCGATATCCTGCCCGAGCGCGCGCATCAGCGCCGCCGCGGTGCGGGGGTGGCGGCGGGCGTAGTCGCGGAGCCGGTGGCCGGATTCCTCGGCGGGTAATGGGCGTGCCAGCCCCGTGTAGTGGCGCCAACCGACCTGGAAGCGCACGTGCGGGTCGTTGAGGATGTTGCGGAACCACTGGGAGCGCGCGCCGTAACCGGACGCGATCAGATAGCCACCGGATTCCTCATGGCGTCCGACGACCTCCAGGACCACCTGGCGAGGCCGCCCGCTCTTCCGACCGATGTGGGTCAGCAGCAGGAACCGGCCGCCGAGCAGCCCGCCGAGGCCGAGCCGGTAGAGCCAGATCGGAGCCCGGTACAGGGCGCGCTGCGCCCTGGTGCGCGGTGGGTGGGAGAACGTCATGACGACTCCTCCTCTGGGAGCAAGTGCCTCAGCAGCAGCTTGATCAGCATGATGGGGACGGCGAGGCCGGTCAGCAGCACAGTTGACACGAGGTCGGTGACGGCGAACGCGACCGACCGCCGAAGGTCGTATGGGGCGAACAGCACCACGACCGCCCCCGCGACCGCCAACCCGTAGATGGCCGCGGCTGCGGTCCAGCAGAAGCCCGGAACCACCAGGGCCAGCGCGTATGGCTGGATGTGGAGCGCGACGAAGCCTAGATGGTGGCGCCAGCAGTGCGGCGATCACGGTCCGGTAGTCCTGGTAGACGGTCGCCATGTCCAGCGGCATGCCCACCATAGACGCTGCCCTTGCCGACCAGCCTCCGTCGCGCTCGATGCGGGTCGCCACGAACCCCTTGCGCGCGAACACCCGCACGGCGGCACGAAGGATCTCCTCCCGCCGCGCCGCCCGGTCGACCCTCCTCGGACTCATGCGCCCGGCTCCGTAGTGACTGACCAGTCAGTCATAATAGCAGGCTGATCCCAAGGGGTTCAACGACGCGGGTAGCGCCCCGGGATCGCACATTCCCTTCGAGCGCAACCCGAACGACTTCGGTCCCGAGATTACGATCACGGGTTCGGGGCACGGTACTTCTCTCATGAGGACACGATGGTCAGCGCGTTGGGTGCCGGGGAGATCGATGCCGCCGACACCGTGCCGCCGGCCGCGGTCGAGGCGCTTAGGGTCTGGGCAGGAATAACGTTGTGGTTTGTCCTGGTTCGGTCTGACCGTCGCGGTCAGCAGCCGGCGTGTTGTGTGCGGGATATCGGCGGTATTGAGGCTGTCGCAAATCGAGGCGCGTGGCGGTGAGC
>JBOGED010000539.1:0-8415 GCA_050743625.1 Egibacteraceae bacterium | reverse complement strand
ACCTAAAAGTGATCTTCGAAGCGGAAGCCGACGAAGCGCGACCCCGAAACGCCAAGCACCAACTCAGGCGAACAGGTGCTTCCAGTTGTCGGGATCTTCCACGGCCATGCCGGCTCCACGGATGACGGCCTCACCCGGGCGATCCGCCGTATGCACCGGTAGGCCGGTCTCGGCGGCGAGGCGGGTGGCGAGGCCGCGCAGCTTTGACCCCCCACCGCAGAGCCAAAGGCCGGTATCCACGACGTCCTGCGCGAGCGCTGGCGGGCAGTTGCCCAGGACGTCGAGCACGGCGCCCAAGACGGCCGACACGCACGGGTCGATGACCGCGCGGACCTCGTCGCCGGCCAACGTCACGGTGCGTGGCCGGCCGCCCGCCAGCTCACGGCCACTTACCTCGACGCGCGGCTCAGGCATCTGCATCTGCGGAGACGCCGAGCCGATCTCGACCTTCACCTGCTCGGCCACGCGGGCTCCGATCACCAGGTCGAATCTCGACCGGACGTAGCGAGCGATCGCGTCGTCGATGTCGAAGCCGCCCGTGCGGATCAGCGCGCACTTCACGATCTCGCCTAACGAGATCATGGCCACCTTGCAACTCCCGCCGCCGGCGTCGACCACCATCGTGCCGATCGGCTGATCGATGGCGAGTCCCGCGCCCATCGCGGCGGCGAGCGGACCGGAGATCGGGTACGTCGCCCCGATGCCCGCCTGGGCAGCCGCCTGCTCAAGCGCCCGACGCTCGACGTCAGTCAAACCGCTTGGGATACACACCACGAGCCGCAACCGGGACGGCCGCCTGACTCGAAGCCGGCGGAGCACCATTCTCAGCAGGCTCGCCGTGGCGCCGAAGTCCGTCACCGCCCCGCCGACTAGGGGCCGGTGCGCGACAAAGCTCCCAGACCCATGCGCGATCAGCTCGTGGGCCTCGTGCCCCATCGCCCGTACCTCGCCGCCACGCTGGTGCACCGCGACGACCGTGGGCTCATCAAGGACAATCCCACGCCCCTTCACCCACACCAGGGTGCTGGCCGTGCCCATGTCGATGGCAATGTCACGCACAGCAGCCCAGCCGGCTAGTCGGTGCCCGGCCAGTGGGTGGCGCCGTCGGACCAGTGCTCCTTCTTCCAGATCGCCACCGTCGCCTTCAGCTCGTCGATGCCGAAGCGGGCGGCGTCGAACGCCTCGACGCGGTGTGGCGCGGAGACCGCGACGACGACCGACGGCTCGCCGATCCCCAGGCTGCCGACCCGGTGCTCCATCCAGATGGCGAGGACGTCCGGCCACTTCTGGCCGACCGTCTCGGCGAGTGCCGTGAGCTGGGCGGATGCCTGCTCCTCGTACGCCTCGTAGTCCAGACCGGACACTGCCCGTCCCTCGGCGTTGTCGCGGACCGAGCCGGTGAAGACGACCGTAGCACCCGCCGCAGCGTCGGACACGAACGCATGGGCGTCTGGTACTGACAGCGGCGCGCCCGTTAACCGAGTATGGAGCCGCGCTGGCATCTGACCACCTTTAGGATGTGGAGTCGAACGTCCACAGTATCCGCCGGTTGGAGCCTTCATGCCCGCTAAGACCGTCGGCCGGATCGTCCTCGACGACACCGACCAGAAGCTGCTCAACATCATCCAGACGGAGTTTCCCTTGGTCGCGCGGCCGTTCGCCGCGCTGGGCGAGCGCCTCGGTGAGTCGGAGCAAGCCGTCATGGATCGGTACGGGCGGCTGAAGGACGACCGGATCATCCGGCAGGTGTCGGCGATCTTCGACACCCGCAAGCTCGGGTACAAGTCCTCGCTCGTCGCCACCTCTGTCGCCGAGGAACGCGTCGACGAGGCGGCCGGCGTCATCAGCTCGCACCCCGGCGTCAGCCACAACTACCGCCGTGACCACGAGTTCAATATCTGGTGGACGATCGCCGTGCCGCCGGGTCAGGACCTGCAGACCCACGTCAACGCGCTCCACCGTCTTTGCGGCGGCGAGTCCACCCGCATCCTGCCGACCCTCAAGCTCTACAAGATCGGCGTCGACCTCGACGTGTCCGACCAGCGGTCGATGGACGCCCAGTCCACGCTGCCCGCCTACAAGGAAACGGCTCGGACCGCGGAGGATCTCACCCCGGACGAGGTCGCCTTCGTGTTGGAGCTGCAGGAGGATCTCGCCATCGAGCCGACACCCTTCGCCTCGATGGCCAAGCGGATCGGTACCAGCGAACAGGCCGTCCGCGACGCCGCGCAAGCCTTCATCGACGAGGGCCTCATGCGCCGCTACGCGGCTGTCCTCCACCACCGCCGGGCAGGGTTCGGCGCCAATGGCATGAGCGTCTGGCGGGCCCCCGACGACCGGACCGACGAATACGGGTACCTGCTCGCCGGCTACGCCGCCGTGAGCCATTGCTACCGCCGGCCAACCTACCCCGATTGGCCATACGCGCTGTTCGGCATGATCCACGGCACGTCGAAAGAGCGCGTCGAGGAAGCCGTCACCTCGATCCGCGACCGCAGCGGCCTCGACGACTACCGCATCCTTTACTCGACCAAGGAGTACAAGAAGATCCGCGTCCGCTACTTCGACCCCGAGTACGACCAGTGGGCCCGCACCAACATCGTCCCGGCCGACCGCCCGAACTAAGGTGTGTCGGCTGGGGTCCGGATTCCGGACTTGAGTCGACACAGCAGGGTTTGGGTAGCGGCGGGACGCCTTGGTGCGGGCTCGACCGGATGCCGCGCCGGCCGGACGAGTTCAGTTTCGTGCTGCTGTCGGACCGCACCGGCACCGCAAGACCGGGGGTATTCGAGCGGGGAATCGACGTGATCAACCTGCTCCGCCCGGACTTTGTCATCCAGATCGGCGACCAGATTCAGGGCTACACGAGCGACCCCGCCGACCTCGCCACGCAGTGGGCCGAGGTGGACGCGATCGTCGGCCGGTTGGAGGTGCCCCTCTTCCGCCTGCCCGGCAACCATGACGTCAGCAACGAGGTCATGCGTGCCGAGTGGCTACGCCGCCACGGGGCGCTGCATTACGCGTTCCGCTTCCACGACGTGCTGTTTTGCATGCTCGACACGCAGGATCCGCCCCCCGAACCAGCCAACGAAGACCCAGACTTCGACTGGAACGGCACGATGCCCGCCCGTATCAGCGACGAGCAGGTCGCGTGGGCCGAGGGAGTGATCGCGGAGCACGCCGACGTCCGCTGGACGGTGTTGTGCATGCACATGCCCGCCTGGCAAGGCAAGGGCCACCCAGGCCTCGACCGTATCCGCCGCGCGCTCGGCGACCGGCCGTACACCGCGTTCGCCGGCCATGTGCACAACTACCAGCGCACCGTCCTGAGCGGCCGGGACCACGTCCGCCTCGGGCCGACCGGAGGGTGTTGGGTGCTCGACGGCGAGGACGGCAACTTCGACCACGTCGCCTGGATCACCATGACCGCCCGCGGTCCACACCTGGCGAACATCGTGCTCGACGGCGTCCTCAGCATCGACGGCGGCGCCTTCCGAGTTGGTGCACCGCCCACCGACCGTCTGGCCTGAAGCCCGAACGGGGGCGCTGGGTCGCTAGGGCGTGCCGGCCTCGAAGAACGACCGTAGCTCTCGCCAGTCGCCGTCCCATGCCGGCCCACGGAAACCCTGAACAAAAGTGATGAGCAGGACAGTGGCGATGAGAAGCCCGATACCGCCGGTGGTAAGCCCGGCCAACGCGAGGCCGCGCCCCGCGAGATTCGCGCGCCTGATGTTCCGTAGTCCCGCGAGCGCGAGGATGACCGCGAAGCACCCGAGGGGGAAGGCGCCCATGCCCACGACGGGGACCCAACAGAGGAGCAGGGCGAGCAGGCCGAGGGTCAGCGACATCACGGCGATCGCCGAGGTGTTGGTCGGGCGGACCGCGTCTCTGCTCATCGCCGTGCTCCCTCCCCCGCTCTCGATGCGGCGCGGTACCTGACGCGGGCCGTGAGCTGGCTTGCCAGCAGCCCGAGTAACAGGGCACCGAAGGCCACTGCGGGAGCATAGAGGTTCCGACGGCGTAGGCGAAAGCGGCCGAAATGGAGATGATCACGATGCTCCCGAGCAAACATGCGCAAAAGCTCCCGGTTCGACCATTCCGGGGACCATCCCAGATCCGCGAGTCGCTCGGACGTCACCACCCATGGATACATCAGATAGGGCAGTGCCGTCGGCGGCAGGTGCCACAAGCGATGCTTCCACAGCCATCGAACCGCGCCGTAGGCGGTGGCTTCGGGTACCGTCACGGATCGCCGGCCAAGCAGCGCCAACATCTCCGAGACGGGGAGCCATCCGCCCGCGGCCACGTTGTAGTACCCGGGAAGGTCGCGGGTCACAGCGAGACGTACGGCCTCTGCCACGTCGTCCGCATGGACGAGCTGGAGTGGGGCGGACTGGTCACCCACCAGCGGCACGCGCGGTGACGCGAGGTGCCGTGACATCCCGATGTCCGCTCCCGCGGCCCAAGTCAGGGCGGGGCGTAGCACGGTGACCGTAACCCCGGGGTTTTCGCCTGCCCACTCCTCGACGAGCCGTTCAGCCAACATGAACCGATAGGCGTAGGGAAGGTCGGGGTCGGCACGGAGCGCCGCTTGTTCGTCGAGCGGGAGAGGGTTGTCCGGATGTGCCCCGTACACCATGGCGCTGGAAACGACCGCGAGCTTGCGTACCCCGATCTTCGCGGCAGCCTCGAGAACGGTCCGCGTCCCCTCGACGGTTCGAGCGAGGGTGGTGCCGCCGCCCTCCCATTCGGGCTCAGTCGCCTCCAGCCCGCAGTGAACCACGACCTCCGCATCCTCGATCGCTTGGGGAAGGAGCCGCTCATGGCTCCCCAAGCGCAGCGTGCCGACCGGCATGTCAATCTCGCCAAGATCGACTGCGACGATCTCCTGGACAGATGGCTCTCTCTGGAGACGCGAGAGCACCGCCCTGCCGACGAGGGTGCCAGCCCCAACCACCGCGATGGTCGTCATCCCAGCCTTTCGATTCGGGGGAACTGTATCGAGCCTTGCCCGGCCAGGGCTAGCGCCTCCGACGACGGGTCGGACCACTACCATGGCTCCATGTCCGACTCCGGATCTCCCTTCGGTGGTTTCGACCCGAGGCTCTTCGAGAACGTCCCCCTGTTCCGGGAGCTTGCGAAACTGATGTCCTGGCGTGGGGGACCCGTGAACTGGGATCTCGCGTCACAGACCGCGGCGGCACTCAGCTCGGGAACGGCAGACAGCCCGGAGGGCGATCGCGCCACCGCTGAGCTCCAACAAGCCGTTCACGTCGCGGAGCTGTGGCTGGACCCCGTGACCGCGCTGCCCGCCGTCGAGGGGAGCGTGCGGGCCTATACACGAGCCGAATGGGTGCGGCTCGCCGCGTCGTCGTCCGGGCTCGGGGTCTATGTCGAGCCGGTCGCCAACGGGATGCACACCGCGTTGGCCAAAGGTCTTCCCGCGGAGCTGGGGGGGATGCAGGGGCCGATGGCGGGCCCGCTCGGGGACGCGATGCGATCCATGGGCGCGATGATGTACGGCATCCAGATCGGCACGGTGGCGGGTCATCTCGCTGGTCAGCTGCTCGGAACCTACGATCTTGGCCTTCCCACGATCGAGCCGCGGGCGATCGGGACGGTCGGTGACGCGGCGAGGCGCTTCGCCGAGGATTACGGGTTCGACCAGATGGAGTTTCGCTTCTGGGTGGCGCTGCGCGAGGCGGTGCACCGCCGGATGTTCGCGGGAGTCCCTTGGCTGCGGGGCCATGTCGCGGAAGCGATCGGCAGCTTCGCGTCCGAGGCCGAGTTCGACCCCAGCACGCTGCTCGACCAATTGGGCGGGATGGGACTCGACCCGACGGCGCTGTCGGATCCCTCGTCCCTGCAGGAGGCCTTATCGCGGCCCGAGGCGTTCGCCATCGAGCCAACGGCTGGGCAGAAGGCCACGCTATCCCGGCTGCAGGCGTTGGTCGCCTTCATCGAGTCTTACAGCGACGTCGTGGTCCGCACCGCCGCCGCCGACCGCCTTACCGCTCTGCCGCGCATCGAAGAGGCGACCCGGCGGCGGCGGGCGTCGAGCGGCCCAGGCGAACGGTTTCTCGCTCAGCTGATCGGCCTCGACCTGAAACCCGCCGATTTCCGCCAAGGCCAGACATTCTGCGAGGTGGTCATCGCCGCGCGCGGCCAAGCGGGACTCGACCGAGTCTGGGAGCGACCCGACTCCCTCCCCACAGAGCAAGAGCTCGCCGATCCGAGCGCTTGGTTGGTCCGCCTCGCCGCACGAGAAATCGAGCAGCAGATCGAGGCTGACCTGGGGGACCTCGACGAGACCTAGCGGCACCCGTCATTGTGCGCCAGTTATGCCGGTGCGAAGGCTGTTGCGAAATCCGTGCGGGTCACCGGTCGGAGTGCGACGCCTCAACGACAACTTTCCTTCGGATGCGCAGGAAAATGGCGCCCCAAGCTCGCCAGCCCGCGTTTGGCCTGCAGTTTTCCTTCGTATGCGGAGGAAAGCTGCAGTTGCAGGAAAGCCGCCGGTCATTCGGGCGCGCGATGTCGTCCGGAGGCCGCACGGTTCGGGACCCCCGGGGAAGAAATTCCGGCGAGAGGGTGAAACACGGCCATCGTCGCAGGTCAATCGCCCACAGTGACCTAGATTAACTAGTTCTCCACAGCGTCTGTGCACAGCCCCTGGATCGTTTACCCAGTTGACGCTCGATGATTTCCACAGAGTGTGGACAGGGCTGTGGATAACGCGATTGACCCGTCGACGCGAACCAGGCCATCATCCCTCCCACAAGCGGCCCCCGACGGAGCCGGCACCGCACTCCAAGGGGAAGGGAGCGCGGGACCGGACCTTCACCGGGGGCCGTTTGTGTCGATTGAGCCAGGAACGACGGCTCCCGGCGGCGAATCGGCGGGAAGGTCGGCGGATATCCGTTCCTTTGCCGTGCTGCCTATATCGCGCAGCCGATACTTCCCGGTAACCTCGAGAAGCAAGACAACCCTGTCTTGACCTGACGTTCGGCTTGGCGACTCGAGACAAGGAGCATAGATGCCTGATGCGCTACGAGCCCTTCTCGACATCGCGCTCGCGCCGGACGCCACGCCATCCAGCATCGCCGCAACCCCACTGCCGGAGTCGATGAGAGCGGCGCTCGTCCGCAAGGACGAGGTCGGCATGTTCGAGGGACTGCCCTCTCAAGAGAAGGACCCCAGGAAGTCCTTGCGCGTGGCAGAGGTGCCCATCCCACCGTTGGGGCCCAACGAGGCGCTGATCGCGCCGATGGCGTCCGCGCTGAACTTCAACACCGTGTGGACGTCGATCTTCGAGCCGCTCCCGACGTTCGTGTTCCTGGAGCGATTCGCCCGCGAGTCAGAGCTTGGCGCACGCCACAATCTCGCCTACCACATCGTCGGGAGCGACGCCGCTGGCGTCGTCGTCCGCACTGGTCCCGGTGTCACGCGGTGGAAACCGGGTGACCGTGTCACCGTCCACTGCAACTACGTGGACATGGAGGGCCACGAAGGCCATGACGACTCGATGATCGACCCCCGGCAGCGGATCTGGGGCTTCGAGTCGAACTTTGGCGGCATGGCCGAGCTTGCGCTCGTGAAGGTCAATCAGCTCATGCCGATGCCGACCCATCTCACGTGGGAGGAGGCGGCCTGCCTCAGCCTCACCCTGGCCACGTCATACCGTATGCTCGTCGGCCGCAACTCCGCGGGGATGAAGCAGGGCGACATCGTGCTGATCTGGGGTGCCACGGGCGGCCTCGGAGGGTTCGCGACGCAGCTGACCCTGAACGGCGGTGGCATCCCCATCTGCGTCGTGGGCAGCCAGGACAAGGCCGAGCTCTTGCGGGCGCTCGGCGTCGAGCGCGTGATCGACCGGAAGGCGGAGGGCTACGAGTTTTGGCGAGACGAGCTGCAGCAGCCCGCCGAGTGGCGCCGGTTCGGTAAGAAGATCCGATCGATGACCGGCGGCGAGGACCCCGACATCGTCTTCGAGCATCCGGGCAGGCAGACGTTCGGGGCGAGCGTGTTCGTGGCAAAGCGCGGCGGCGTGGTGGTCACGTGCGCCTCCACCTCGGGGTTCCATCACGAGTTCGACAACCGCTACCTGTGGATGAACCTGAAGCGGATCATCGGCTCGCACTTCGCGAACTACAAGGAGGCGTGGGAGGCGAACCGCCTCGTCGACCTGGGGATGATCCACCCGATCCTCACGAAGACCTACGCGCTGAGCGATGTCGCCGAGGCCGCCTACGCGATCCACGCGAACCTCCATACGGGCAAGCTCGGTGTCCTGGTCAACGCGGGAGAAGAGGGCCAAGGCGTCCTCGACCCCGGGAAACGCGCCAGCCTAGAGCCCCACCTCACCCGCTGGAAGAGTCTGAGCTAGTTGCGTGCTGGATCCCGGCGGTATACCGC
>JBOGED010000538.1:0-7905 GCA_050743625.1 Egibacteraceae bacterium | reverse complement strand
GAGCCACCTGGACCGCGCTCCGCTGCGCTTCGCCCACCACTCAAGGCCGGCGGCTCCCCCACCCACCCTTGACGGAATAACAGCCTCAGTTATCCACAGGTCGCGTTGACACTCTATGGCTGGTAGGCGACACTGGCCCGGCCCCGCGTGGGGCCGGGTGGCTGCTGCGTGCATCTCGACTCCGCGCCATCGGCCTCGCGGGTGGCAAGCCTTTAGAAAACCAGGAGACCTCAACCGATTATGACCGACCAGACCACCCCGGCCAGCACGCTGGCCACCGCTCCCCAGCTCGAACGCGAACGGGGGCAGCAGATCGTCCTCGAGGAGTTCGGATCCGAAGAGGAATTCCTCAAAGAGCTTGAGGCGACTGTGAAGGAATTCGACGACGGCTCCATCGTCGAGGGGGTGATCGTCAAGGTCGACGCTGACGAGGTCCTTCTCGATATCGGCTACAAGTCTGAGGGTGTCATCCCCTCGCGGGAGCTGTCGATCAAACATGACGTCGATCCGCACAGCGTGGTCGCTGTGGGCGATGTCATCGAGGCGCTTGTCCTTCAGAAGGAGGATAAAGAAGGACGCCTGATCCTGTCGAAGAAGCGTGCCCAGTACGAGCGCGCTTGGGGCAAGATCGAAGAGATCCACGCCAACGACTCGACCGTGACCGGCACGGTGATCGAGGTCGTGAAGGGCGGGCTGATCCTCGATATCGGGCTCCGGGGTTTCCTCCCCGCCTCGCTCGTCGAGATGCGCCGGGTCCGCGACTTACACCCTTACGTAGGCAAGGAGCTCGAGTGCAAGGTCATCGAGCTCGACAAGAACCGCAACAACGTCGTGCTGTCACGGCGGAAGTTCTTGGAGGAGACCCAGAGCGAGTTCCGCAAGGAGTTCCTCGAGACGCTTCAGAAGGGCGAGGTTCGTAAGGGCACCGTCTCGTCGATCGTCAACTTCGGCGCGTTTGTGGATCTCGGCGGGGTGGACGGGCTCGTGCACGTGTCCGAGCTGTCCTGGAAGCACATCGACCACCCTGGCGAGGTCGTCGAGGTCGGGCAGGAGGTCGAGGTCGAGGTGCTCGACGTTGACCTCGACCGCGAGCGCGTCAGCCTGTCGCTGAAGGCGACGCAGGAGGACCCGTGGCGCCAGTTCGCCCGCCAGCACTATGTGGGCGAGTTCATCGAGGGCAATGTCACGAAGCTCGTGCCGTTCGGTGGGTTCGTGAAGGTGGAGGAGGGTATCGAAGGGCTCATTCACATCTCTGAGCTCGCCGACGCCCACGTCGAGCTGCCTGAGCAGGTCGTCCGTGTCAACGATCGGATCACGGTCAAGATCATCGACATCGACGACGTGCGCCGTCGCATCTCGCTGTCCCTGAAGCAAGCGGTGAAGGCCGGTTACCCGATGCCGCGCGAGCTGCCCACCGAACCCGCCTTCAGCCCCGACACCATCGAGGTCGACGACAGTGCTGCCAGCTCGGCGGTCGGCGCCGCGCTCGCCGAAGCCCTGCAGCAACGCGCGGACAGGGGGAGCGAGCGCGACGAGACCTCCCCGGAGGAAGTCTCGCCAGAGGCAGTGATCGCCGAGGTCCAGGCCGCAGTCAACGAGGCAGACGAGCCGGTCGAAACCTAGGCCGGTCGAAACCTAGATCGAGTCACCTCACCTCGATCCGTGCTCACCGTCGGCTTGACCGGAGGGATCGCTTCCGGCAAGTCGACCGTGGCCCAATGGCTGGTCGATCATGGGATGGAGCTGGTCGACGCCGACCAGATCGCTCGTGAGATCGTGCTCCCCGGAACGCGTACGTGGAAAAAGGTTGTCGAGCATTTCGGCGAGTCGATCCTCGATGGCGAAGGTTGCATCGATCGTCCCGCGCTCGGGCGGATCGTCTTCGCTGACCCGAGCAAGCGGGCGCTGCTGAACGAGCTGACCCATCCGCCCGTCATGGATGAGATCGCGAACCGCCTCGAGCTGCTCCAATGCTTCGACGGCGTCGTCGTCTTGGACGTCCCACTCCTCGTCGAGGCGGGTGTCCGTGGCTACGACGCGGTCCTGGTCGTGGCGACGAAGCCCGAGACGCAAGTCGAGCGCCTCACGCGCGATCGCGGGCTATCTGAGGCGGACGCTCGGGCGCGGATCGAATCCCAAGCGCCTCTGCAAGACAAGCTCGCCGTCGCCACCCACGTCATCTGGAACGAAGGCACCCTTGCGCAGCTCCACGAGGCGACCGACCGCGTCGCCGCCGAGCTGCTCCATCGCGCCCACGCCAAGACGCGACGCGAGACAGCCGACATCCCGGACAACTAGTCGGCCTGGAGGCGGCTGAAGGACCAGCGGGTAGGCTCGGTGGGCGACGAGCAAGCCGGCGAGGGAGAAGCATTCTATGGCGGTCATCGACAAGTTGGGTCGCGGGTTGCGTGACTTACGGGTGTCGGTGACGGATCGGTGTAATTTCCGCTGTACGTACTGTATGCCCCGGGAGGTCTTCGGCCCCGGCTTTCAGTTTCTCGAGCGTGACGAGCTGCTGACATTTGAGGAGATCACTCGCGTCGTAGGCGTCTTCGCGCGTCTCGGCGTTCGAAAGGTCCGGTTGACCGGCGGGGAGCCCCTCGTGCGCCGCGGTATCGAGCGCCTGGTCACGATGCTCGCGCGGTCCAACGGTATCGAGGACATCGCGTTGACGACGAACGGCTCGCTGCTCGCCGCCCAAGCGCCGAGGCTCCGTGCGGCGGGACTGGGGCGTCTCACCGTGAGCCTCGACTCGGTCGACGAGAAGACGTTCAGCGCCATGGCGGACGTTGCAATGCCGCTCGGGCGTGTGCTCGAGGGCATCGCGGCCGCCGCAGCGGCCGGATTCGCGCCGATCAAGCTCAACGCGGTGGTGAAGCGCGGTGTGAACGACGACGGCGTCGTCGACATTGCGGCCTACGCGCGTGAGCACGGGCACATCGCCCGGTTTATCGAGTACATGGACGTCGGCACCACGAACGGGTGGAGGCTCGACGACGTCGTGCCGGCCGCGGAGATCGTTCGCCGTATCGGCGCGGTCTGGCCACTCGAGCCAGTAGACCCGAACTATGTCGGAGAGGTCGCGGATCGTTACCGCTACCTTGACGGTGCCGGGGAGATCGGTGTGATCTCCTCGGTCACCCAGGCGTTCTGCCAAACGTGTACCCGCGCGCGCCTGTCCGCGGTCGGCGAGCTGTATACCTGCCTATTCGCCGCGACCGGTCGAGATCTGCGTGCCCTGCTGCGCGGCGGCGCGACGGACGAAGAGCTGCAGTCCGTGATCGCTGGAGTATGGGGCCGGCGGACGGACCGGTACTCCGAGCTGCGCTCGTCAGCAACCAAAAACCTGCATAAGGTCGAGATGTCCTATATCGGCGGCTAGCCCCGTCTTCCGCACATGCGCTTCGTTCGGCGGATGGCAGAGGGCGTGGACCATGCAGTTTTTGCGCGTGCACGCGCAAAAACTGCAGGCCAACGGCCAGCACAGGAGCCACGACCCCCGTCGGCTGCCGCTTTTGCGCGCAGGCGCGCAAAGACTCCAAGTGCAAACCTGGCTAGCGAGGCCTGATCGCTATGAGGGCGCGCGGTGGTGCGCTGCCTTCGGTGGGCGTACCAGCAGCGCCGTGGCGAGGGCCCCGACGGCGAACAGGCCTGTGACCGCGGCGAGGCCACCGAAGGCCGTGGCGCGTACCTCGAGCTGCGCGCGCTCGATCGTCGGGCGAGGGTCGGGGATGCTGATACCGAAGCGCTCGACGAGCGCTTCCTCCTCGATCGACTCCGCCTGCGCCCGAAGGTCGGCGTACCGGCTGCCGGACCAGATCGCCACACACCCGAATAGCAGAGCGATGGCGGTGAGCACGACCGCCGCTCGCCGCAGTGCGGTCGCCATGAGGTTATAGAGGAGCAACGCTCCGTCTGGCGCGTGTGAGGCGGCGCCGAAGGAAGCCGGTGGAGCGGATTCGGCGAGCACCCGCTCTTTCGCTCGCTCGAACTCCTCACCCGACAGGTCGCCACGTTCGTGAAGCGCTGAAAGTCGGGCGATCTCGTTCGTCAATTGCATGCCTTCTATGGTGCCCCGTCCCCATGACGTCACCACGCCTTGACCTCGTACCCGACTCGCGGCTAGCGTGAACCGGACTGAGTATGGAGGTGCACGTTGGGGCGGCCAGACCCTTGCCCACGTGAACTTCCGGGACCGTATTTTCCGTGATGGTCGCGATGGGGAAGTTCCTCGTCCCTGAGATCATCTTCGGCATCGGCGCGTTGGCGGAGGTTGGCCAAGCTGTACGCCGGCTTGGGGGAACGCGTGTCTTCGTCGTCAGCGACCCAGGAGTGATCGGCGCGGGGTGGGTCGACGCCTCGTTGGAACACCTTGACGAGGCCGGACTCAGTGTCCATCTATGGAGCGACCTCACGCCGAACCCCAAGGATCACGAGATCGCCGCGGGGTTCAAGGCGTACGTGCAGAGCGGGTGTGACGCGCTCATTGCGATCGGCGGCGGCAGCTGCATCGACACGGCGAAGTCGATCGCCGTGCTGTCGGGCAACGGCGGGCAGATCCTCGACTACGAGGGTATCGACAAGGTCACAAAGCCGATCCCACCACTCGTCATGTGCCCATCGACGGGTGGTACCGGCGCGGACGTCTCGCAGTTCGCCGTCATCACCGACACGACGCGCCTGCTGAAGGCGACGCTGATCGGGCGTGCGTTGGTGCCGGACATCTCCATCACCGACCCGCGCCTGCTCCTCACGATGCCGCCCGATCTCACCGCCCACTGTGGCATGGACGCGCTCAGCCACGGGATCGAGGCGTACGTCTCACGCGCCGCCAGCCACCTCACCGACATCCATGCGCTCGAGTCCATCCGGCTCGTCGCCGAGCACCTGCCACGATCGGTCGAGTCACCGGCCGACCTCGGCGCGAGGGAAGGGATGGCGCGTGCCAGCCTGTCGGCCGGTATGGCGTTCACCAACGCCATCCTGGGGTGCGTCCATGCCTTGTCCCACCAGATCGGCGGTGCCCTGGACCTTCCGCACGGATTGCTCAACGCGGTGCTGCTCCCTCACGTGATGCGGTTTAACGCCGAAGCCGACCCGGCACGCTACGTCGCGGTCGCCCAGGCGCTCGGCGCGCCTGTCGAGGGCATGGGGTTCGCTGAGGCGGCGCAGGCGGCGTGCGACGAGGTTCGGCTGCTCGCCGACAAGCTCGGGATCCCCAGAGGCCTCGCCGATCTCGGGGTGACGAGGGGCCACTTCGAGCTTTTTGCCGAAAATGCCTTGCATGACGCCTGCATGACGACCAACCCTCGGGAGGTGTCGGCGGTTGACCTCGTGCAGATCTTCCTCGCCGCGTTGTAGGCGCGACCGGCGCGGTCGATGACCGCGGATCCGCAAGAGTGGTTCGAGCGGCTCACGGGGTTGCGCTCGTCCAAGCCGACGTTCTATCCGGAGTACCGGCGCAAAGCCCTGAGTCTTGACCGGGCGATCCAGGCGTTCGAGCAGGCATCGGCCGCGTTGTGCGCCACGACAGGGGGCGCGCACCAGCTTGCGCACGCGGTCGTCGACGCAGTCGCGATGCACTACGACCGCAGTTGGGTGGCCATGTCGATCATCCGGCCGCTGTTCTCCGAAGAGGCGGTGCGGCTCGTGGCGCACACCCCCGCGAACAGAAGGCCGCACGACTGGTCGGTGCTGCCAGCCGAGGTCCGAGCGCTCGTCGACATGGTCACTCGTGACGGCGTACCCGTCGTGAAGACCGGCGCCCATCAGGTCAACCAGCTGTCCCAACCGCCATGGCTTGCCGACCGGCTCGGTGCGCCGATCCTGCTGCGCGGCGAGCTTGTCGGCGCGCTCGTCGTGCTCCTGCCGGCCGGGATCTTGCTCGACGAGAGTGACGTGTCCGTCTTGTCCAGTCTCGCGAATCAGGTCGCGGTCGCGATCGAGAACGCGTGCTTGTACGAGGAGACCCGCCGTCACGCCGCCGAGCTCGAGGACCGCAACCGGCTGCTCCGCCAGGCGCGCCGGCAGCTCGTGGAGGCACGCGAGCACCAGATCGTCGACGAGGAGCGCAACCGCATCGCGCACGAGCTGCATGACACCGTTGCGCAGCACCTCGTGAGCATCGGCATGCACCTGGAGTGGTGCAGGGGCTTCCATGACGAGTCCTCACCGGTGGGGGAGCGGCTGTCGCTCGCGAAGGAGCTTGCGCGGGCGGCGATCACCCGCATCAGGTCCACGATCTTCGAGCTGTCGTCCCTGGACCCCGCGAGCACAGGCGACCTTCGTCGTACGGTCGAGCAGTTGGTCGAGGTGATCGCCAGGCCTGCCGACGTCTCGGCGCACATCGCGACGCGGGGAGCGCCGAGGCCACTCTCCGGGCGCGTCGAGCACGCGCTCGGTCGGATCACTCAAGAGGCGCTTCACAACGTCGTGAGGCACGCGCACGCCAACCGGGTATGGGTTCGCCTCACGTTCCGACCGGAGCGTCTCGTCCTGTCGATCGCCGACAACGGAGACGGTGACGCCGCGGCCCTGCGCGCCAACCTCGCGCAGCGCGACCATGCGTGCGCCAACGGGCACCACCTTGGCCTGCGCACGATGAGCAGCCGCGCCCGTGACGTAGGCGGCAGCCTCCGCATCCTCCGCACGGCCGGCGGTGGCGTGACCATCCGCGTCACCGTGCCACAGGCCCCGGTGCTCCCGCGGTGACCACTGTGCCCCTCGCGCGCCAGCTTCACGAGCGCATCCGGCTGGTGCTCGTGGACGACCATGCGATCGTCCGACAAGGCCTGCGCTCGATCCTGGAGCGCGAGCCCGATATGGAGATCGTGGGAGAAGCCGCCGACCGGACGCTCGCGCTGGAGGTCATCGGGACGAGCGAGCCGGACCTGGTCCTACTCGACCTCCGCCTGAGCGGAACCGACGAGGCCGAGGGACTCGTGCTCTGCGAGGAGGTCGCGCGCCACCACCGCGACATCGGGATCGTCGTCTTTACCACGTTCCTCGACGAGCGGCTCGTCACCGAGTCGATCCGCCGGGGGGCGAAAGGCTACGTGCTGAAGGACGTCGACGTGACCGATCTGGTCAAGATCATCCGAGCCGTCTACCGAGGGGAGAGCGCGTTCGATTCCCGAAGCGCCGCCATGGTGGTGCGGTCTATGACCCAAGGCGAGCACAGTACCGGGTCCGAGCGGCTGACGAGCCGCGAACACGAGGTACTCGGACTCGTCTCGCACGGTCTGTCGAACCGCGAGATCGGCGCTGCCCTCTACATCAGCGAAAGCACCGTCAAGTTCCACGTCCGCAACCTCATGCACAAGCTGCACGCCACCACCCGAGCCGAGGTCGTGTACGAAGCGAGCAAGCTCGACCTCCTGTAGGCGCTTGGGAAACTGTTGGTGAGCTATTCCTTGGGTCTTCCAGCGGTGGGGCATCGAGGACGCATTCGTCGGCGACCTCGTGGTCACCCCTCCGAGTGATCCGTGCATCCTACTCTTGGGCGCTCAGGTAGCTGCGGTAGACGGCGATCAGCGCCTCCTTCTGAGAATCCGAGAGGCGCGGGTCCGCGCGGATCGAGCGCTCAGTTGCCCTTGTGGCCTCGGTTTCGCCGTCGACCTCGCCGATCTGGTCCTTGATCAGCCCAGCCTGGGCGAGGAGCGTCTCGGCGGAGATGTCCAAGGCGTCGGCGATGGACCGGAGCACGCGGACCGACGGTTCGTGGAGCCCGCGCTCGATCTGGCTCAGATACGGGTTCGACACCTTCGTGATCGCCGCCAGCTCCCGTAAGGAAAGGTTCGCGAGCTTCCGCTGGCTGCGGATGAAGGCCCCAAGCGCTTCGCGTTGAACTCTCCAGGCGTCGCCAGATGACATACCGGAAGGCTACTCGCCCCCAAGGTGTGTCGA
>JBOGED010000537.1:0-3831 GCA_050743625.1 Egibacteraceae bacterium | reverse complement strand
GCGCAGCGTCTGCGGCTCGGCGACGCGCAGGCCGCCGTCCAAGGTCAGCGTCTGGGTCCAGGCCATGAGGTCTTGGGCGGCCATGACCAGCTGCAGCCACACGGCGTTGCGTTCGAAGGTCTCGCAGGGCAGGTTGCGCGCGCCGCTGTCTTTGGCGCCGCGGATGCGGTCCTCGACGTGGGCGTGCGCGGTGGCTGCGGTCGAGCGCGGCCAGGTCGGTGTCGGGCTGGTCGGTGAGGAACGCGGTGAAGCGGACGCCGTCGAGGTCGAACAGGGTCTGCTGCGCGCCTGGGTGCAGCGGCTCGCGGCGTACCAGCAGCCGCGACCGGGTCGGATAGCCCTTCAGGTCGACGAGGTCGGTGATCTCGGCCACGGCCGCGCGTTGGTCGTCGCGGGGGTCGCCGTTCTGGCGCAGCGTGGGCGTCCAGGCGTCCTCGGGTAGCGCGCGGATGGCCTTGCGGACCTGCTCGTTGACCTCGAACCCGACCGAGAACCCGACCTTGGCCTGGCGCAGGTAGGCCAGGAACTCGTGGGTGGCGCCGGCGCAGTCGGCGCGTACCACCAGCGTGACGCCGTGGGCCAGCGGCGGCAGCGCGGCCAGCGCCATCTCGAACACGTCGATGTGGTCGGCGGCGGTGTTGCTCCCGGCGTTGCCTGGGCGTAGCAGCCCTGCCAGCGCCTCGCCCAACCCGTCGCCGCGGTCCAGGTAGGCCATCAACGGGTGGGTCCCAAAGCCCTTCTTGAACGTCGGCGCCGCCTGCCGGGGGCGGTCGCGGTCGTCACACCAGCAGGTGATCAAGGTCGCGTCCAGATCCACAAACAGCCGCCAGCCCAACCCGCCGTCGCTGTCGGTCCCCTCGTCGGTCCCGTGTACCAGCCGTGCGGCTGCGGCCGCGGCGGCCGCGGTCACGACCGGCGGCGCGCCGCCGTGCTCCCAGGTGTATGTGCGGGCGGCCAGCCGCGCGGCCGACAGCCGCTCCACGACCAGCTCGTCGGCGGCCAACGCCACGATCGTGCGGTTGGCCGTAGCCGACGACGCGACCCGGCCGAACAGCTCCGGCTGACCGTCCAACACCCGCATATGCCGCAACGCGTCGCCGCCGTCGGCCAGCGTCAACACCAGATCGCGGACGACCTTGCCCGGGTCGTGCTCGCTCCACGAGCGACACCCGCCCACCAGCCGCGACAACGCGCCGGTCAACCCCACCCGATCCGCGCACGCGGCCAGCAGCGCGGTCCCCGCCCGGCCGGTCATGCCACGCCCGTCGGCGGTCACCACGAACGGACGGACGGTGCTGCTAGTCTTCACCTGCAAGGTGAGCCCTTCTCCTGGGGTCGGTCGTTCTGGACAAACGCATTATCCCAGGCCAGAAGGGCTTTGTGCGCCACGAGCGCGAAGGGGGATTCGAGGTAGAAGATCGAGTCTGCTGGAGTGGTGCTGTATCAGAGATGGAGGAAAGTTGGCCCTCCGGAACCGCCCTGCAGGGGGAGGCTTCAAACCACCGCAAGCTGCGTCGGTCAAGAGCCGGGGTGGTGAGCGTTGCGGAAAAGGCGCACCGCGTAGTGCGTCAGGTGGCGGCCAGGAAGGCGAGCGCAAGCGAACCACCGTAGACGTGTCGAAATCTGGCTTAGATGACATCGAAACCGGGTTTGAATGCCTTGCCCGGGACGAGCCTGGGAGAAACCTGTTTACCGCCCAGGTGGTGTCCGGCATGAAGGTGGCGCGAGCCTGGCCGAGGCTCTGGTACGGAACGTGGGAACCTGTCGCCTGATACTGCGCCCAGGAACATGATGGACGCGACAGGGAGCGCTCCAAACAGCAGGAACTGTGAGGAGTTGAGTACCGTTGCAGGCACAGGGGCGGACCGTCTCGTAGTAGCGGTGAAGCCTGATAACGCGGGTGGAGCGAAGGGGACGGGTCATCCGGTCTTGGTCGGCGGTCAACCACCGGTCGGTGGGAGGAGCCGGTGAACAAGACGAAGCCTTTTGAGATTTCCAGATGGGCCGTGTGGGAGGCCTGGCAGAGGGTCAAGGCGAACAAGGGCGCGCCGGGCGTCGACGACGAATCCGTCGAGCAGTTCGAACAGGACCTGAAAGGCAACCTGTACAAGCTGTGGAACCGGCTGTCGTCGGGCAGCTACTTCCCCTCGCCCGTGAAGCTGGTGGAGATCCCCAAGTCGGGCGGCGGTGTCCGTCCGCTGGGGGTGCCCACCGTGGCCGACCGGGTGGCGCAGACGGTCGTGAGTCTGTATCTGGAGCCGTTGGTGGAGCCGCTGTTTCACCCCGACTCGTACGGCTATCGGCCGAGACGTTCGGCGTTGGACGCGGTGGCGACCTGCCGGGAGCGCTGTTGGCGGTACGACTGGGTTGTGGACTTGGATATCAAGTCGTTTTTCGACTCGTTGGACCATCAACTGGTGCTCAAGGCCGTGGCGCACCACAGCGACCAGAAGTGGATCCTGTTGTATGTGCAACGGTGGCTGCAAGCGCCGGTGCGACAGCCGGATGGCACCCTGGTCGCCCGAGACCGTGGCACTCCGCAAGGGTCTGCGATCTCGCCGTTGCTCGCCAATCTGTTTCTGCATTATGCGTTCGATGTGTGGATGGCCGGCAAGTTCTCGTCCGTTCCGTTCGAACGCTACGCTGACGACGCGGTCGTGCACTGCCGCAGCGAGGCCCAAGCCCGCTACGTGCACAAAGCGATCGCCCGGCGGATGGTCGAGTGCGGGTTGCGATTGCACCCCGACAAGACTCGGATCGTGTATTGCAAGGATGACAACCGGCCCGGCTCGCACGAGCACGAGCGGTTCGACTTCCTTGGCTACACGTTCGCTCCCCGCTCGGCGCGGAGCAAAGCAGGCAGACTGTTTGCCAACTTTCTCCCCGCGATCAGCGACAAGGCGCGGAAGGCCATCAGCACGACCTTGCGCCGATGGCGTCTGCACCTGCACAGCAGCAGAACCCTTTCCGAGCTCGCGGAGTTCGTCAATCCGATCCTGCGAGGGTGGATCAACTACTACGGGCGCTTCTGCCGCTCCCGGTTGGTCCCCGTCCTCAAACGCGTCAACGACTATCTTGCGCGTTGGGCCATGCGGAAATACAAGCGGCTACGCGGTCACAAGCGCCGCGCTTACCAGTTCCTCAAGGCTGTCGCCAAACGGCAGCCGGGCTTGTTCGCGCACTGGCGTCTGGGACTGACGCCGTGAGGCTGGATGGCAGGAGCCGGATGAGCCGAGAGGTTCACGTCCGGTTCTGTGAGGGCCGGGGGGTGCGACTCCCCCCGGCCACTCGACTCTCCTGTTTGGTGGTCGTGGCTGAGGGTGCGGTACACGAGGTTGGACGGCTGCCGCTTGAGCGCGCGCGGGGCCTCGCGTTCGGTCTTGTGCTCGGCCAGTTTCTCGGGGTAGTAGGCTCGGCTGTCGGTGTTGTGGCGGATCTGGGCGATGGCCATGATGTGCAGAGCGCGGTTGAGCTGACGGTTGCCGCGGCAGTTGAGCCGGTGGCGGCGCAGGTCGCCGCTGGACGCCTCGGTCGGTGCGGTGTCGTTGTGGCTGGCGTAGTGGCCCTGGTCGGGGAAGCGGGTGGCATCGCCGGTGTGGGCGATCGGGATCGCGGCGGTGATCTCTAAGGGGCGACGTCCCCAGGGATCGCCTGGCCGTTGCTCGACCGCGGTCTGATCCGCTCGGTCCCCTTCGACACGCCGGCTGCGGCCTTCTCCCTCAGCGTGCCTCCGGCTTTCAGCGCCGCGTCGCTGACCTGCGTGCTCAGCTGCTGCGCCGGGGCCGACTGGCTGAACGCCTTCCACGCGCGTCGCAGCTGCTCGTACCGCTC
>JBOGED010000536.1:0-1988 GCA_050743625.1 Egibacteraceae bacterium | reverse complement strand
GAAAGCTGCGGTGTGACTGGCCCAGGGCGGCCTACAGGCCCTTCGACGGTTGGCCTGCGCTCACAGCCACGCGCCTCGATTTGCGACAGCCTCAATACCGCCGATATCCCGCACACAACACGCCGGCTGCTGACCGCGACGGTCAGACCGAACCAGGACAAACCACAACGTTATTCCTGACCAGACCCTAAGCACCGAAGGCCAGTGACACGGAAGCCGCCAGCGGCGCGACGTCCTTTAAGAGCGCGGCTTCCATTTGATACCGCAGCCGACGCTGGGGCGTTGGTCAGCCGTCACCGGCTCACCCTTCAGGATCGCGTCGAGCGCGGCGCGGAGGTCCTGGCCGGTCTCCGGCGTACCGCTGCGTGGGCGGCTGCCGTCCATCTGGCCCCGGTAGGCGAGCCTTCGATCCGCGTCGAACAGGAAGAAGTCCGGCGTGCAGGCGGCAGCGTAGGCCCTCGCGACCTCCTGGCTCTCGTCGATCAGGTACGGGAACGTGAACCCGACCTCTTCCTTCTGCCGAGCCAGCTCCGCGGGAGCGTCGTCCCGGTACGCCTGCGCGTCGTTGCTGCAGATGCCGACGATCGCGACGCCCCGCTGCTCGTACTCCCGCGCCAGCGCGGCCAGCGCCTGCTGGACATGCTTCACGTACGGGCAGTGGTTGCAGAGAAACATCACGAGCAATGCCGGAGCGCCGTCGAAGTCCTGCAGCGAAACGACCGTCCCGTCAGTCGAGGGCAGCGTGAAATCCGGAGCCAGGGTGCCAAGGGGCAGCATCACCGAGGAGACAGCCATGGGGGAATCCTAGTGGCAACCGCTACGATGTCTCCCGTGGGGTCAGGTTCGGAGCACGTCCTGGACATCGACGGGCGCGAGGTGCGGGTCACTAACGCCGGCAAGGTGTTCTTTCCGGAGTCCGGCCAGACGAAGCTCGACCTTGTCGAGCACTACCTCCGCTTCGCGGAGCCCCTTATGCGTGTGGCGGGTGGCCGGCCGACCATGCTGCAACGGTTCCCCGAAGGGGCGGGTGGCCCGTCGTTCTTCCAGAAGCGGGTGCCGAAGAGTACACCGGAATGGTTGAGCACGACGATCGTAAGCACCCCGAACGGGACCACGTCGCGGGCGATGGTCGTCGCGGACCTCGCGCATGTCGCGTGGGCGGTGAACCTGGGCTGCCTCGGGTTTCATCTGTGGCCATACCTCGCCGCGGACGCCGATCACGCCGACGAGCTCCGCCTCGACCTGGACCCGCAGTCAGGAACCGACTTCGCCCATATCAGGGCGGCGGCGGCGGAGCTGCGCGCCTTGCTCGAGGAGGTCGGCGTCGTCGGCTACCCGAAGACGACCGGCAACCGCGGCCTTCACGTGTACGTGCGGCTCGAGCCCCGTTGGGACTCCTACCAGGTGCGCGCCGCCGCCGTCGCCGTGGCGCGCGAGTTGGAGCGGCGCCGTCCCGATCTGTTGACGGCGGCCTGGTGGAAAGAGGAGCGCGGTGCTCGGGTGTTCGTGGACTTCAACCAGAACGCGCCGCACAAGACCGTCTTTGGTGCCTGGTCGGTGCGTGCGCGACCGGGTGGGCAGGTGTCGACTCCGCTGTGGTGGGACGAGATCGCGGAGATCCACCCCGACGAGCTTACGATCACCAGCCTGCCCACCCGCTTCGAGGCGAACGGGGACCCGTGGGCGGACATCAACGACCGGCCACAGTCGCTGGAGCCGCTGCTCGCGATGCACGAGCGCGACCGCGCGGCGGGCCTCGCCGATGCGCCGTGGCCGCCGGTCTACCCCAAACAGCCCGGCGAGCCGCCACGCGTCGCCCCAAGCCGCGCCCGCAAACCCTAAGGACCCGGGCAACAATAACGTGATTGTTTCGCCCGAAGCCCGCATTGGCTCTCCGGTGTGACGTGCGTGCTCGGGCACATGCTCCCGTGAACGCACACCCGTCCTGCCGCACGCTGGTTGTGTGGAGGATCGGCGCGGTATACCGC
>JBOGED010000535.1:0-2386 GCA_050743625.1 Egibacteraceae bacterium | reverse complement strand
AAAACTCTGCACAGTAGCGCCCGGCGCTTCGTTCGATGCCTCGCTCGAGCGCGGAAAGGTCGCGGGACGCCTGGTTTGCCTGATTCTCATCCTCCGGGGCGGCGGCGCCAGCCGCCATGAGCTGCTGTGCAGAGTTGGGCCGGTATTCCGGACTAACTCTGCACGATGCCGCATCGCCGCCGGGGTAGCGTGGCGGGTATGGCGTTGGAGGTGCTCCGGCGAGAGTTCAGGGCGCTGCTCGGCGACCGCGGCTGCCTGTGGGAGCGCACGCAGCTCCGCACCTACGAGTGCGATGGCCTCACCGGATACCGCGTCACCCCAGGCCTCGTCGTGCTGCCCACCACGACCGCGGAGGTCGCCGCCGTGGTGCGGACATGTGCCCTCCATAGGGTGCCATTCGTCGCACGGGGGTCGGGCACGGGCCTGTCGGGCGGGGCGCTGCCTCATGCGGACGGCGTGTTGATCGTCCTGTCCCGGATGCGCGACGTCCTGGAGGTCGACGTCGTGAACCAGCGGGCGGTCGTCGAGCCCGGCGTCACCAACCTCCAGATCTCCCTGGCCGTCGCCGAGCACAACCTTTACTACGCGCCGGATCCCTCCAGCCAGGCCGTGTGCTCGATCGGCGGCAACGTGGCCGAGAACTCCGGAGGGGCCCACTGCCTGAAGTATGGGTTCACGACCAACCATGTGGTGGCGTTGGAGGCCGTGATGCCCGACGGCGAGATCGTGGAGCTAGGGGCGACCACCCTTGACCCACCCGGGTACGACCTTCGCGGCGTGTTCATCGGCGCCGAGGGCACCTGCGGCATCGCCACGAAGATCGCCGTCCGCCTGCTGCGCAAACCCGAGGCGGTCCGGACCCTGGTCGCCGACTTCGCCAGCTGTGCGGCAGCCGGTGACGCGGTCAGCGGGATCGTGGCGGCCGGGATCGTGCCCGCGGCGGTCGAGATGCTCGACGCTCTGGCGATCCAGGCGTGCGAGGCGGCGACCGGCGCCGGTTACTCGTTGGACACCGGCGCGGCCCTCGTCGTCGAGCTGGACGGCCCGCACGCCGAGGTCGAGGCGGAATTCGAGGCGGTCCAGCAGATCTGCCAGGACACCGGGGCAACGAAGATCCGCATCGCTGCCGATGCCGCCGAGCGGGCGTTGATCTGGAAGGGCCGGAAGGCCGCGTTCGCGGCGATGGGACGGCTGTCCCCGGACTACTTCGTGCAGGACGGGGTCATCCCCCGGGTCCGCCTCGGCGAGACACTCGCCCGGATCGCCGAGATGGCCGGCGACGCGGGACTGCAGGTCGCGAACGTGTTCCACGCCGGTGACGGCAACCTCCACCCGCTCGTGCTCTTCGACGGCACGGTGGAGGGAGAGGCCGCCCGCGCCGAGAGGCTCGCGATCGCCATCGTCGAGCTCTGTGTCGAGCAGGGCGGCTCGATCACTGGTGAGCACGGCGTCGGCACCGACAAGGCCTGCTCCATGCCGAAGATGTTCTCGGAAGAAGACCTCGCTGTCATGGACCGCGTAAGGGCCGCCTTCGACCCCGCCGGGATCAGCAACCCAGGCAAGGTCCTTCCCACGCCGAGGCTTTGCGGTGAACGGCCCGGACCGTACAAACCGCACCCACTAGAGGTCGACGGGGTGATCGAGCGGCTATGAGCACGGTCGAGACCACCCTGCGACCGGCGACGCTCGGCGAGGCGCGGGACATGGTGCGTGACACTCCCGGCGCCCTGCTGTTTCGTGGTGGAGGCACCAAGCGGGGCTGGGGTGCGCCGGCCGAGCACGTCGACGCCGTTGTCGAGACCTCCGGCTTGGACCAGCTCGTCGAGCACAGCGCTGGCGACATGGTCGCGATCGTCGAGGCGGGGTTGCGCCTGCCGACGTTACAAGAGGCCTTGGTCCCCTCCGGCCAGTGGCTCGCGGTCGACCCGCCTCTCGCGCATGAGGGCGCCACGGTCGGGGGGGTGGTGGCGACCAACGACCACGGTCCGCGGCGGCTCCGCTACGGGTCGCCCCGCGACCTGCTCATCGGGGTCACGGTGGTCCTGGCCGATGGCTCGGTCGTGCAGGCGGGTGGGCGGGTGGTGAAGAACGTGGCCGGGTTTGACCTCATGCGGCTGCTGTGCGGGTCGTTCGGGACCCTGGGGCTGATGACACACGCGATCGTCCGGCTCCACCCCCTGCCCGAAGCGAGCCTCACGCTGGCCTTCAAGGGTGACGAGGTGGCGCTGGGCCGCCTCGTCCTCGCGCTGCTCGCCTCACCGGTCGAGCCGACCGCGATGGACGTCGCGGGCGGCGCGCTGTGGCTGAGGCTGGAGGGCCGCGACGCCGGCATCGCCGCCCAGGCGAAGGCCGCTCGCACGCTGGCCGAGGTCCACGGCGCCAGGCC
>JBOGED010000534.1:0-7067 GCA_050743625.1 Egibacteraceae bacterium | reverse complement strand
GGATGAGCAACGCCCGGTAAATACGTCATCTCAACACTAACGGGGCTTCGCCCGCCCGACGAGCGTGTGAGGCATGACAGCGTTCCCCGAACAGGGATTTCGGGGCAGATACGCCCCGAGATCCCTGTTCGGGGAGTGGACCGGCGGGTCATCGCTAGCCGGCTCGCAACTCGTGCAACACCTGCAACATGACTCACAAACTTGACTCACGCGCAACGACTTTGCGGATCCAAGTCCCCTAGCCAACCTCGGGCATCGTTGCGTATCCGTGACTGCGAGTGATCCCGATAGTGAATGCTCGACCTGAAGCAAAGCGGCGAAGGGCGTATAACTGTGCCGCTTCTGCTCGTGCATGACCGGCCGATTCTCGGCCGAGCGCAGCGGCTTGTGCGCGCATCACGCCGCGGGATGCGCCCTCCGCCGCCCCTCCGCACAGTTGATCTATGACTCTAGCTGGAGGTTTTATCGCCTAGAGCCCTGGTCTTGCCGTCGTGGGACCAGCCATCGTGCTCCGTGCCGTCTTGGCCCAGGTTGCGGCCAACCGCAAGAACACACCGAGGGCGCATAGCTGATGCCCTCTGCGATGACGACAGGCCGACTACAGTGAGTAATGTCACAGGCGCGCCATCGGCGTGCTGACATCCGGATCGAGCAGTGATCTGACGTCGGGGATCTCGGCCGTCTGCGTGTCGCCCAAGGTGCAGGTGCACGTGCTGAAGGGCTGCGCAGGCATTACGACCGGAGACGACGAGGCGCGAGTAAACCGCGGAAAACAACCGCTGGCGTGCGTTGACCAACAGTCTCGGGTGATCTTGACTATGTCGTTGGTTCCTGTCAGCAGAGAGAACCTCGTGTCTCCGGCAGCGATTGCTGGGAAGAAAGGAGTCGCTTCATGGCTACCTACGTGGTCTTGCTTAACTGGACAGAGCAGGGTATTAAGGACTACCCGGGGACCGTGGATCGAGGCTCCAGTTTCCGGGAAATGGTCTCAAGGGCCGGGGGTCAGGTGCGTGAGCTGCTATGGACCGTGGGCGAGTACGACATCGTCTGTGTGCTGGAAGTGCCCGACGAGGAGACCGCCGTCGCCCTCCTGCTCCAAGTCGGCTCGCTTGGCAACGTGCGGACCAAGACCATGCGCGCTTTTGACGCCGACCAGATCACCGGAATCATTGACCGTACGAGTTGAACCTCCGCAGGGGCTGGGGCGTGGCGGGTGCGCACATCGCTGGTCACGGTCGACGAGGTGCCGGCTCAGGAGACACAGGGTGAGACTGACCGGAGGGAGGTGGCGTCCGGTTCTCGATGAAAGAGCGGACGGGCGTGGTTCCTGACAGCGCTAGGACCTCGACTCAGGAGCAGCCACGCCCGCGTTCATGGCGCATCTGCATCTGCCCCCGAAGGCTGGCACATCCTGATGCTCTCGCGCGCTGGCGCGGAACTTCGGTGACGTCGCTGGTCTCCGCCGAGCGGATCTAGGCGGACACCTGTGTTACGTCACTGCGATTATGCGGGCCGGTATTCCGCTCGTCCCGGCGCTGCACACCAGGCCCGAGCGCCGAGGCGCCGCCTCGGTCCTCGTATCGGCGCGCAACACGCCACACAGGAGTGTTCGAGTGGCCAGGCGAATCCGCCACGGAGTCGGTGTACTCCCTGGCGTGTGAGACCGTTATCGCTCCACGGTCAGCAGGGAGACCGCAAACTGGGGCTGGTGACTCCTTCAGCACGGTTCGTCAGACTGGGCGCAGCTCGATGAAGCCGGCTGCTGCGAAGTCGCCGTCGAAGGCCAACGCTTCACTGATTCCTCGTCTCCGCATCACAGCGAAGCTCGTCGCGTCGACAAACGAGTACTCCCACTCGTCTCGCGTGCGGAGCCATTCGAAGGCTTCCGCTTCCGTCTCCTCGTCAACGTGCACGACAGCCACGTTGGGGAGTTGCTCCAGACGGTCAAGGAAGCCCACTGCGGCGGCGTGGTTCGATCGTCGTCGCAGTAGCGTCCACGTCTCGCCAAGCACGTGGTTCGACAGGATGACGGTGCCGCGCTGCGCGCGTGCCAGAGCCGTCGCGTCCTCATGGCGGGGATCTCGTCGCTCTTGCAGCGCGAACCAGAAGCTGGTGTCAGCGAATCTCAGTGGCTGGGGCCGTAGATCGCCTCGTCGAGGTCCTCTACCGGATCGTCGTCCAGCCATCCGATCATTGCCTCCCATGCGTCACCGGTCGGCACGCTCTTCCTCAGCTCCTTGCTGAGGCAAGCACGGATCAAGGCGGCTTTGGAGATGCCTCGGCGGGCGGCCTCGGCGGCCGCCGCATCGTCCAGCGCCGCGTCGATATGGATCTGAATGCGTCTCATCAGGCCCTATGATACACACCTTCATGCCCTCAGTGTGTATCGAGCGGGTGTTCGCTGTTGGAGCCGCCCCTTCAGTATTCGCATCCTCGAAAGGGCGCATAACTGTGCGACTCCTGCTCATGCGCTACCTGCGGGTTCGTGGCTGAGCGCAGCGCTTATGCGCGCATCACGCCACAGGATGCGCCCTCCGCCGCCCCCTCCCTCCGGCGACTTTATGTGAATGAGCTACATGTTTCGTCGTCGATCGCTCGCAGTCACGGGCGGGTCGGGTCATGGTTCGCGCCACTTGCGGCTCGCCGTGGTCTGTGGGTTGCCCATTCACGGGGAAGGCTCGAAGGGCGCATCGCTCATCACGGGGGTCAGCCTTGCGGATATTACGCTTGGTAGCGGCCGTCGTGGGTATGGTTACGCGCGTTCGGCGTGGCTCTCGAGTTCCAGTGGCACACTGGCCGTCCTCCGAGAGGCGAGGAGTGGATTTGGCCGCAGAGCGGGGTAGTACTGGCGGATAGTGAGATACATATCAGATGCCTGTTGTGCCGTACAGAGGCCGTCAGGTGTAAATCTGCAGCTCGACATGGCCGTAGTCTCGGCGGTCCGCCGGGTTTTGGCCGGCTGCTCGCGCCACGGTGGAGGCACTCATGAACATCCCCAAGGAGATGCTTGTCGAACGCATACGAGTCCGTGGTGATACGGATTTGACGGCGCGCGCCGAGGCCGAGTTCCCCGAGAAGGTCGATTTGGACAGTGATGCGGAGCTGTTACGAGCCTATGACCTGGATCCCGCCGCGCTGCAGGAGGAGTTCCGCGGGCAGTCACCCAACGTTGGGTAGACGTGCCTGCGATGGTCGAAGTGGCGCGGTAACGCCGTGCTCAGGCTCTCGCCTCACCCTCCCGCCCCGCTGGGAACGTTGTGTCTCGGGTGAGCAACCCTCGAGTGGCAGCACGACATCGACCCCGCACCGGCGCGCTGCGGGTTCGGGTCGGCCCGTTCTCGTGCGCTCGAGCGCACGTCGCCCGTAATCGCACATACCCCGGGCCCGAGCGAACCACCCGCTCCGCACGGCCCAATTACCCAGGACACTGCCGCAGATCCAGCCGACCGTGCGCGCCGCGCGACCGGCGGCCATGCTGTTGCGTTCCCGGCGGTACGCGGTGTACGCCCGCTCGTAGTGAGCAGCCGCGGCGGAGTACTCCTGCTGGAGATACAACGCCTCAGCTAAACCTTCCAGCGCCGCACCGGACTCGACGTCCGCGGCGGCGACCTCGAACACCCTGCGTGCGGTCACCGCGTCGCCCGCACGCAGGGGCTGCCATGCCCTTGTCGATCAGTGGCGAGCTCACCAAATGATGATGCCACGGCTCAACCGTCAGATGGCTTGTCGCGAGCCGTCACGCCATCAGCCCGCGGGCCGGGCGCAAGATAACGGGTCACACCGCAACGTTTCCGGGCACAGCCGATGCTGACCTATCCGCCGCGCCTGCCGACGCCCCACGCTCGTCACCTTCACTCAACGCCTGGCATGAGCTGCGTGGCGGGGCGGGCAGATCGGGATGTTCGCCGGAGCGGCTCAGGGCACGGGTGGGCACGCGGTGACCGTAGCCGGTCCCGTGGATTGCGCGGGTGCCGGTCGTGGCTCGTCGCCGATCTTGACGATCGCGACCGCCTGCACCGTCGCGGCTAACAGCAGCACGGCCAGCGCGGCCGGGTAGCCGCCGGTGACGTCGATCAGTAGGCCCATCACCAGCGGCCCGATCCCGGCCACCGTGTAGCCGACCCCTAGGGCCAACCCGCTCGTCGCGGCGCTCGTCGCGCCGTCCGGTGTCCGCCAGGCGATGACGGTCAGACCTAGTGGGAAACCGGCCCCGAGCGCGATGGCGATCAACCCCACCCACAGCGACGGGCCGACCACCGGCGGGATCGGGCGGAGCAGCGCGCCCAGCGTGCCGAACGTGCCGCAGGCCAGCGTGAGCCCCGCCCAAAACCGCCACCGGCACCGCCGCTCGGCCAGCATCGGGGTGAACAGGGCCGCCGGGATCTGGGTGAGGCTCCACAGCGCCAGCAGGAACCCGGCTCGCTGCGGGCTCCAGCCCTGGCTCTGGTAGTACGGCGACAACCACGTCAGCCAGCCGTAGAACATCAGCGATGTTCCGGCCTGGTAGCAGGCTGCCAGCCGGGCGAACCGGTCTCGCCAGGGCAGCGGCGCGCGCTCCGCCGCCCGGTCCGCACGGATCCGGTGTGCGATAGGCGTCCACACGGCAACGGCCAGCACGGCCGGCACGGCCAGTACGGCCAGCGACAGCGACCAGGCGCCCAGGCCGACCGCGAGCGGCACGGCCACGCTGCTGGCCACCGAGGCGCCGATCAGCATGGCCACGACGTAGCCGCCAGTGGCCGCCCCGGCCCGCTGCGCCAGGTGCTCCTTGACGACGCCAGTCAGCAGCACTCCGGCCAGCCCGATCCCCAGCCCGATCAGCAGGCTGCCAACGACCAGGGTGGGCAGCACCGAGATGCCACGGATCAGGCTGCCCACAGCCACCAGCCCCACCGACGCGCCGAGGGCCCGCTCCCGGCCGAACCGGGCACCCAGCGCGGATCCAGCGAAAGACCCGGCGGCCATCATCAGCACGGCCGACGCCTGGACCAGCCCGGCCGTCCCCGAGGAGATGCCCAGCTCGGCGCGGACCGTCTCCAGCAGCGGCGGGTAGCCGGCAAGCGCGGCGCGCAGGTTCACCGCGAGTGCGAGAACGCCGAGCAGCACCGTGCTGGCTGTGACGGGTCTGGCCCGCCGCGTTGAACGGCTCACGCCGCGGTCATCTGCGGACCGGCCGGTCCGCAGATGCAGTCCTGCTGCTCCGTAGAGGAGTCCTTTGTGCGGCGCTGCGCAACGAGCAGAGAGCCTTCTGTCAGTGCCGCGTCGTTATGGATCTGAATGCGTCTCATCAGGCCACCGTGATACCCCTCCCGACCTCGATGGGTATCAGACGATCGTGCGCTCTCGCGAGCACTTCATGTCGCTCGGGCGGCGATCATGATCGCTGAGGCCGCGGCGACCGCCCGGGGAGGCGCATGCCCGTCCGCATGGGGTAGACCCTACCGGGCTTGCCCCCGATCATGATTACTGACCGGGCCACCCCGGTCGCTGCCCATCGCTTCAGGCTCGGGCGATCGCAGGGCAACCAGGAGACATGGAGAGGACAACATGGGCACCGTGACCGCACCTCCGCTCCCACAACGCAGCGACTTCTACGGCCTCGGCGACGCGCTAGATCCTGCCGACCGCGATTTGATCGCCAGGGTCCGCGAGTTCATGGTCACGGAGGTGGCGCCGATCATCAACTCGTCGTGGACCCGCGAGCGCTTTCCCCTTCACCTCATTCCGGGGTACGCAAAGCTCGGGATCGCTGGCTTACCGTTCTCGGGATATGGCTGCCCCGGCCGCAGCTACCTCGCCGATGGGGCGGTGACGATGGAGATTGCGAGCGTCGACAGCTCCATCGCGACGTTCCATGGGGCGCATGCCGGCCTGGCGATGGGATCGGTCTACGCCTGCGGCTCAGAGGAGCAGAAACAGCGCTGGCTGCCGCAGATGGCCCGCTGCGAGAAGATCGGCGCCTTCGCGCTGACCGAGCCGGAGATCGGCTCGGGAGCGGCCCGAGGTCTGACCACGAGGGCGCAGCGGGACGGCGACATTTGGGTCCTTAACGGCGAGAAGAAGTGGATCGGCAACGCCACGTTCGCCGATCTGGTGATCGTATGGGCCCGCGATGTCGCCGATAATCAGGTCAAGGGTTTCGTGGTCGAGAAGGGCACGCCCGGGTTCAAAGCGGTCAAGCAGACCGACAAGATCGCGCTCCGCGCCGTCGAGAACGCCCACATTACGCTCACCAATTGCCGAGTCCCGGAGGAGAACCGGCTCCAGCTGGCGAACTCCTTCAAGGCGACCGCGCAGGTGCTACGCCGGACGCGGCTAGGCGTCGCATGGGAGGCAGTCGGCTGCGCGAACGGCGCATACGACATCGCGCTCGCCTACGCGAAGCAGCGTCAGCAGTTCGGCCGCCCGATCGGTAGCTTTCAGCTCGTCCAGGACCTGCTCGTCAGGATGCTCGGCAACATCACGGCTTCACAGTGCATGGTCTGGCGGCTTGCCCAGCTCGCCGACGCTGACCGGATGTCCGAGGAGCAAGCCTCGCTCGCCAAGGCGTTCTGCACAGTGAGGATGCGCGAGACAGTCGGGTGGGCACGGGAGCTAATGGGCGGCAATGGGATCCTCCTCGATCACAACGTGGGACGGTTCGTCGCCGATGCCGAGGCGATTTACTCATACGAAGGCACTCGGGAGATCAACACGCTCATCGTCGGCCGGGGGATCACCGGCTACGGGGCGTTCGTCTGACGCGCTGGTGGAACGGCTCAGCGGCCGCGCGGGTCAAGCCCCACGCGCCCACGAGCGCCGCGGCGAACCCGCACACCGCCAGCACGAGAGACCAGCCGGACGGCACCGGCTCGCCGAGCAACACGAGCCCGGCGGCGGGTACGACGAGCTCGACGGCGACCAGTGGGGCCTCGACCACGACTGCAGTGCCCCGCTGCAACCCGGCCCCATACAGGAGCGCGCCGGACAGTCCCGCAGCGGCCAGCAGGTAGGGCGCCGGACTGGACAGGACCGCGGCAAGCTCGGCTGCGAGGGGGACGCCGGGCCGGGGGGCCACAGCACCGCCG
>JBOGED010000533.1:0-4682 GCA_050743625.1 Egibacteraceae bacterium | reverse complement strand
CACCCCTCATAGGCGAGGACCTTCGGCGAGCTGCTCCTTGAAGTCGCGCAGGACCTCGCGTAGGTCGGGGTTGCCGACCGACAGGATCTGGGCGGCGAGGACGGCGGCGTTCGCGGATCCATCGATGGCCACGGTGGCGACGGGTACACCTTTGGGCATCTGGACGATGCAGTAGAGGGCGTCGGCGCCGCCGAGAGGTGACGAGGACGAGATCGGGACGCCGATCACCGGCAGCACCGTGTGCGCGGCGACGACGCCGGGGAGATGCGCCGCGCGGCTATCCCCGGCGATCAACACCTCCAGGCCACGGCTCTCGGCCTGGCGTGCGTAGCGGGCAACGCGCGTGGGATCGCGGTGCGCGCTTACGATCTCGACCTCGTACGCGATCCCGAACTTCTCCAGGATCACGCAGGCCTCGTCCATCACCTTCTGGTCGATCGGGCTTCCCACGAGCACCCCGACCACTGGGTCCCTCATCGCCCCTCCCCTCTCTCTCGTTAGACGGGAGCATGACACGAGCCCGGTCGCGAAAGATAGGCGGCGCCGTTCGGACGGGTGATCTCATGCAACGGCGGCGGCGATGTCGCTACGGCGGTGGAGTCCATGGAAGTCGATACGCTCGGCGGCCGCGTAGGCGACGGCGCGGGCGTCGGCGACCGTGGGACCCACACCCGAGAGCGCGAGCACGCGGCCTCCACTCGTGACGATGTGGCGTCCCTCCAGGCGAGTCCCGGCGTGGAAGACGACGGCTCCCGGGACGGCTGCGGCCTCGTCCAGCCCGGTGATGCGCATGCCGGTCTCGTACGCATCCGGATAGCCGCCGGACGCGAGCACGACGGTGACGCAGGCCAGCTCAGGATCCGGTGCCGCGTCGAGCTCCTCAGCACTCGCGGCGGCGGCGAGCACGGCGCCCAGGTCGCCTGGCCGGCAGGGGAGCAGCGCCTGCGCCTCGGGATCGCCGAAACGGGCGTTGAACTCCATAACCTGCGGCCCACCAGTCGTGAGCACGAGCCCCGCGTACAGCACGCCCCGGAACGGGAGGCCACGGTCCGCCAGCTCAGCGAGCGTCGGCGTGAAGATGGCCTCGTCGATGTGCTTCCGTACGTCGTGCGAGAACTCGGGCACCGGCGTATACGACCCCATGCCACCGGTGTTCGGCCCGCCGTCACCGTCCAGCGCCCGCTTGTAGTCCCGCGCCGCGCCGATGACCGTGTGTGAGGAGCCACTGCAGATGGCGAAGACCGACAGCTCGGGGCCGTCGAGGAACTCCTCGATCACGACCGTCTCGCCCGCCGCGGCGAACCGGCCGGCGACCAGCGCGTCGTCGATCGCCGCGTGGGCCGCGGCGAGGTCCGCGCAGATCCGCACGCCCTTGCCGGCGGCCAGCCCGTCGGCCTTCACGACGTAGGGAGGCGTGAAGCGCTCCAGCGCCTCGCGGGCTGAGACGGGGTCGTCGCCGCTCCAACAGGCGCCGGTGGGGACGCCAGCGGCGGCCATGACCTCCTTCGCGAACGTCTTGGAGCTCTCGATCCTCGCCGCGCCCCTGGTCGGTCCGAACACGGGCACGCCCGCCACGGCCAGCGTGTCGGCGATGCCCGCCACGAGCGGGGCCTCCCCGCCGGCGACGACGAGGTCGACGGATTCGCGGACCGCCAGCTCCCGGATCAACGCGACGTCGGTGGGATCGGCGTCGCACAGCGTGGCAACCGATGCGATCCCCGCGTTGCCCGGCGCGCACAACACCTCACCGACCGACTCGGACCGCGACAGCGCCCAGCACAGCGCGTGCTCCCGCCCGCCGCCGCCCAGAACGAGCACCTTCACGAGCTACGTTCCAAGCTCTGGCGCCTGGCCGGCCCGACCGAGACCCACCGGATCGGGACGCCCGACAGCTCCTCGAGCGTGTCGACGAACGCTTGCGCGTTCTTTGGGAGGTCCCGGTAATCGGTGATCTCGGTGATGTCCTCCCACCAGCCCGGCAGCTCGGTGTAGACGGGCTCGGCATGGTGGAAGATCGACTGGTGCGGCGGGAAGTGCTCGTACTCGTCGCCCTGATAGCGGTATGCCCGGCACACGTTGAGCGTGTCGAACTGGCTCAGCACGTCGAGCTTGGTCAGGAAGTGCTCGTCGAGACCGTTCACCCGCCCGGCGTAGCGGATCAGGACGGCGTCGAACCAGCCGACCCGCCGGCGGCGGCCAGTCGTCGTGCCGAACTCCTCACCGCGCTTGGTCAGCTCCTCGGCCAGCGCGCCGTGGACCTCGGTCGGGAAGGGGCCTGAGCCCACGCGCGTCACGTAGGCCTTGGTGATGCCGATGACCCGGTCCACCTGCCTCGGTCCGATGCCCGCGCCGGTCAGCGCGCCGCCAGCGACCGGATTCGACGAGGTCACGAACGGGTATGTGCCGTGGTCGAGGTCGAGCAACGTGCCTTGGGCGCCCTCCAGCAAGATGGTCTTGCCGGCCTCGAGCGCGTCGTGGAGGAGCGAGACCGTGTCCGCGATGTACGGGCCGAGCCGCTCCGCGTAGACGGCGTACGACGTCTCGATGTCCGCGGCCTTCATGGGAAGCCGGTTGTAGACGCGCGAGAGGACCGCGTTCTTCTCCTTCAGCACCGTGTCGAGCTTCTGGCGGAAGATCTTCATGTCGTACAGGTCCTGGACCCGCAGGCCCACGCGCGCGGCCTTGTCGGCGTAGGCGGGGCCGATCCCCCGCTTGGTCGTGCCCAACCGCTGGCGCCCGAGGTAGCGCTCGGTGACCCGGTCGAGCTCCAGGTGGTACGGCATGATCAGGTGCGCGTTCCCGCTGATCTTGAGTTTCGCCACGTCGATGCCTTGCGCGACCAGCGCGTCCAGCTCTTCGAGCAGCACACCTGGGTCGACGACGACGCCGTCGCCGATGACCGGTGTGACGTGCGGGTACAGCACTCCCGATGGGACGAGGTGGAGCTTCAAGGTGCGGTCGCCGACGACGATGGTGTGGCCCGCGTTATTGCCGCCCTGGTAGCGCACGACGTAGTCGACGTCGTCGGCGAGCAGGTCGGTCGCCTTGCCCTTGCCCTCGTCGCCCCACTGGGTGCCCACGAGGATCAGCGCCGGCATGAGTGTTCTCCTACTGGTATGTCACCGGTCGATACGAAAGCGGATACGGATGTGCGTGTGGTACTCGGTGATCTCGTTGTCGCTCACCACGGCCGAGGTCTCGAGCACGTCAAAGCTCTCGATGTGCCGGAGGGTCTTCGCCGCCTCGTTGAGTGCTTGGTGAGCGGCATCGCGCCACGAAAGGGTCGAGACTCCGACCAGGTCGATCGTCTTGATCACCGTCATGCGCGCGATCCTACCGCCCTGCCGGAACCCTCGAGTATAACGGGACGTCTCACATACGTGTCGGCACCAACAACCTGGGAAGGGGACCCACAGTGATTGGCAGCATCCTCCTTTTGCTCGTCATCGGGCTGATCGCGGGCGCGCTCGCCCGCTTTCTCGTGCCCGGTCCGGACCCGATGAGCATCGTAGCCACCATCATCCTCGGCATCGTCGGCTCGTTCGTCGGTGGCCTTTTGGCCGCGTTGATCCCCGGCGGTCGGGGACTCGGGCCGGTCGGCATCATCGGGAGCATCATCGGCGCCATCATCGCGTTGCTGATCTACCGCCAGGTGAAGGCCCGCTCGGCGTAGCTCCTGGTGTATCGGGTTGCCGGGTAGAGTGACGCAAACGTCACTCGCACTCAAGGAGCGCCCTTATGGAGCTGGGATACGACGGCTCTCTCTATATCCTCGCGTTCGACCATCGTGGGTCGTTCCAAAAGTCCTTCCTCGGGGTCTCTGGACGCAAGCCGACCCCAGAGGAGGACAACAAGATCGTCGAGCTAAAGGCAATCGTCTTCGAGGGTATGCTCGCCGCCGTCGAGTCCGGTGAGGACCCGAGCGCGCTGGGCGTGCTGGTCGACGAGCAGTACGGCGGCGACATCCCGAAGCTCACGCGCGAGCGCGGGCTGAAGCTCGCGATGCCGGTGGAGAAGAGCGGCCAGAACGAGTTCGACTTTGAGTATGGCGAGCAGTTCGGTGACCACATCGAGCAGTTCGACCCGGACTTCACGAAGGTGCTCGTCCGTTGGAACCCCGACGGCGACAAAGAGGGAAACCAACGCCAAGGTGAGCGATTGGCCCGCCTGTCCGACTGGTTGCACGAGCGTGACCGCAAGTTCCTGTTCGAGCTCCTCGTCCCCGCCGAGCCCGCGCAGCTCAGCGCGGTCGGCGGCGACGAGGAGCGCTACGACGTCGAGCTGCGGCCAGACCTCATGTGCCGCGCGATCGCCGAGATCCAGGCCGCGGGCATCGAGGCCGACGTCTGGAAGATCGAGGGCGTCGACACGCAGGCCGACAACGACCGGATCATCGCGCAAACGCGCAGCGGCGGCCGGGACGGCGTCACCTCCGTCGTGCTCGGCCGCGGCGCCGACGACGCGAAGGTCGACCACTGGCTGCGCCAGGCTGCCCCGGTCGACGGTTTCATCGGCTTCGCGATCGGCCGGAGCAACTTCTCGAAGCCGCTCAAGTCGTGGATGGACGGGTCGGCGTCGCGGGAGGAGGCCGCCGCGCAGATCGGGACGAACTACACCCGCTTCATCCAGGTGTTCCGCAACGCCCAATGAAGTGTTTGTGGAGGATCCGCGCGGTATACCGC
>JBOGED010000532.1:0-5836 GCA_050743625.1 Egibacteraceae bacterium | reverse complement strand
CACCCCGCTTGGGGCGCCGAGCAGCGGCTCGCGGAACGCGACGTTCAGGTGTACGGGGCCGGGAGGGCCGCCAAGGGCGCCGCTGGCCTCGGCCCACGCGCGGGCCGCCAGCGAGCGCCAGTAGCGTTCCTGGGCGTCCTCCGGCGCGCCTACCTCGCAGAACCACCGTACGCTCGAGCCATAGAGCTTGACCTGGTCGACCGTCTGGTTCGCGCCAGTGCCGCGCAGCTCGGGCGGCCGGTCGGCGGTCAGCACGATCAGCGGGACCCGTGCCTCGTGCGCCTCGAGTACCGCCGGGTGCAGGTTCGCCGCCGCGGTCCCCGAGGTGCAGGCGACCGCCACCGGCCTTTGGGAGATCCGCGCGAGCCCCAGCGCGGTGAACGCGGCCGACCGCTCGTCGATCCTCACGTGCAGCCTGACCTCTGCCTGTGCCAGCAGCGCGAGCGCCAGCGGCGCCGAGCGCGATCCCGGGGCCACGCACGCCTCGCTCAGGCCTCGCGCCGCCAGCTCCTCGACGAGGGTGCCGGCGAGGGCGGCCGCGGGGTTCCCGGCCGTGGCGCTCACATGCCGGGCCAGCTGAGGCGGTCGGCGGCCGCCATGCGGTCGAGCACCCGACCCGCTTCGGCTCCAACCAGCTCGTATCTCCCGAGCGCCTCAGGGTCGACGGTTGGGCGGCGCACCGCGATCACCCCGTCCACCGGCAGCAGCGGGTCGGCGACCACATCCCCCTCGAGCAGCGCGACGGTGGCGAGCCCGCAGGCGAACGGCAGCTCGGGCAGCGCGGCGGCGAACGCGATGCCGGCGGCGATCCCGATGGAGGTCTCGACCGCGGACGAGACGACTACGGGCAGCTTCGCGGCCTCGGCGACCTCCATCGCCGCCCACACCCCGCCCAGCGGCTGCACCTTGAGCACCACGAGATCGGCGGCGTCGAGGTTCGCCACGTGAAGGGGATCCTCCGCGGTGCGCACCGACTCGTCGGCGGCCAGTGGCACGTCGACGCGCAGGCGCACCCGGGCCATCTCCTCCAACGTCCGGCAGGGCTGCTCGACATACTCCAGCCCGTACCGGTCCAGCTGGCGGATGGCGCTGACGGCGTCGTCGGGGTCCCATGCGCCATTCGCGTCGACGCGGATCCGCCCCCGCGGCCCCAGCGCGTCGCGGACCGCCTCGACCCGTGCGAGGTCGTCGGCGATCCCTTGACCTGGCTCGGCGACCTTGACCTTCGCGGTCGCGCAGGTCGAGGCGGCGACGATCGCCCAGGCCTGCTCGGGCCCGACGGCGGGAACGGTGACGTTGACCGGGATGCGGTCCCGGACCGGCCGAGGCCACGGGCGGGTCGCCGCCTCACGCGCCGCCGCCAACCACCGCGCGCAGGTCTCGGGCGGGTACTCGGGGAAGGGTGAGAACTCCCCCCACCCGCACGGCCCCTCGATCAGCGCTCCGACGCGACGCTCGACGCCGCGGAACCGCTCCCGCATCGGGATCGAGAACAGCCGGATCACGCCGCCGCCAACCCCGTCGCTAAGAGCAGCCCGAACACGAGCACCAGCCGGGAGGTGCCGACAAGGGCCGGTACCAGCGGCGCCCCCTCCACGGTGCTGTCGAGCAGGCGTGCCGGGCCGATCGCCAGCGGGAGCGCGAGCAGGGCGAGCAGCGGCCAGGGCGAGCCGCTGGCCATCGCAACCACCGTGAGCGCCGCGAACGCGGCGGCGACCAGCGCCGCGTACAGCGTCCCCGTGCGGCGGCGGCCCAAGCGGACGGCCAGCGTCCGTTTCCCGGCCGCGCCGTCGGTGGCGATGTCGCGGGCGTTGTTCGCCACCAGGATCGCCGCGATCAGCAGGCCGACCGGCACGGCGGCGGCGACCGCCGCCGGCACGACCCGCTCCGCCTGGACATAGGCCGAGCCGACCGTGGCGACCAGCCCGAAGAACACGAACACGAACAGCTCGCCCAGGCCAGCCGACGCGTACGGCCGCGGGCCACCGCTGTACGCGACCGCGGCCGCGACGGACGCCAGGCCCACGAGCAGCAGCTCCCAGCCCGCCGCGGCGGCGAGCAGCAACCCGGCGACCGCGGCCACCCCGAACGCGAGGGTCATCGCCCGGCACATCCGCGCCGGCGCGACGAGGCCGCTGGCCACCGCCCTCCGCGGCCCCACACGCGTCGGCGTGTCGACGCCGCGGGTCCCGTCGAAGTAGTCGTTCGCGTAGTTCACGCCAACCTGGAGCGCGAGCGAGACGGTGAGCGCGGCCACGAACCGCCACAGGATCACCCGATCGCCGGCCGCCGCCGTCCCGACCAGCACCGGCGCCACCGCCGCCGACAGCGTCCGCGGCCTCGCCGCCTCGACCCAGACCAAGGCCGGCCTGGTCACGCTGGTGACCCCCACGCCGCGAGCCCCCACCGCCTAATCCTGCACTGTGCAGAGTTATGCCGGTATACCGGTATAACTCTGCACAGTACGGCGAGGTGGGCGGGCGGGTGTGCGTTCACGGGCGGTGGGGGAAGCGGCCGAAGTCGGGTGGGCGTTTCTCGAGGTAGGCGTTGCGGCCCTCTTGCGCCTCCTCGGACAGGTAGAACAGCAGGGTCGCGTCGCCGGCCAGCTGCTGGATGCCGGCGAGCCCGTCGTCTGCCGCGTTCAGTGACGCTTTGAGCATCCGCAGCGCCAGCGGCGAGTGCTGGAGCATCTTCCGGCACCAGGCGACGGTCTCCGCCTCCAGCTGGTCGAGCGGCACCACCGTGTTCACGAGGCCCATGTCGAGGGCTTGCCGCGCGTCGTACTGCTCGCACAGGAACCAGATCTCACGCGCCTTCTTCTGCCCGACCGAGCGAGCGAGCAGCCCAGAGCCGTACCCCCCGTCGAAGGACCCGACCTTCGGCCCGGTCTGCCCGAAGCGGGCGTTGTCGGCGGCGATCGTGAGGTCGCACACGACGTGGAGCACGTGGCCACCACCGATCGCGTAGCCGGCGACCATCGCCACGACCGGCTTGGGTGTGCGCCTGATCTGGATCTGCAGGTCGAGGACGTTCAGCCGCCCGACGCCCGCGGCGTCCTTGTACCCGTCGTCCCCGCGTACCCGCTGGTCCCCGCCGGAGCAGAACGCCTTCGTGCCCGCTCCAGTCAGGATGATCACGCCGGTCTCCGGGTCGTCACGGGCGACGTTGAAGGCGGCGCTCAGCTCGAACAGCGTCTGCGGCCTGAACGCGTTACGCACCTCCGGCCGGTTGATCGTGATCTTCGCGATCCCCTCGGCCTGATGGTAGAGAATGTCGGTGTAATCCCCGACCGGCTTCCACTCGATGGGCTCCATGGCCCAGGTACCGTACCAGCGATGACACGTCTGGCCGTCCTTGATCTGATGCACGCAGCGCCCTGAGGCGTGGGCACGGGGTCACCGACGGGTGCGCACCTCGGCGCCTCACCGCTCCACACCAAAGGACCAACGGCCTGAGCGGGTAGCGTGTCGGCATCATGGCTGTTGCGGTGCTCGATCTGCCTCCTGGGGTTGAGCTGCTCGGCGCGCTGCGCCAGGCGCTTGACGGTGGACCCGCGATCCTGCCGCTTGACCCGCGATTGCCCGGAGCCCAAAGGGAACGGCTGCTCGCCGCGCTTCGCCCGGGCGATCCGGTCCATCCCGATGTCGCGGTGGTGCTCGCGACCTCTGGGTCCGCGGGTACGCCCAAGGGCGTCGAGCTGACCGGGAAGGCGCTGTACGCGTCGGCGGAGGCCAGCCTCGCGCGGCTGGGCGCCACGTCGCGGGACCGCTGGCTGTGCTGCCTGCCCCCCAGCCACATCGCGGGGGTCCAGGTGCTCGTCCGCGCGCTGGTGCTGGGCACCGAGCCGGTGATCCACCCACGGTTCGACCCGGCGGACGTCGCCCGAGCCGACGCCACGCATATCTCCGTGGTCCCGACGATGCTGCTGCGCCTGCTCGACGCTGGCGTCGACGTCGCGCGGTTCGATGGCATCCTGCTCGGCGGCGCCAGCACGCCACCAAGGCTCCTCGCCCGGGCGCGAGCAGCGGGCGCTCGCATCGTCACCACCTACGGCATGACCGAGACCGCCGGCGGCTGCGTATACGACGGGCGCCCGCTCGACGGCGTCGAGGTCGAGCTCGCTCCGGACGGCCTCATCCGTATCCGAGGGGCGGTGCTCGCTCGCGGATACCGATGCGCCGCCGACGAACTGCTCTCAGATGGCTGGTTCCAGACCAGCGACCTTGGCAGCATGAGCGGCGACGGCCGCTTGCAGGTGCTCGGTCGCGCCGACGAGATGATCGTGACCGGCGGCGAGAACGTCGCCCCCGACGCTGTCGCCGCGCTGCTCACCGAGCACCCCGACGTCCGTGACGCCGCCGTCGTCGGCCGCCCCGACCCCGAATGGGGCCACCGCGTCGTCGCGCTCGTCGTCCCCGCCAACCCCACTCAGCCACCCACCCTCGACCTGCTCCGCCGCTTCGTCACCGCCCACGCAACCGCCGCTCACGCTCCCCGCGAGCTGGTCCTCCTCGACGCCCTCCCCCTCCTGCCCAACGGCAAGCTCGACCGCGCCGCACTGGCCGAGAGCCCGAACGAGGATGGCGTGTGATGACGAAGAGGCTCGTAGAGATCGATGACGACCTGCTCGCTGACGCCCAGAAGGCCGCAGGCGCCTCCACGATCAAGGAGACGGTGGCGGTCGCGTTGACCAGGCTGGTTGCAGAGGACCGGCGCAAGGAGGCCGAGGTGCGCAGGCGATGGGCGCGAGCCGCGGACGCGGTCCGCGACCTGCATGACCCGGATGTGATGTCCGGCGCCTGGTCGTGACGACGACGGCGCGCCGCGCGGCGCGCGTGGCTTGGTCGGTATCTGCGTTGTGACCGAGCTGGAGATGGGTATTCCGCTCGGTCCACCAGCGACTACCAACAGATCCGTACCGAGGTCGTCGCCGACCTGGTTCCCGTGATGATCCCCGCTGCGGCTGAGCGGCAGGCTCGGCTGGTGCAGGCAGAGCTCGTCGCGAGGGGCCAGCACCGCGCCGTCAGCATCCCGGATCTGTTGGCCGCGGCCGTTGCCGAGGTCGAAGAACCTGACCGTTCCGCACTACGACAAGGACTTCGATCTCGTCGCCCAGATCACCGGGCAACCCACCGAGTGGGTGGTCTCCCCAGGAACGATCTGACCGCGTCCGGGCTCAGCTGAGGTCGCGGCGCGCCAGGAGGCGGTGGAGGATGGGCCGATGAGCTGACCACCGGCTCCGAATGCATGGTCTTGGCGCGTGCGGAGTTCACCTGCCTCGAGGGACGCGTGCAGACGGCCGGAAGTCTGGTTCCGCCGCGCATACCGTGCTCGGTCTATGCCTGCTCTGCATACTTCGGCCAGAGCGGGATTGGCTGGCCAGCCATGGAACATGAGACCAGGATCGCATACCCGAGCACCGCGTACCCCGGAAGGGATGTGAGGTGCTGCAACCGCGGCCGGGCTGGCGGCTGGATGGTCCCGTGTCCTTCCCCACGCGGACGAACCCCGCCCCCGGCCGCCCCAACCCCTGCCCCAGCCGCGCCGCTGCGCAATCCTGAACCGTGGAGGCCATGAGCATGAACTGGCGTCACAACGCAGCCTGTGTAAGAGAAGACCCTGAGCTGTTTTTCCCTATTGGCACGACTGGTGCCGCTCTTGATCAGATTGAAATCGCCAAGACAGTCTGCAAGAGATGTCCTGTTGCCTCTGAATGTCTGAAGTGGGCATTGGAAACCCGCCAGGGCGCCGGAGTGTGGGGCGGGATCAGCGAGGAGGAGCGGCGAGTGTTGCGGCGGAGGCAGGGGCGGCCGAGAGCATCTTGACGCTGTGTCGG
>JBOGED010000531.1:0-5179 GCA_050743625.1 Egibacteraceae bacterium | reverse complement strand
CCCCACTGGACTCTGGCCATCCCCCATTCGCGCGCGATCTTCAGCGCCCACTTCGAGGTAGCGGCGTTCACCGCGGGCAGCGACAGCCGCCCGGTGTTCAGCGTCCCGAGCGCGATCCGCAGGCCCTTGCCCTCGTCGCCGATCAGGTTCTCGGCGGGCACGCGGACGTCCGTGAACCGGGTGACGCCGTTCTCGATGCCGCGTAGGCCCATGAACTCGTTGCGGTGGAGCACGTCGATGCCGGGCGTGCCGGCCTCGACGACGAAGGCGCTGATGCCGCCGCGATGACCCTCGGATCGCGGCACGACGGCCATGACCACGAGCAGCTTCGCGATGACGCCGTTGGTAGTCCACAGCTTCATGCCGTTGAGGACGTACCCCGTGCCATCTGACGTCGGCACGGCGGTGGTGGTCATCCGCGCGGGGTCGCTCCCGGCGTCGGGTTCGGTGAGAAGGAACGCGCTGACCTCGTCCCTAGCCACTCGGGGGAGGAACGCGCGCTTTTGCGCCTCGGTTCCCGCCAACTTCAATGGCTCGGGCACGCCGATCGACTGGTGAGCGGACAGCAGCGTGCTGATCGCGCTATGCACCGAGCCGGCGAGCGTGAGGGCGCGGTTGTAGTAGACCTGCGAGAGGCCCAACCCGCCATACTCCTCCGGCACCTTCATTCCCAGCGCGCCGACGTCGAACAGCCCCTTCATCACACGGTCGGGGATCCTCGCGTCGCGCTCGATCTCCAGCGGGTCGACCTCGGCGCGCAAGAATTCCTCGAACCGGGCAAGAAACGCGCTGCCCTTGCGGCGCTGGACCTCCGTTGGCCGCGGGTGCGGATGGATGAGATCGAGCCGGAAGCGGCCGAGGAACAGCTCCTTCGCGAAGCTCGGCAACCGCCACTCGGCCTCACGCGCGGCTTCCGCGACCTCCCGAGCGCGGCGCTCTTCAGTGGTTGCTCGGTTCGCCATGACTCCTCCTACCGACGGGTAGCTTCCCAGGCCAGCCTACCCACGGATGCGCGAACGCCGTGTCCGAATGCCTATGGGGCGAGGCGCTCGACCACCCAGCCGCCGTCCACGCGGCGGTAGCGGATGCGGTCGTGGAGCCGGTTGGGTTGGTCCTGCCAGAACTCGATCTCGTCGGGGCGCAATCTGAACCCACTCCAGTGTGGTGGGCGGGGGACGTGCCCGTCGGTGTAGGCATCCGCGGCCTGTCGCATCCGCTGCTCCAGCACGTGCCGGCCCGAGATGACGATCGACTGCTCGGATGCCCATGCTCCGAGTTGGCTGCCGAGCGGGCGGGTCGCGAAGTACGCGTCGGAGTCTGCGGGGTCGAGTCGTTCCACGGGGCCGAGTAGGCAAACCTGACGCGCGCGCGATGACCAGCGGAACACGAGCGCTGCTCGCGGGTTGGCGGCCAGGTCGCGGCCTTTGCGGCTCCGCTCGTTCGTGAACCAGGTGAACCCGAGGTCGTCGACGCCTTTGAGTAGGACCGTCCTGGCAGACGGCCGGCCCGTCGCGTCAGCGGTGGCGAGCGTCATCGCGGTCGGCTCGTCCTCGCCCGCCGCCACGGCCGCGGCGAGCCAGGCCTGGAACGCGAGGACCGGATCGCCACCGAGATCCGTGGGCTCCAAGCCAGGGGTACGAGCGGTCTTGTCCCCGGTCACTACAGCCCGGCATCCTACGCCTCGTGTCCATATCAGAGCCCACACCACCGATCGCGGCCCGCAAGCCCACCGTCCACGCCGTCCATGGGGACGAGCGGGTCGACGACTACCACTGGCTTCGTGATCGCGAGAATCCCGAGGTCCGCGCGTACCTGGAGGCCGAGAACGCCTACGCCGATGCGGTGATGGCCGGTAAGCGTGATCTGCGGGACACGATCTACTCCGAGATCGTCGGCCGGGTCCTCGAGACCGACCGCTCCGCGCCGGTCCGCCACGGCCCGTGGCGGTACTACTTCCGTACCGTCGAGGGGCTCCAGTACCCGATCCACTGCCGGATTCACGACTCCGGTGGCGAAGAGCAGGTCCTTCTGGACGAGAACGTCCTGTCGGAAGGGCACGCCTTCTTCGCCCTCGAGGGGTTCGCCGTCAGCCCCGACCACCGGCTGCTCGCCTACGCCATCGACGCGGAGGGAGACGAGGTCTACACGTTGCGGGTCCGTGACCTGGATCAATGCGTCGACCTCGGTGACGAGATACCGCATACGGGCGGCAACGTGGCCTGGGCGTTGGACAACCGGACCCTGTACTACACGACCCTGGACGAAGCCCACCGCGCCTACCGTTGCTGGCGGCATCAGCTGGGCGTGGACCCGGCGGGGGACAGGCTCGTGTTCGAAGAGCCCGACGAGCACTTTTGGCTCTCTATCCGGCGGACCCGAAGCGACGACCTCCTCGTCCTCCACCTCGGGAGCAAGGTGACCTCCGAGGTCTGGACACTCCCCGCCGGCGACCCGGACGCCGACTTCACGATCGTCCGACCCCGGCGGCACGGCGTCGAGTACTCGGTCGAGCATCACGGCGACCGCCTCCTGATCGTCACGAACGACGGCGCGCCGGATTTTCGGCTGATGGAGGCGCCGCTATCGGACCCCTCCGCATGGCGAGAGCTGATCGGACCGCGGCCCGACGTCAAGCTCGACCAGGTCGCCGCCTTCGCCGATCACCTCGTGTTTGTCGAACGGGCGGGCGGGAGCCCGCGGCTCCGCGTCTACCAGCTGTCCACTGCCTCCGAACACGTGATCGACCAGCCCGAGGATGCTCACGACGTCTGGCTGGAGCGCAACCCCGAGTTCGCCACCAGCTTGTTGCGGTACGGCTACACGTCGTTGAGGACACCAACGTCGGTATTCGCCTACGACCTCGTCACCCGTGAGCGAACGCTGCTCAAGCAGCAGCCCGTGCTCGGTGGGTACGACCCCACCGACTACGTGACCGAGCGGCTTTGGGCGAGCGCGCCTGACGGGACGCGGGTGCCCATGACGATGGTCTGCAAGGTCGGGACACCGCGCGACGGCTCGGCTCCGGCGGTGCTCTACGGGTATGGGGCGTACGAGATCGCCATTGACCCGTACTTCTCCTCTGCCCGCCTGAGCCTGCTCGAGCGGGGGGTCGTCTTCGCGATCGCTCACGTGAGGGGTGGAGGCGATCTGGGTCGTCACTGGTACGAGGGAGGGAAGCTGCACGCCAAGCCGAATACCTTCACCGACTTCATCGCGTGCGCCGAGCACCTCGTGGCGTGCGGGTGGACGTCACCGACCCGGCTGGCGATCCGCGGGGGCAGTGCCGGCGGCCTACTGCTCGGCGCGGTGATGAACAGCCGGCCCGACCTGTTCCGGGCGGCCGTCGCCCAGGTCCCGTTCGCCGACGTGCTGACCACCATCCTCGACGCCTCGTTGCCGCTCACCGTCGGGGAATGGGAGGAGTGGGGCAACCCACAAGAGCTCGAGTTCTACCGGACCATCAAGTCCTACTCGCCCTACGACAACGTGAGATCGGTCCGCTACCCGGACCTGCTCGTCACCTCCGGCCTTCACGATGTTCGCGTGTCCTACTGGGAGCCGGCGAAGTGGGTCGCCAAGCTCCGCGCCACCACGGTCGGCAACCCGCGCATTCTCCTCAAGACCGAGATGGGAGCCGGCCATGGCGGCCCCTCCGGCCGCTACGACGCCTGGCGCGAGGAGGCCTTCGTCCTCGCCTTCATCCTTGATCGCCTCGGCGTCTCAAGGTGATCCGTGAGCGTGCGGACTGGGCCGATCCGCGCGGCCACTAAGGGCAAGCGTTGGCAAAGGCGCGGAGTTCGCTGTTGAAACGGTCCGGGTGCTCCCAATACGGGAAGTGACCCACCTCGGAGTAGAACGAGATCTTGGCGTGTGGGATCAGCCTTGCGTGCTGCTTGGTGGCCTCGGGGAACACAACGACGTCCCTGTAGCCGTGAGTGAGCAACACCGGTTTCGTGATCTGGCGTAGCACGTCGTCGTTGTCCACGACCCGGGAGTACATCGCCTCGCGTACATAGGGAGGCACTAGCGTGTGGAAGCCGAGCCAGAAGTAGAGATCGACCTCCGACGGGAAGCCGTGGACGCACATGCGTAAGGCCTCGATGAGGGTTCTGACGCTCTCCTCGGTGACGGTCGAGGAGAGGCCGGGGCCCAGGGCTTGTGCTTCGGCGCTGATGACCGCTCGGGGCTCGTAGACTCCGAATTTGCTGATAGCCGAGGTCAAGTTCAGCCCGCCTAACTTACCGTCACCGTGGACGCGTAGGTAGTCGCAGGCCACGATCCCGCTGTACCCGCCGACGATGAGGATCGGGTGGTCCAGATCCAGCGTCGTCATGACCGCGTGGATGTCGTCCGCCCACACCTTCGAATCGGTATAGGCCAAGGCCTCGGGCGGCTTTTCTGACAGCCCATGGCCGCGCAGATCGATTGCCACCAGCCGAAACTCGTCGGCGAGGTCGGATTGCAACTGCTTGAGCCAGATCAGTCGGCACTCGGAGCAGCTGTGGATGAACAGCAGCGGGCGGCCGGCGCGGTTGCCTACCTCGTGGACATGCAGACCGACCCCACTGCCTCCGATGACGGTATGGGTCCACAGCGGCGGGTTTCCGTCCATCATGCAGCCTATCTGTCGTCAATACGTATATAGCACGGGAGGCGGGCATGGCGCGCGTCGGTTACCCCAGGGACGGCGCCGCTCTTGCCGCGCTGGCTGCACGGAACAGGTGGGGAACGATGCTGTCCGCGACCGTCTCCGCGAAGGGCTCGTGCCGATCACTGGCCGAAAGCGCTGCGAGCATCTGGTCGCGATGGTCAGTGACCGGCACGGCGACCTCGAGGGAGCCAGGCGCATGGGGATCATCGAGCGCGACATAGGCCAGACCTCCTGACACAGCGGCATGAAATGCCAGTTCAGTGCCGTGTGCTGCTGTCGCTGGTGCGATAATTCATGCGGTGCGACGGCCGCGGGCAGCCTCGGCAGCTCAGCCCCGCAACGGCGGGCTGACCAGGCCGTGAGCGGCTGTTTGGCTCCTGGGTTGCCGAAGCCCCGACGTCGTGGCCAGCAGCGGTACCGCAGCCGCGCTGGAGGTGCTGTTGCGGGCGTAGGCGCCCGTCACGGCACATTCGCTCACGCAGATGCGCAGGAACAGAAGCTTTGTGGAGGATCCGCGCGGTATACCGC
>JBOGED010000530.1:0-11665 GCA_050743625.1 Egibacteraceae bacterium | reverse complement strand
AGCGCACCGCATGCGAGCACGCCGCCGCCGGCGCCGCGGACGCGTGCCGGCGCGCGCTGTGGGAGGCGCGGCAGCTTGGGCAAGACCGCCCTTCCTTCGCTGGCGCGCCTGGCTTCTTCGAGTCGTTTCTCGCGTTGCGCCCCAGCCATGCCTTGGACGCGGCGGCCGGCCTTTGCCACGTCCTGCTCGGCGAGTCGGAAGAGGCCTTGGCGACGTTGACCGCGATTGCCGGCGACGCCGATCCCTCGGACCTGTACCACGTCGGTAGCCTGCTGTGTGGCCTGGCCGCCGCGCATGCGCAACGTGGCGACGTGGAGGCCGCGGCGCGGGTCGCCATGCAGGCGGTCGCGCTCGCGAGGCGAGGCGGGTACCCGCTCAATCTCTTGCGCGTCCGCGGGCTCCGCCAAGGTATGCCGGGAGGGTGGGCAAAGGATCCCGCGATCCGTGAACTGGACGAGCGCCTCCACGAAGCCTCTTGACCCTGCTACCCTTCCCCGGGCGAAAGCTTTGCCGTGCCTTTACCCTGCCGGCAGGAGTGCAATTGACAGTGTCCACCAAAGATGAGCTGATTTACCAGGTTGCGGTCGAGCGTCAGAAGGCGGCTCAGGCCGCGGGCAACTATGACCTGTCAGATCTTCCGGGCGGTCTGGGTGACCCGGCCGCCGCCGCGCGCGTGGGAAAGGTCACAAAACAGGACAAGGTCCTGCGAGGTGGGCGTTCCCTGTCGGGCGTGGCCCGGCTTACGCCGAGCTCGGCGCTCGCCGTCTTCGGTCGGCCGGAGTCGCGGTGGGCGATGGCGTACTGGCGTCGGACCGGTGGCTCGGCCAATATGACCGAGCTGCTGAGCTACGCCCGGCAGTTGATCGGCATGACGCCATCGGGTGACCTGGTCGTCTGTCTCTGTGGGCACGCCGGCCAAGGGCCGTGTATTCCGCTGTGGGCACCGCGTGAGGAGGTCAGCCTCACCGTCCAGCCGAACGATCTCGTGCTGAGGTTCGACGGGCTGGTCGAGAACCAGTAGTGGATCTTTCGCGCTTGCGCCAGTTCGCGCTTGCGCTGGCGGAGGCCTCCGACGAGATCAGCCTGAAGTATTTCGGCGGCCCGGTGCCCGCTGTGGCCAAGCCGGACGGCTCGCCCGTCACCGAGGCCGACCAGGCCATCGAGCGCCTGGTGCGTGAACGCATCGCCGGTACGTTCCCGGACCATGCCGTGCTCGGCGAGGAGGGCGGCGGCGCCATCGACCCCGCTCGTCCCACATGGGTGGTCGACCCGATCGATGGGACCAGGAACTTCGTCCGCGGCCTGCCGGTCTTCGCCACGTTGATCGGTGTGGTCGTCGATGGCGAGGTCGTGGTGGGAGTCGCGAGTGCCCCCGCACTGGGGGAGCGGTGGGACGCGTTCCGGGGTGGAGGAGCGCGGCGCAACGGTAAGGCGGTTGGTGTCAGCGCCATCGCTCGGTTGGAGGATGCGCAGGTCCTGCACGGCGGTCTCGACTGGTGGCGCGACGACCCACGCCTGTGGGAGCTCTTGGGGACGTTGGCCGACCGGGCGGGTAGGACCCGGGGATTCGGTGACTTCTGGATGCATCTGCTGGTGGCTGGTGGCATGGCCGAGGTCGCGCTGGAGCGCGACCTCAAACCGTGGGACGTCGCCGCGCTGCAGTGCATCCTCACCGAGGCCGGCGGCCGCTGCACCGGCTGGAACGGGTCGGCAGCCTTGTCGTCTGGCAGCGTCCTGTCCACGAACGGCCTACTCCACGCCGAGCTGCTGGGGTTGATCCGCGATCTCGATCAGGCCGGCCAGGGAGCAGCCGTAGGTTGAACCTAGAGTCCCGTACCGCTGCTTAACCGGGGGCTTGGAGGCGCGGAAGGCCAGCGCGGAGAACATCGCGCAGGACCTCGGGAGCCTCGAGCCAGGGGAGATGGCCGACGCCCGGAAGCTCAACCCGGTGAACATCGGGAAGCGCATCCACCATGCTGTCGACCGCCCAGGTCGGGCGCGGATCGAGTTCGCTACCGATCACGAGCACTGGCAGGTCGAGGTCGTGGCAGCGCTCGACGAGCTCGTCCTCGTCCCAGGTCTTCAGCTCTTCGCTGAGCGCCCTGTTGGCCTCGTAGTTTGGGGTCGGCTGCGCATCGACGAGCGCGGTGGCCAGCGCTGGGGCGTTCAAACGGTCGGCGAAGTCGGGGATGGCGCAGAGGATGCGGTACTCGCGATCTTCGCCAGGTGTCCGTGCGGCGGCCTTGAGGAAGAGCTGTCGCTCGTGCTCATGCAGGGTGAGCCGCCGCTCCTCTTCGCGGTCATTCTCGGGTTTCCACGCGCGGCCCAGGCCGGTGCCGTTGAGGTAGAGGAGCCCGGTGACGCGGTCGGCGTGCTCGAGGGCGTGGCAGAGCGCCAGAGTCGCACCCCATGAGTGGCCGCCGACCGTCCACCGGTCGTAGCCGAAGTACGTGCGGAGCTCCTCGAGGTCCTCGACATACCGGGCTACCGTGTGGGGTCCCGTGCGGCGTTGGTCGTAACGGTGGACCGTGGCGAGGTCGGCGATCATCGCGGCGACAGGGCCGAGGTAGTCGACCAAGCCGGGGCCTCCATGGCAGAGGACGAGCGGTGGACCGTGACCCGTGGTGTTCCCGGGGAGCTCAGCTCCGTCCGTGGCACGCATCACCCGCAGCAGCGCGGCGACGTCGCCCTCGCATTCCCGGGACGAGGCAGTTGACCATGTGCGCGAGCGCACAGGTGATCGTGACGGGGGGCAACGACCCGCAGGCGTGTTCTCTCTAGCCTTCCTATTGACCCTTGGGGTTGAGCATTTGCCGTTCTCCCTGATCAGCTTCATCGGTGCTGCCCAGGATCACGGACCGCCCACCGGAGGTGGAGTGGATGAAGCTGCACCATGTGCGAGTTCGTCGATTTGACGTGCACGACGGACATGCGATGGCAGAGGCAAGGCGGCGGCGCCATCGATGTGATGGTCGCGGTCGGGCGCCGCACATGGTCAGCAACAGTGGTGGCTGGCGAGGCCGCATGCTCCGCCGAGCCGCGTTCGCGCGACTCGCCTCCGAGACGAAACCCCACCGATGCTCAGGGGATTGGTCTTGAACGGTCAGATGGTAGGGAATGGACAGCAGCGAGACGAGGTATCGAGGGCAGACCTCGTGCTGTCGGCCGCCACGGGCGACGAAGCCGCTTGGGAGGCGATCGTGGATCGCTACGGCGGCCTGATATGGCATGTGGCTCGCGTCCACAGGCTCGGTGAAAGCGAAGCCGTCGACGTCGTCCGGATCACCTGGCGACGCCTGGTCCAACACTTGGCGCGTATCCGCGACCCGGAGGCCGTGGACGGGTGGGTCGTGAGCGTCGCGCGCAGGGAATCTCTGCGTGCGTTGCGCCTCGCTGGTCGCGAGTGCCCGACCTTGAATCCTGCGGACCCATCGGCGCAGGCCTACACGATCGACGCCAACGGCATGCTTTGGACCTGTACGGACGGGTTCCCCGAGCACTGCCGGGCGTTGCTGCGAGTGCTCACGACCGAACCCCCAGTCAATTATCAGAGGATCAGCGCGGTCCTGAACCCGCCGACGGGCGCTCTCGCCGCGACGCGGCCACGGTGCATGCAGCATCTGCGGCACTCGGGCGATCGCGTGGGCGCGACAGCGTAATCACATATCTTGCTACGGGCGGTTCCTCCAAGGGAAGGGGGATTGGGCGGATTCCTACAGGCCTGCAGGAATCCGCCCAGCACATGTGGGGCCACGTCTCGCCAGCATTACCTCTCAGGTAATCGACTGATGGCGCGGCTGGCATGATCGTGAAGGCGCAAGGCACGATCGATCCGCCAGAGAGGGACGATACGCGTGATTGAGACTCAAGCCATGACACCTATCGATTCGGTCGTCGAGGGTTACTTCGCGATGTGGAACGAGACCGACGCGACGCGACGCCGTGAGGCGATCGCGGCGACGTGGTCACCGGACGGCAGCTACCTCGACCCGATGTTCGATGCGGCCGGACACGAGGCCCTGGACGCGTTGGCCACAACCGTGCAAGAGCGCTTCCCGGGGCACCGCTTCCAGCTGACGGGCACGATCGACGCCCATCACGACCGGGCCTGGTGGGGCTGGCAGCTGACCGGTCCCGATGGGCCAGTGGCCACCGGCGTCGACTTCGCGTTGCGCAGTGGTGACGGCCGGTTGCGCGAGGTCACCGGTTTCTTCCAAATGGCGGCTGCCTGAAGGAGCATCCGATGACGACCTACCCGATCGACTCCGTCACGCGCCACGAAAAGGATCGCACGGCGGCAAGCTATTCCTTTGGTCTGGAGCGGTGAGGCATCGAGAACGCATCCGTCGGCGACCTCGCGATTACGTCTCGGTGCGATCCGTGCATCCAGATCTAGGCCGGGTGGCTTTCCCTCACGGCCTTCGCGGTCGCGCTCTTCGCCGAGTTGCAGATCTTCGGGCTGCGCCGTGTCCAGCCGGCCACCTCGTGAGCTGATCGACCGAGCGCTCGGAGACCGCTACGGTCATGCCGTGCGATCCCCGAGCGACACGCAGACCGCGGGAGGGCTGCTCCGGACGTGGCGGCAGAAGCGGCGGCTGAGCCAGATGGAGCTTGGCTTGCGAGCGGAGGTGTCGACCCGCCACCTCAGCTTCGTGGAGACCGGCAGGTCTTCTCCCAGCCGTGAGCTGCTGCTTCACCTCGCCGAGCATCTCGACGTGCCGCTACACGAGCGCAACGCGCTGCTCGTGGCCGCGGGCTACGCGCCCGTGTACGCCGAGAGCGACCTCGACGCCCCTCCGCTGAACGCCGTGCGCAGCGCGATCGACAGACTGCTCGCGGCACACGAGCCCTATCCCGCGATCGTGATCGACCGTGGCTGGAACCTGGTCGCGGCGAACGAGAGCATCGGTGTGCTCATCGAGGGAATCGCCGCCGAGCTTCTCACGCCGCCGATCAACGTGCTGCGGGCAAGCCTTCATCCTGAAGGGTTGGCGCCACGGATCCGCAACCTTGGAGAGTGGCGCGCGCACCTGTTGACTCGCCTGAGTGCGCAGGTCGACCGCACCGGGGATCCACACCTCGCACGGTTACTGACCGAGCTCCGTGGCTGGCACCCGCTCGCCAATCCACACCGCTACGACGGCATCGCCGTGCCGCTGCGCATGGCCGGCTCCCTCGGCGAGCTGAACCTGCTCAGCACGGTCGCGACCTTCGGGGCCGCGCTCGACGTCACGGTCGCCGACCTATCCATCGAGCTGTTCTTCCCCGCCGACGCCGCCACCCGCACTCGGCTGCACGGCCTGAGTGGATAGCTGGTCCGGGCCCTCTCATCCGTCGATGCCGAGGACAAAGGGCAGGACCTCGCGCGCGCCCGCCAACCGCAACGTGCGGGCCGCCACGGTCATCGTCCAACCAGTCGCGAGCAGATCGTCGACCAGGAGCACGGGTGAGGCGTCGAGGAGCCGCAGCGCAGCGGCCAACCCCCCGGGCATGCACCACGAGTCGCATACGCCCTTGAGCCGCTGCACGCTGTTGCTGCCCGCCCCAACGCGCGGTCCAGCGCCGCCGGTGCGTTCCAGCTGGCCCAGATAGGGGAGGCGGCCGACCTCGGCGATCCTGTGCGCGAGTGAGGTGACGAGCTGTGGGCGGCTCCGCGAAGCGACGGAGACCACGGCACCCGGGCGGCGTTCCCAACCCCATGCCGCGAGCACCCTCACGACCCCGTCGAACACGTCGTCCGCGACCGGCGCGTCCAGCGTGGCGGGAGCGAACATATCCCGGAGCCGGTTACCCCAGCCGATACCCGATAGGCGGCCCAACGCGCGCCCGACCGCCGCCTGCTCAGCTGCGGCGATCTTCCCCGACACCGGGACGCCGAGGGCTTTCGCGCCGGGCGGCCACATCTTGCGCGGTTCGATCTCAACGCCAGGGCGGCCGATGTGCTCTTGGGCGGCAGCCAAGTCGGCGTTGGCCACAGTCGGGTCGTACCACAAGCCCGCGCAGCGATCGCACCGCCCGCAGGGCGCCGCGTACGGATCGTCGAGCTGCTCACGGAGGAACCGCATCCGGCACGGCACATCTCCCGCATACGCCAGCATCGCCCGCTGCTCGGCGGTCCGGGCGGCGGCCAGCCGAGCGTACCGCTGGTGGTCATAATCCCAGTCCTCACCGGTTGCGGCCCATCCACCCTTGACCCGCCGGACCGCGCCGTCGACGTCGAGCACCTTGAGCATGAGCTCCAACCGGGCCCGGCGTAGGTCGACTCTGGCCTCGAGAGCCGGTATCGACAACGGCCGGTCCGCCTCGGTGAGCGCTGCCAGCGTTCGCTCGACCTGGTCATGCGGAGGAAAGGCCAACGACGCGAAATAGCGCCACACCTGCTCGTCTTCGGCGCCAGCGAGGAGCAGCACGTCAGCCGTCTCTACGGCGCGACCAGCGCGCCCGACCTGCTGGTAGTACGCGATCGGGGATGGCGGAGCGCCGAGATGAACGACGAAGCCGAGATCGGGCTTGTCGAAGCCCATTCCCAACGCCGAGGTGGCCACCAGCGCCTTGACCCGGTTGTCGAGAAGATCGGCCTCGGCCACCTGCCGCTCGGCCGTGTCCGTCCGCCCGGAGTAGGCGACGACCTGGTGGCCTTGGGATCGCAGGTAGCTCGCCACATCGGCGGTGGCGGCCACGGTCAACGTGTAGATGATGCCCGAGCCGGGCAGCTCATCGAGGTGCCCGGCCAACCACGCGAGCCGGTGCGCCGCGGTCGGCAGCGCCAGGACACCGAGGCGCAAGCTGTCGCGGTCGAGTGCCCCGCGGAGGATCACGGTCGGGACGTCGGTGCCGTGACCCGTCAACTGCTCAGCCACGTCAGCGGTGACCCGGGCGTTCGCCGTCGCGGTAGTGGCGAGCACCGGCACCCCCGGCCGCAGGCCGGTCAGGAAGCTGCGGATCCTGCGGTAGTCAGGACGGAAATCGTGGCCCCAGTCGGAGACACAGTGCGCCTCGTCGACGACGAGCAGGCCACAGCTGGCGGCGAGGTCGGGCAAGACCCGCTCACGGAAGTCGGGATTGTTGAGCCGCTCCGGGCTCACAAGCATGACGTCCACCTCGCCGGCCCCGATCCGTGCCTCGATCGCCATCCACTCGGTCACGTTCGAGGAGTTGATCGTGTCCGCCCGTATCCCGGCGGCAGCCGCGGCGGCCACCTGGTTGCGCATCAGCGCGAGCAGCGGAGAGACGATCACGGTCGGACCCGCACCTCTGGCCCGCAGCAGCGCGGTCGCCACGAAGTACACGGCCGACTTGCCGAACCCCGTGCGCTGGACGAGCAGCACCCTCTTGCGCTCACCGACCAGCGCGGCGATCGCTCGCCACTGGTCATCACGAAGTCGCGCATGCCCACCTGCCAGCTGGCGCAGTACCTCTTCCGCAGCGGCCCGGAGGCCCCCGTCGACGGTCAGTTCGATCATGCCCCGTTTCTACCCGATGACTGTGACCATCGACATTTGTAGACAGAGTATTGCATGAAATGCATTCAATGGCTATGGTGATGGCGGGCTGACAGCCCAAATCATGAAGAAGGTCGCAAGGCCAACAGGGGGACATGGTCCTGGCCTTTGCGGGGGTTTCGTGACGGGAGCTTGGCAAATCATGGATATGGAACTCGACTTGTTCGACCGCATGCTAGAAGCGAACGACGAGCCACGACCCCGTGGTGTCGTTCGTCCACGGGTGCAGGCCGTCGCGGTGGCCGCCGTCGTCTTGCTCGCGCCCGCCGCTCGAGCGGCAGCCCAGGACGCATGTGTCGGGATTGCCGTACCTTGCAGGCCGGAGGCCGGCGAGAAGCCGGACCGTCCACGGCAAGGCTCTGAGAGATCCTCCGACGAGTCGGCGCCTGAGTCGCCTAGGCCCCGCGCCGCCGTGAGCGAAGATGGCCCAAGATCGCAGTCCCGCGGCGCGGTCTTGCCTCAAGAGGCGGACGTGATCGCCCTTGACGAGGCGGACGGCTCCGAGGACGCGGCGGCGGACGCAGACGCCTTTGTGGCGTTGCCGAGCACGACCCCACAGGAGCATAAGGAGCCCGAACCGGCCTCCCACACCAAGCCGGTAGACGACGCCGAATGCCCTAATCAGGTCGAGAAGGATCCCGACGACCGCGCGAGCGTGGATCGACCACATGATCGCCCAGCAGACCACCCGGTCAGCGTCGACCTACCCGAGGCGCCTGACGGGCCCGACGCGCCCGAGCTGCCTGACCTGCCCGAGCTGCCCGAGCTGCCCGAGCCGCCTGAGCCGCCCGAGTCGCCCGAGCCGCCCGACGAGCCTGAGCTGCCTGAACCCCCTGAGCTCCCCGAGTGGAATCTGTCCGCCGACGATCGACGGGAGGGTGCCGACGTGAGCGAGGGGGACGCCGGGACCCTCGACCTCGACGAGATACTCGACGGCGATGATGCAGAGGTCGGCGACGACGGCGATGGTGCAGAGGTCGACGGCGATGGCGTGGAGATCGGCGGAGCGGGGGGAGACGGTGGCGATGCGATCGTCGATGGTGGAGGCGTGGCGATCGGCGGCGACGGCGGGGACGGCGGCGGGGCGGTAGTCGTCATCGGCGACACCGTGGTGGCGATCAGCAGCGACGGCGAGGACGGGCGCGACGCGATCGTCATCGCTCGTGGATCGACGGACCCCGACGCGTCGACAGCGTCGAGGCCCTCCTCCCCAGCTCCTGCTGGGGGCCCCGGCTCGAGCTCCCGGGCCGACGACCTTATCGACGAGCTCGATCTCAGCCGTTTGACCGCGGAGATCGGGCAGTATGCCGCGCAGGTTGTCGAGGGCGCGAGCTGGTCCTATGAGGTTGAGCCTGACGCGGGCATGGCCGATCTCGAGCAGATCTATGCCCAATAGGCAGCGGACACTGACGCGCGACCGCGTCACGTCACCGAAGGCTCCCCGCGACTCGGAGGAGCAGCCGATGACAGGCTCGGCGTTCTCCTTCACCGATCCTCCCTGCTGGCACGTTGCCGCGCACAGGGTGGAGCGCGGCGATCCCGTGAAGATCATCAGGCCCGCAAGCCCATGGAAGCGACTTCTGCGGTGGAGCGGGCTGTCGGGGGACCGGCCCAGTCACGCGCAGCTGCACAATCGCCGGCTCACCGCCATGCTCACCCGACCGCTTCAGGACACTCGCGCGATTGCGATGATCTCTGCGAAAGGCGGTGTCGGCACGACCTCGACCACGGTCAACCTCGGTCATGTGTTCGCCGGGTTCCGGACTGCTCCGGTGATCGCGTTGGACGCTGACCCGCAGGGCGCAAACCTGGCGTACCGCGTTCCACGCCAGACCAGATCGACGATCTTCGACCTTCTCGGCGACCTTCCAGACGATGTCGAGTCCGTGAATGTCAGGGACTACACCTGTCAGGCGCCCAGCGGCCTTGAGGTACTCGCCTCGCCGCCGGATCCCGAACTCGCCTGCATGCTCGGGCTCGACGACTACAGGCGAGTGATCGAGCTGTTGCGCGGCCGCTACGAGCTTGTCCTCGCCGACTGCGCCACCGTGGTCCCCGACAAGGCCAGCCCGACCGTCGCGGTCGCCGCGGACCAGCTCGTCATCGCCTCGCATCCCACGATCGACGCCACAAGGGCGACGAGCCTCATGCTCGCCCGGCTTGGGGCGCAGGGACATGGTCAGCTGGTCAACGACGCCGTACTCGTCCTCAACGCCGTAGGGCCGAGAGTCGGGTCCGTCGATCTCGCCAAGATCGAACGGCATTTCGCGCCTCAAGTGCGCCAGGTCGTGCGCATCCCCTGGGATCCTCATCTCCAGGCCGGCGCCAGAGCACGGCTGGAGGACCTGCGGCCCGACACGCGACGTGCCTACCTGGTCCTGGCTGCCGCTGTGGCAGGTGGGTTCCCCCGGGCTGCGCGGACGCAGGGACACGTTTAGTAGATCGGAAGCCTCGCGAGATCGCCTGGGTAGATGATGAGCTTTGCGTGAGAGTCCGGCGAGGTGAGTTGGAGGACTGGACGCGCGTTGGGTGTGCGCTCCTCGATGTTGCGCCGCCAGTCGGGCTCTGCCGGGCTGACGCTGAAGAGCACGTAGTCCGGCGGCTCGTACAGCGGTGTGACAGGCGTCGGGTCGACGAATCGCAGGTTACTCCATCGCTGTTGGCCCAAGTATGAGGCGAGACCGCTCGACCAATCCAGGGCGACGACCTTCGGATGCGGTTGGCGCGCGTCGAACGCCCTTAGCTCGCGCTCCACCGTCGCGAGGAAGGTGCGGTCGCGCTCGGCCGTCCCTGCGGCGAGGGCCATACCATAGGCAGAGCCGTTCACCGTCACCTGAGCCATCGCGGTCACCGGCACGATCGCCATAAGCACGGCCCCGACCCATGCCGCCGCCGGCAAACGCCAACGCGAGATGACGCGCCGTAACGGAGACACGAGCGCGACGGTGAGCCCCCCGAACAGCAGCACGGTCTCGCGCCCGAGGACGCGGTACCACATCTCGTTGCCCGTGACGCGGATCGCGACAAAGGCGCCGGTCAAGGCACACGTGAGGGCGATCACCCCAGCCCGCCGCTCGCCGAGCCGTGCGCGTCCCACGGCCGCGCCGAGCAGCCCGATCGTGGCGAGTACCCCCGCGGCGATCTCATATCCGGTGGGGGCCAGGCCATACGACAGCTTGCGCGCGATCTGATAGTGGAGGTGCTGCCGGACGAGATCAAGATGGCTGGCGAGCCACGCCGCCTCAGCCGCCCAGGCGAGAACGGCCAGCGTGACGAGCGAGGTTTCGACCCGGCCCGAGGGGCGCCAGCGGGCGCGTGTGACAATCGCTGTCAGGACAAATGCCGCGATCAGAATAAATCCCATTGGATGGACAAGAGGGGCCAGCGAAGCGATCGCGAGCGCGGCCGGCCAGTGGCCCGTCGCGACCGACAGCAGCGCTGTACCGACAAGGCCGAGCACGAGGGCTTCCATCCGGGCGATGTTCGCCATCAGGACCACCAGCGGCGCCACCAGCCACACCGCGAGCAGACACGCGGAGAGCAGGCGCGCCCCATCGAGCCGCGCGACGACCGCATAGAGGCAGCCAGCGAACGTGAGGGTGAAGATCAGGCTGGCCAGCCGTGCCGTCGTCGTGGTATCCGGCAGGATCGCGAAGATGAGCGAGAGGGCGACCGCATAGCCGTCCGGCATCCAAAAGATCCCGGCTGGCGCGTTGAGCTGTGGGGCGGTGAGCGCGAGGTGCTGCGCGAGGTTCTGAGCAGGCACGATGAAATGCGCCTCGTCGTCCCAAAGCACGGGATAGTGAAATCCTGCCGCCAGGTGGAGCAGCACCGCGAGGACTGACCCAATCGTAAGCACGACAAGGGGAAGCTGGCGCCGCACCGCATCCGGATACAGGTTCGTGGCGAACGTGGCAACCCGCGAAGGGCGGGCGTGCCGACCCCGCCGAAGGATCCGCAAGCGGGGGGCCACTACCCCTGTCGCCAATGCCCGTCGCCGCACACCGTCACCCCGATCCTTGATCCGAGGCCCCCACGTATAGCCGGATCCGTCTCAGAGGTGACGTCCCGCTGGACAATCACTCCGTTGTATCACCCGCGAGTGATGGTTTCTCTGACCGTGTCGGTGGCGCGGAGGAGGTGAGGGACGATGCATTCCGTGA
>JBOGED010000529.1:0-3730 GCA_050743625.1 Egibacteraceae bacterium | reverse complement strand
GCGGTATACCGCGCGGATCCTCCACACATCACCTCCGTTAGATGTTCAGGGCGCAGTACTTTGTCGCGAGGTACTCGTTGATGCCCTCTTCGCCGCCCTCCCGGCCGAAACCGGACTGTTTCACACCGCCGAACGGCGCGGCCGGGTTGGAGACCATGCCCTGGTTCACCCCGACCATGCCGACCTGCAGGCGCTCCATCACCCGTACCGCGCGGTTGAGGTCGCGGGTGTAGAAGTACGCGACCAAGCCATACTCGGTGCGGTTGGCCCAGTGCAGCGCCTCGTCCTCCTCCTGGAACGGCTTGACCGGCGCGACGGGGCCGAAGATCTCCTCGTCGAGCAGCGTCGCGTCCTCGGGCACGCCGGCGAGCACGGTCGGGGGATAGAAGTAACCGGGGCCACCGGAGGGCTGGCCGCCGACCACCGCCTCCGCGCCCTTGCCGGTCGCATCCTTGACCAGGGCGTCCACCTTGTCCCGCTGGTCCGCATTGATCAGCGGACCGACGTCGATGCCCTCGTCGGTGCCACGCCCGACCTTTAGCGCGCCCATGCGCGCGGCGAGCTTCGACGTGAACTCGTCGGCGACACGCTCCGACACGTGGAAGCGGTTTGCGGCCACGCACGACTGGCCGATGTTCCGCATCTTCGCGACGAGCGCCCCCTCGACCGCCGCGTCGACGTCAGCGTCGTCGAACACCATGAAGGGCGCGTTGCCGCCGAGCTCCATCGACAAGCGGAGCAGGTTGCCCGAGGCGAGCTCCATCAGCTTCCGGCCCACCGGCGTGGACCCGGTGAACGACAGCTTGCGCAGCCGGCCGTCGGAGATCAGCGGCGAGGTCACCGAGCTGGCAGACGACGAGGTCACGCAGTTCAGGACCCCCGGGGGGAGGCCGACGTCCTCGAAAACCTGGGTCAGGGCGAGCATCGTGAGCGGCGTCGCCGACGCCGGTTTCATCACCATCGTGCATCCCGCGGCGATGGCGGGGCCGATCTTGCGGGTGCCCATGGCCAACGGGAAGTTCCACGGCGTGATCAGCAGGCACGGGCCCACGGGCTGCCGCATCGTGAGCAGCCTCCCCGCACCGTTCGGTGCGGTCGACCAACGCCCGCCGATGCGGACCGCCTCCTCAGAGAACCAGCGGAGGAAGTCCGCGCCGTAGGCGACCTCGGCCCGCGACTCGGCAAGCGGCTTCCCCATCTCGAGCGTCATACGGAGCGCGAACTCCTCGGCGCGGCGGGAAATCGCCTCGAACGCCCGTCGCAGGATCTCGCCGCGCTCCCGTGGCGGCCAGCTCGCCCACTCCTCCTGGGCATCGGTGGCCGCGTCCAACGCCGCCATCGCGTCGTCCGGCTGGGCGTCGGCGATGCCACAGAGCCGCTGCCCGGTCGACGGGTCCTCAACGGGTAACGTCCTCGCCTCGCTGGCGTCCCGCCACTTCCCTCCGATGTACAGCTGCTTCGGAGTGGCTGAAATGACCTGCTGTTCGTCCATAGGCATCCCTTCTCGATTCACCGCTGATGCTCTTCTCGATTCACCGCTGATGCTCTTACCCAAACAGCCGCGCTCTTGACACGAATGCCTCACCGTTCGCGCCCGACCAGTCGAGCGCGCCCGCCCGGCGCCACACCTCAGGCGTCCCGCGGCCGCTGACCAACAGGGTGAACGCCGCTGGTTTACCGGCAACGTGCTCGCCCGCATCGGCATCCACGTCCCACCGAGCCTTCCCGTCGTGGACGGCGAGCACCGCGTCCCGACCGATCGGAGGCCCGAGCCTGATGCGCAGGGTGGCGCCGTTCTCGGCACCGACCCGCTTGCCAAAGAGGTATGGGGCCAGCTCAAAGGCCCAAAGGTAGGCGAGCGCGGCGGCGGGGGACTGATCGTCGAGGTCGAACGGCCGACCGAGCGCCGTCGCGAGGTCGTACAGGTGCACCCAGGTGTCGAAGCAGCGGACCCGGAGCAACCCGGCCTCGTTCGTCTCGCCAACGGGCCCGCGAGCCCTCGCGTCCCAGTCGGTGACGGCGGCCAGCCTCGCGGTGTGGCTGTCGCGAGCGATCCGCAGCCCTTCTACAAGCTGATCCGCCGTCCAGTCCCTTCGCGCTGCGACACCGGAAGCCGTCCACCGCTCGAACGGGTGCGTATCTTCGGGCGGCGACCATCCGTCGGGTGGTGTTGGCTGCGGCGCCCCATCCAGATCCGTCTGGCCCGCGTTCATGTGGGCGACAAGGTCGTGGACGTCCCATTCCGCGCACGGGGTCTGCCGCGACCAGTCCTCCGCCTTGGCCTCGAGGGCCATGGCGATCACGCGGTCCCACAGATCTCTTGCGGTCGTGGCGGCGTCACTCATGATCGAACTCACTCGCCGGACGAACGCGATCGTCCGCTCGATGATCTCGCCAGCGTCGTAGTCGAGCGTGGCGACGTGGTAGCTGTTCTCGAGCCACACCTGCTCGATGTCGGGAGAGGAGACACCGGCCAGGACGGCGGCGCTGTTCTCAGGCGCCACGACGTGGTCTTGGCGGCTGGTAAACAACAACACCGGTGTGCGCACCGCGCTGAGATTCGCCTCCACAAGCCGCCAGAGCTGTGTCAGCGAATGCAAGGCGTCCAGCGGCATCCGCGCGTAGGCTCGCTCGTCTGCACCGGGTTTGGCAATGTCGTTGCCGGGTCCAGGCACTGAGCGGAGGATCCATCGCAGCACCGGCAGCGCTTTGAGCCGAGGGTCCCGGTCGAACAACGACGGGTTGACGAGCACGAGACCCGCGAGATCATCACCGGCCGTCTCAGCCAAGTGCAGGCCCAAGGTGCCACCCCCCGACATCCCGGCGACCACCTGGGTCACGGTCCGTGCGCGCAGGCGTGCGAACGCATCGGCCGCCGCGCCCGCCCAGTCGTGCCAGGTCGTCTTGGCAAGCGCCTTCCAGTGCGTGCCATGCCCAGGCAGCACCGGCAACTCGACCGTGAAACCCGCGCTGGCGAGCGCATCGGCGAGTGGCTGGACGCCCGCAGGACTCCCCGTGAAGCCGTGAAGCACCAGGACGCCCACGTCCGACGCCGTCGCGCTCATGAGGATCCCTTCCCGAGATGCACGGACCACGCGAGGACGGTTGCGCGGGGTCGCCGACGAGTCCTCACTCGGCGCCTCACCGCTCCAAACCAAAGGATGATCGCGCTCCGCGCTCAGTCGAAGGCTACTCGACCAGATGGACCCGCTTACCCTCGGCGTCGAAGTAGTTGACGCCCTCCGGCTGCTCGTCGCGAAGGATCTCGGCCGCGGACTCGGCATCTTCCCGCCGGTCGCTGTGGACGCCGACGATCGCCTGGCCCGTCTCGACGGATCGAGTGCCGAGTTCCCATGCCTCGCTTTGCTTGATCTTCGAGTAACCGGCGAGGGCAGAGCCGACCCCGCCTCCGGCCGCCGCGCCCCCCAACGTCGTCGCCCAGATACCGCCGGCCATGACCGGCCCCACGCCAGGTAGGGCGAACGCCGCCAATCCCGCCAGGAACCCCACGACACCCCCGCCGCTGTCCCGGCCGCTGCCCCGCCCAGAAACGTCCTTGTCCCCTTGCTGATCATCGCGTCGTCGCGTTGGTACGTCTCCGCCTGCGCCTGGGCTTGCTCAGCGGCACGCCCCAGGAGCGAGATGTTTCCCGCATCGACCCTTCCCTCTAGGGGGCTTCGCCCCTGCCCGACGAGCGTGTGAGGCATGACAGCGTTCCCCGAACAGGGAT
>JBOGED010000528.1:0-1787 GCA_050743625.1 Egibacteraceae bacterium | reverse complement strand
GTCCATGTCCCCTCACCATCCGCAACCGTCAGCAGCGTCGGCAACCCGAGCGACAGGTAGAACAACCAGGCCCACAGCGGCGTCCACCGGTCCCAGGCGTGCTCCTGCGCGCGGGCGGTCATAGCCGTTACTCCCAGCGAAACATTCTCGACGAGACAAGGACTCCCGCCACCAGCATCCCACTCAGCACGGCGAGTGCCACGTGGTCTACCCTGCCGAGATCCACGGTTCGGTCAGTGCGCGGACCAGGCACGTCAGGGAAGGAAGCCGTCGATCAGGGCCGCGACGTCGGGCAGCGCCTCGCGTGGCCATGTGGCGCCTGAGAGGAAGATCATCGCCCCTCTCCTTCCGGAACCTCGGGCGGCGCGACGAGCAACCCGAGCGCGACGCTGGTGCCGACCGCCAGCGTGATGACTCCTGACCACAGCGGCGCTGACCAGTCGAGCCGTCCCATGAGCCACACGGTCAGCATGTAGGCGCTCCACAGCGCCAGGGCGGTGAGCCCCGAGACAGCCCAGATGGAGGCTGGCCGGGCGTAGGACGGCCGCAGCCGTTGGATCACGGTGTCCGCGACAAGGCCACCGGCGATGGTCGGCAATATCGTCGGCCAGGTGATGAACTCGAAGACCATGAGCGCCAGCACCGCCTGGAAGGCGAACAGGAGCGTGCAACTCCCAAACGGCGGGTGCCAGCGGCGGAGCAGCAACAGCATCGCTCCTGCCAACATCAGGTTCGTCGTGAGCACGGTCGGGATGCCCAGGGCCACGTCCCGCTCGGGAAAGATCTGGACGAAGGCCATCTGGTACTGGAAGAAGAACGTGATCGCCGACGTGCACAGCGCGAGCGACAGCAGAGCCGGGAAGATGGAGGGAAAGCTCGGTGCCCGTGGTGAGGCGGGGTCCGACCACACCGCGCGCAGGACGCTGCTGGAGAGCAGCAGATCGCCCGTCGCGAGCAGAAGGTGCGGCGGGCTGAGCAACGGTTCGATGCCGACCTCGATCCCAAGGAACGTGTGCCAGACCATGTCGGCGAGGCCGCCCGCCGCTAATCCCGCGATACCGACGAGGCCGAGGCCGTAGCCGATCGGCACCGCCGCCAGCCCACGCCGACCAAGGGCACGTTCGCGCATGATCAACAGGCCGATCCAACCGACCGTCGCCCCCCAACCGCCGTAAAGCACCGCATGCCAGGGCGTGAAGAAGGACTCCAGCCCCCCGAGGTTGACGTGTGCCCAGGCGTCGAGAAAGCCCCCGATACCGGACCCCAACCCGAGCAACGCGGTGACGAGATTGTCCCGGTAGGTGGCTCGAGGCAGTGCTCGAAGCCCCGGCCTTGCGATCTCCGCTATTGCGGTCATGCCGACCTCCATCCTGGTGCATGCGCTCTTGTGACCATGATGTGCGTCGCCAAGCCTTGGCCGAATCCCCCGAGCGGCGAGACCCGCACGACCCGAAGAGGGAGATCCGCATCGACCGAACGGTTGATGCCGGTCGCCGCTTACATTGCGGCTTTCCTTCGAAGGCGAAGGAAAGCCGCAGCTCAACGTGACGCCGCGCGCTTAACCCGCCGAGGCGGCCCCGGGACACGCGGCAGCGCGACTACTCCCAAGAGGCGCGAACGTCGATTCCGCAACACCCTTCATGCGGAGGAAAGCTACACTTAAGGGGCTGGGCATAAATGATGTTGCTGTTTCCGACCGCAGCCGCCCACCCGCTCGCCTCGCGGCGTTCCCGGTGTGATGTGCCTGCTCGGGCGCATCCGCCCGTAATCGCGCACCCGCCCTGCCA